>CAIQIE010000068.1 GCA_903871805.1 uncultured Planctomycetaceae bacterium | reverse complement strand
GTCGTGGCCGTGAAAGTAGACCACCAGAGGGATGCCGAGGGCTTTGGCGATCGGAGCGATATCGGCTCCATTGAACCCGTATTCGGCGAGGATGACATCGACATTGTGCTGCCGAAAGAAGCCGTCCATGAAGTCCATGGTCCGCTCGTTCGACAATTCGTGTCGCGTGACTATCCGATCATAAAGAATCTGGGGCAGTAATCGACGCGCTTTCATCAGCAGCGGACGTCGACTGTAGAAGTATCGCAGTGTGCGGCCATTGAACGTATACTCAGGGAAATAGTTGTACAGCACAACTTTTTCACCGGAAAGTCGCTGAATGTGTGTGTCAATGAATGTTTCACTGATCAGTGGCTTATGGCCTTTGATGAGACACAGTGTCATGCAGTTGCAATCCAAAACAAAAAAGCGACGTCTAATAAAGTGCTTCAGTTTCAACGTCAGTGTACGCAGGCAAGCCGCTCAAGTTCCTGGGCCAATCCCCGAGACCTGCCACACGAAATCAACCGGAGCCGCAAACACGAAGAAGCAGTGCCCTGATCTTTCCCAGCACACGACGCAGCCTGTGGCCAACTCGTCGAAGGGTCGCTGCTTGTTCAGGCCTGATGTCTTCTGCGGCTAGCGCTGGGTGCACAGGCGGCAGATCAAGCGTCACAGGAATCGTAAACCCGCGTTTGGGTGTCAATTGTCCGGCGAGACGACGGATCAGCGTGGCCCACTGTCGCGACACAACGTCCAGCGAGAATCTTTCCACAATCGAATGCCGCGCAAGACGCGACATCTCTGACCAACGCTCCCATGACCCATGCAGTTCCCGGATACACTCAACGAAATGAGCCCCACGATCCTCCGCAATGAAGCCATTGAGACCATGACTGATAAGCTCATCGGAACCACTTCGCATTCTCAAACAGATCGGAACCAGCCCACAAGCCATGCCCTCAACAACAGCGCCGGGAAGTCCCTCATAATCCGACAGTAGCACGATCACATGCGAACGCATCAATTCGTCAAGCATCTCTGCAACTGGCAAACGTCCAAGAAAGCGGATGTCCACTGAGCACTCAGCAACACGTTCCTCAAGCCGAGCCCGTTCGGGGCCATCGCCAAGAATTACCACCTCAAGGCTCGGGAACTCTGTACAGGCACGAATGAAAGCCTCGATGGTTTCAGATATTCGCTTTTGCTCCTCAACGAGCCTTCCTGAGTAAACCAGCCGCAGTCGCCCCCCGGCTTCAGCGCAACGCAATGGAATCGGAGTCCCTGAGGGAATCCTGATACAGTCCATCGACGGATTTCGCACCTTCGCCATTCTCGTCAGGAATTCGGAAACGCCGACCACGGCGCTCACACGATCCCGAACTCTGCCACCCACTACGACATCAATCACACCATGATAAAAGGCATCATCAGAACGCAGCACGGCGATGGCTGGGATCCCCTGGCTCCGAACATACCCGGAGATCAGCAAGGCTGGTGTCACATGATTAGCGATGAAGACGTCCGGCGGATCATCATGGATGGCTTTCAGGAGAAATCTGATATTGGCATGGGTGTCAGAGACTCGAAATGCGCAGACCGGCACCCCCTGCGATGTCAGTGCCGGGTGAAGCACTCCGCCTGAGACATCTCCCCAGTGCAGAAGCAACACCCGCACATCAATCCCATGGTTCCTCAGCAGCACCGGCAGTCGCTGCGCCCAACTGATAGGCCCGGCAACCGCATTCGGGTAATCGTAAACAACAACATCCGCCCGAAGTCTCTGACAATTACTCACATATACACCGCACAACCCGCTGCAATAAATCCCCGGCAAATATATCTCTTCGGCAACACGCTCTTATGACCGCCGTCTTCGCAGGCAGGACCAGAAGGGAACACCCGCCAGGGCCGAGAGTGCAAACCGACACGAAAAAACCACCTAAGATCCCAACCTGGATGTTTACCGACCAATACAGTTTCAGAAGAATCGGGACAACCTGTTCCATAGCCCGCCAATCACACCTCGAAACCGGCGCCACCATGACACCGGCACCTTTCTGGTTACGGCGAGTCTCAGCTTCCTGAGTTCTTCAAGCCCCAGAAGTACGGATTTCTGATGCTCCAGATAGAATTCAATACTGAAATTTGTCGTCTGTCGATAATACTCCCACCATACATCATAAAACCAGCACTCATTGCTCTGCCACGGCTTCCTTCCAGCGTAGTGAATGATACCAGGAGATGCGACAGCCACCCGAGCCGCTCCGGGCCCGAATAAATCATCGCAAAAATCCGGATTCCCGAGATAATCGAACATCGTGTGAATATTGTATCGCGGATGCAGATAGGCAATTTTTCCGACACATCGTATATTCAGAATGTCCTGATCCTGAAACTCATAGTCCCTCGGGACCATCGAAACAAAATCACTCTGCAGCCCATGTTGCCTCATCAAATCAAGATTCATCAGCAACACGCCGGCATTCACATAGCCACCCAGAGATATCCCTAAAGACTCAACCCGCTCCCGACTGAAGTTTGTATATATCCCTTTCACGCCAGCAAGATACATCCCTTCAAGATCAGTCTCGAATAAACTCCTCAGATCATCTTGTATAATCAGATCGACATCAAGGTAAAGCACGCGAGGAACGTCACTCATCAACTCAGGCAACAACAATCTATAATATGTCGGCACTGTGATCCCGCGGATCTCAAATGCACCCTCAAAACTACTTCCCACTTCTATAAAACGGATCGAGTGCCGCGAAAATCCACGAAAGACCTGCATCAGCCTTTCACGACTGTCGCTGTCAAGTCCCGTCGAACTGCACAGCACACTGATCCTGTATTCCGTGCTCGCCGCGGCATTTTTCGCCAGCGAAACAAACATCACTTCAGCCGCCGTGACGAGGTGACGATCGAATGCGCAGCACACCTCAATGAGCGTACTTTTTTGTTGGTTTTCCTGCTCGGTCATAACAAAATCCCCGGGATTCAAGTCCCAGATCGACTCTGATTTACTGTGCCATCCCGCAAACTGTCCGAACACCAATTCTCATGTATTTGATATTTGAACTTCGGCAGCGTTTCAGCCGTGAAGAGTCCTGAATTCAAAGTACAAGTGACGTTTGCGTCTCGTGGGTTTCCCCGACGAGAACGACACACTCGCACTGAGACGCTATGCGATTCAGATTTCCAGAGCGTCGATTCAGAAATCTCAGCACATACCTTCCGTAGCCCGCTACGACACCGTTTTTCAGTACCTGAGCACTGCGCCGGATTTTACCGACTCGGCAGTCGTCGCTCGCGAATCGTCAGGAGCACCTGACGCGTCATGCCGGCCACCGAAAACTCTCGCTCAATCCGTGATCGATTCTCCCTACCAGCGGCGACTCGCAGATTCTCACACTCAAGGTGTTGCAACATCAGTTCCGCAAGGCGTCCTGCATCCCGGGCCGGTGCCAGAAACCGCTCACGATTCTGTTCCCCCAGCGCCTGGCGCATCCCGGAAATATCGGTTCCCAGCACACACTTGCCGAGTGCCATGGCTTCCAGGGCCCCGTTGGGGCAACCTTCCGTCATCGAACTGTGAACGACCAGATCGGCTGCAGCCAGCACTTCGTTTGTGTCCCGAACAGCGCCCGTGAGCCGCAGACAACCGCCCAGCCCAAGATCAAAGGCCAGCGCTTTGATGCCCTCGGCAGTATCCCTCGGACGACCGGCAAAAACGAGTTGACAACGTTTTCCTGTATCCGCAGTCCGCACCTGCGAGAACGCTCGTAACAGGGTTGCGTGGTCCTTGAACCGCGTTAGATTCGCCAGCATCAGCACGACCAACTGATCATCCGCGATGCCGTTCGATCGTCTCCACGCTCGCCCATCCACCGCTTCAGGAATCACCACGCCGTTGTTGATCACTCGGATCTGTTCCGGCTTCAGACCAAACTTCCTCACCAGAAACTCGTGACCTTCCCACGAGTTGGATACGATGGCGGGTAATGTTCGCATCAAGCGATGTTCAAAACGCGTACCATAAATGCCGCGTCCTTCGTCGCGCTGATTCCACCAGCAGAAACGGGCGCCCGTCAGGCGCCAGATGGCACCCACCGCTTTACAGTGTGGCCCCACAAACGGCAACAGATAGTCCGGCCGCATCTCTGATCGCAGAAACCACGCCATCTTCAGGAGAGCCAGTTTTTGACGCAACCCGCGTTGTTCCACATGCAATGGAAACACCACCGGTTCCGCTCCGATCGAGCGAATATGGTCCGCAAAAACGCCATCGCCCCCCCAACCGATGAATTTCACATCGGCCTGATATCTGGACATCAATTCTCGAGCCAGGAGGACAGACTGCCTCTCCGCACCTCCAAAGTAGTCAAAGTGCCCCGCAGCTAAGACAAAGCGTGATCCCCGAAAGTCTCGCTGCAATTCTGCCTGATCCGGGTAAAGCGGTTCCGTGGTCATGCGAGTCTGCTGAGTCATTCCTGCTGTCGAATTTGAAAAGACCAACGTCTATCTAAGGCCCGTCGGGAACGCGGACAGGAGAAGCTAGTTGCTGACACCACTCCTGCAGCACCAGCAACAGCCAGACGTTTTCCACGCGCCCATGCGACAGGACGGCTTCCACTGTCTCATGGCAGAACCAGTGCCGTAGTTCACTTCCCGAATCGCACAGGCGTTCCCGCACTCGGGCCGCGGACTGCGGGTCGTCACGCAACCACCTCTGCAGAGGCATGACAAAACCCTGTTTTCTGCGGAAAGCGAAATCGTGCCCGAACTTCTTTGCCGCCAGCATCTTGAGCGGCAACTTTCCGCCCCTGTCAGACTCGCGATCCACCAGCATTTCCGGGGGAATCGACGCTGCCAACCGGAATACAGTCGTGTCCAGAATTGGTGGCCTGACTTCCAGACCATAACGCATGCTGGCTACATCCACTTTGGTCAGGATATCTTCCGGCAGGAATGTTTCCAGATCCACGCGCTGTACGCGGTTCACGCCTTTCAGTCCAACACCCGCGGCCAATGCCCGCTGAAAAGTTGTCCCGGGCATGTCGCTCAGAAAACGAAGATCACGTCGCCAAAGTTGTGAGCGATCTCGGCTGGTAAAACGCCCAATGCAGGGCAACCAGTTTTCGATGTTGTCAGCGGGCCCCGGCATCTCTCTGTGCGATCCCGGTTTCACCACATTCAGCAGCGGTCGCAGCGGTGCTTTCCAGGACCGAGCCGTTTGTGTGGTCTGCTGCGTCACGGCATTCAGCCAGCCGGCGTAGCTGCTGTAACCTGCCAGAAACTCATCCCCACCATCTCCCGACAACACCATCGGTACGTGGCTGCGTGCCAGCTTACTGACGGCCCATGTGGGAATGGCAGACTGGTCTCCAAAGGGTTCACCATGATGTCGAACAATCTCGGGTAAGGCGTCAAGGGCGTTGAACTGCAGCACTTCCTCGTGATGCTGCGTCCCATACTTCTGCGCCACAAGTCTCGCGTACTGCAGTTCACTGACGTCGGAGCTATCAAATCCGATCGCGAAGGTGCGTACAGAGTCTCCCAGCAGTTCTGCCATGTAGCTGACGACGAGGGACGAGTCGACACCGCCAGACAGTAGCGCGCCAAAGGGCACGTCCGCCACCAGATGCCGTCGTACTGAATCTTTCAGTGTGGCGTCCAGTGCCTCAACCAATTCCTCGCTGCGATAGCGACGTTTCCTGTGAAACTCCGGCGTCCAGTAACGCTCCAGCGTCTGCTTGCGTTCGTCCATGCGGATCACCATCCGATGACCGGCCGGCAGCTTGAACACCTGACGAAACGCGGTCTGCGGTGCCGGGATGTACTGGTAACGCAGAAACAGATCAATCGCCAGCAGGTCCACCTCGCCGGTCCAGTCTGGCAATTGCTGGAGCGCCGAAAACTCGGAGGCAAAGGCGAATGAATCCGGCTGCAGGCGGTACAAGAGAGGCTTGATGCCAAAATGATCACGGGCGATCAGAATTTCACGCCGGCGGTAGTCGGCAATGGCAAAGGCAAACATGCCCTGAAAGTGTTCCACACAACGCCGCCCCCACGCTTCATAGGCATACAGAATCACTTCCGTGTCAGACGATGTCCGGAATTGATATCCAATACCCGTCAGCTCACGTCGCAGTTCCTGGTAGTTGTAAACCTCGCCGTTGTAGGTCAAATGCACCTGACCGTCAGGCGTGCTCATCGGCTGCCGGCCGCCTTCAAGATCAATAATCGAAAGACGCCGATGCCCCAGCCCCACGTGCTCCTGATGGACCACGCCACTGCCATCGGGCCCCCGATGGGCAATCGCCCTTGTCATCCGTGAGACCGTCTCTGATATATTCCAGGATTTCGAGTAATCGAGGACCCCGGCAATTCCGCACATACCAACGTGTCCAGTTCAGTCTCGTCGTGTCAAAGCCAGCAGGGAACCCGGAAGGCTCATCTCGGTCCCCTCACGCCCCAACCAGTTACCGACAATCGCCACTTGTTTCAATCGTCCACGCAGCGTCAACGCAGCGTCAAAGTACGGCCCAGCCTCCGGCACAGACGCAACCAACTCCGGAGACCGGACTGCCTGCCCCAACTGTCAGTCGGAAGGAATTGTCTGCCTGGCAATAGACCTTCTCCAACCCTGGAGCAGTGACAATCACGCTGGCAAAATAACTTCCCGTATTCAGCGGCAGATTGGACATCTCCACTTCCAGAACTGTCTGGTCCCCGTCGGGGAAGAAATGAAACCCATAAGACTCCCCACCGGAGATCTCCAGTACCGGAATCATTTCATGATTCCAGAACAGCACCTGAATCACAGCTTCTCGTATGTGTGGGTCCGCCTGCAGCGTCACACGCAGTCGTACCGTGTCTCCATGCTGAATCTGCAGTGCCCCTTCCAGCTGACAGCGACTTTCCCCGGACCAGACTTCCAGCGCCCTGAGTTTGACGGCACCATTTCCGGTAACCGATAGGGTGCCTCCACTGAACAGTTGATAGTAGGCTTCCAGCCCCTGCGCAACTTCCGTTCCAAAAAAGGCCTCCCGCCCACCCTTCAGCATCATGATGTGTGAGGAAACTCGCATCACCTGGGTCATGGAGTGAGAAACAAAGACAACGGCACACTTCTTCAGCAGGTCGCTGATTTTGTTGAGACATTTAAAGCGGAAGCCAAGGTCACCCACGGCCAGGACTTCATCGATCAACAGGATGTCGGGTTCCAACTGGGACGCAACCGCAAAACCCAGTTTCACCTTCATACCCGAGGAATAGTTCTGCAGGGGCATTTCAAGGAAATCCCGCAACTCGGAGAATTCCACAATTTCCTCGTACTTCGCGGCAATCTCAGCCCGGCTGAATCCCAGCAGCGCGGCCTGGCTGTAGATATTTTCACGACCGGTCAGAACCGGGTTGAATCCGGCATTCAGTTCAATCAGTGCCCCCACACGCCCGCGCATAGTCACTTGACCCGCGTCAGGCCGAATCAGTCCGTTCAGAATCTTCAGCAAAGTGCTCTTGCCAGCTCCGTTGTGGCCAATCAGCCCGAGGCACTGCCCGCGTCGAACTTCAAAACTGATGTCCTGCAGTGCCCAGAATTCCTGCTCCCGCAACTGCCCCTTTTCTCCCTGCTGTTCCCGCGCAGACTCGGACCACGGGCTTAAGGAATGACACACATCGGTGATGCCATACCAGAGCGATTTTTTGAGGGAACGGCAGAACTTCTTGGAGATGTTCTCGGCCTGAATCAGCACTTCAGTCATGTTTATAAATTCGGTTTTGACCCGCAAAGCGGGGGCTGGCTGCCCCGGAATACATCACACGCGTCCCACTTGCTTCAGCAGCTGGTTAACCCACACAAATTAATGGTTCAGTGGTTCAGTGTTGCCCCTGTGCTCCGTCTTTCTTTGCCGCCCTGCCCCGTCGCACCACTAACTCAGCCGCTGCCAAGGCGTTCGATGATGTGCGGTAGCGACACTTTCAGAAACAGTACGCCCACGCCCAGCATGATGCAGCTGATAACAGCCACAACGATAAACGGTGCGGTCAACGCCGCCTCGCCTCCCAGTAGCCACGCTCGTGACGACACCACGAGACAGGTGACTGGATTCCAGAGCATCAACGTGCGTCCCAGCCCGGCGGCAGGCAGCGGAAAAATCACGGGGGTCAGGAAAAAACCGAAACGCAGCCCCAGATGAATACCTCGACTCAGATCATTGAACATTGCGGAAATCGGCACCACGAGCAGACCGAGAGCAATCCCCGCACACATCGTGACGAGAATGCCAACGGGAAACAGCAGGATCCCCCAATGCAGCGGAATCGGATACAGGAGGAAGAACGGCACAGCGCACAAGGCAGTGGCGGCCGTATTCAGAAACGCCTTCCCGAAAGCCACCAGCACCAGACATTCCTGAGGAAAATTCACCTTAGCCAGTGTCCCGCGGGCTTCGTCAATAATGGCCAGCGAAGCCACAACAGAGCTGTTGAAAGCTGTCCAGAGCAAGGTGCCAACAAAGACAAACAGCGGGTAAGGTGTGTCTCCCGAACTGATGCTGACCACCTCGGTACCGCTCAGAAACACCCAGACCAGCGAATTGGCTAGCGCAGGCAGCACCAGCCAAATGTATCCCAGAAAACTCTGGCGCACCGTTGCGCGGGTATCTCTGAGAAACATTCTCCAGGCCAATTCCAGAGTAAACCGCCGATCGCGAATCAAACTGGAGAAGGCATAACGAAATGCGTCCAGCCCATCATGTGGCGTGATAATCCGAACGGGAAGTTGATCCGTAGACATTTGGTTTTTCAAAACGGCAAGAGGTCCCAACAGGCCATCACCAACATGGGCAGAGGGCGCGCCGGTCAACCAGAATCAGATGAAACGTAATCCTGTCCCGGCGCGGCAGAAATTGAGCATTGATCGGTCCGGGCAAAGATCTGCCCATGTTTGCCTTTTCCGCCCCCGAAATTTCCGCGGCGGGCTGCTGTTCGCACGGACGAACACCGCGACCGACAAACGAAATTCCCTGCGAAACGACACCAGTATTTCCCGCCGTTCCGAAGATTTCAGGGTTCTCGGGAAATGCGTCGGCAGAACCGGAAATCTCATTCAAAAACGCATGGTCGGTGCGCGTGCTACGCTCCCGTCGGTGACACCACGAATGGCGCGCAGCACGACACTGTACGGGGTTTCGCTGACCTTCTTACATTTTCGGCAGCAGGAGTCAAAAAGTCTTCGCCCAGGTTGGCGATTCCTGAAAAGGTCAAGGCGCTTCAGGAGATCTGCACAGCCTGTACAGTTTGTGCGACAGGTTGCGCAATGGCAGCAATCTCTGGCATCGTGTTGTCTTGCAGTATCATGTGCTCCGAGGTGTGTCCCACCGAAGCCACGGACACGTACAGGATCGCTAACGAAAAAAATTATTTTGGCTGCGAGACATTCTTTTCCACGTCGCTTGAACATGCCATCAATCACATGGCATGTCAGATCAGAGGGGCGATACTGTCACCGAATTGCTGTGCGGGAATGTCCATTCGCTGCAGCATGGAAATGTAGAGATTGCACAAGGGAGTGGATTCGCCGGAAAACCGCAGATGACGCCCGGTTTCCAGACGACCTCCAGCCTTACCTGCCAGCAGAATCGGCAGATTGTCGGGGTCATGCCGGTCCCCATCAGACATGCCGGAACCAAACAGGATCATGGAGTGGTCCAGCAGCGTTCCATCGTGTTCAGAAATCGCCTGCAGTTTGCTCAAAAAATCAGCAAATTGCTGGACATACCACTGATTGATTTTCTGGTACTGCGCAATCCGATCCGGATCACCCTGATGGTGCGAAAGACTGTGATGATTGTCTTTGACGCCTTCGAGGAAGGGAAACGTCTGGTGCGAGACATCATTCGCCATCATCAGGGACACCGTGCGTGTGGCATCAGACTGAAAGGCCATCGCTGTCAGATCCAGCATGGTGCGCAGGTGTTCGCGAAATTCCAAAGGTTCCTGCGGTCGTAGCGGTCGCATCTCGCGGTCCGCCATTTCGCGCAACCGCTGCTGCCCTGCCGGAGATTCGGCGAAGCGAATGCGATCTTCGATCGAATTCACTGATTCCAGGTATTCGTCCAGTTTCTGACGGTCGTCCCGCCCCAACTGTCCGGCAAGCGCCCGGGCGTCTTCAAGAACGGTATCCAATAAGCGTTTTCCAGCTTTCCGTTTTGCCGGATCGGAGGCAATGGATTTTCCAAACAGTCTGTCAAACACCGCGGCGGGCGAAATCTCGGGGATCACCGGACGATGCTGCGATTCCCACGACATGCAGGATCCGTACAGCAGTGTGATCCCCGCAACGCGATCGATCCCACTGCGCACTGGTTCCACTCCAAGGACCAGAGACGGTAGGGGCGTCAGGTGTCCGAATTGTTTTGCAATCAATTGATCAACGGAGACTCCGCCGGCACTGATATCATTTCCCGTGGTTCTGGCGACTGGCATTCCCGTGAGAAAGTTGGCCGTGGATTGCGCATGGCCGTCTCGCTTGCGACTATTGGGCTTGTCCAGTCCGGACAACACCAGCACCTGATCCCGCACCGGCTGCAGTGGTTGCAGCGTCGCCGTCAGCTGGTAGTCCGGGCCCTCTGTGGCCGGCGTCCATTGCTGCTCCCAAACACCATTCGGAAAGTGCAGAAACGCAGTTCGTACGGGGACAGTGCGCGTGGGTTCGGCATGAAATCGTCGGGCATACAACGACGGCATCCACGGCAGACCGAGGAGTGTCCCGGCACCGTGCAGAAATCGACGTCGATTCAGATCCATCGCTCAGTTCCCATTTCCATTCCTGTACTCGTGCTCGTACTCGTGCTCGTGCTCGTCCGATGCCTAATCGCCGCAGTCCGCGGTATTATACCACGTCATGAATCCGGCGGCGATCGGCATTCCC
>CAIQIE010000067.1 GCA_903871805.1 uncultured Planctomycetaceae bacterium | reverse complement strand
CTAGGCCCGCAGTCACAACGGAACACCGTGCGCCGCTACGCAGCCCTCCAGCGGGAAAGCCGCACATTTCCGGGCCTGGCCGGAGTGGCACACAGCTTCGTTTGAGGCAACCGCGGCACGTTCTGGTCAGCTTTCAGGCCGCTCAGCGCCCCGGAAATCGCCAACCTTCCGGAACAACGGCGTCCTTACGCACAACGGCCACGCCATCGCGAACCACGACCTTGTCGTAATCACCATCTCCTGCCGGAGCTTCCGCAGCGACAATCCTCGCGTTTCGACCGATGCAGACGTTTTTGTCCAGCAGGGCACCGTCAATATAGGCCCCATCGCCGATCCCCCACGCATCCTCGTTCCCACCGATTGTCCGGGCACGTTCTTCGCTGGACGGATAGAAGTCCGCCCCCATGATAACCGTGTTCCGAATGGTCACATCCTTGCCGACATGCGTCCGCATGCCCACCACACACTTTTCAATGACCGTGGAAGAACCGATGAAGCAGCCGTCCGCAATCAGGCTGTCCCGAATCGTACAGGACCCCATGCGCGTGGAAGGCAGGAACCGTGGACGGGTGAAAATCGGCGCGCGGCGATCAGCGAACTGGAAGGGAGGATTCGCATCGGTCAGCGCAAGGTTCGCGTCGTAAAATGCTTTAATCGTCCCGATGTCTTCCCAGTAGCCATCAAACAGGTGCGTCTGCACGTGATGATGCCGAATGGCCATCGGGAAAATATCTTTCCCGAAGTCTTCATGGGAGGTGGATTCCAGTAAATCCACCAGCAAGTCTCGATTCCACAGATAAATGCCCATGCTGGCGAGATACTCACGGCCTCGCGATTCAATCCCCCGGCTGTCAATCCAGGACGCCGGAGTCCTGACTTTTGCCAGAGCCTCTTCGTTCTTTGGCTTCTCGACAAAGCCAGTCACGCGGCCAGAATCGTCCAGTTGCATGATCCCAAACGCCCGGGCCTGGTCCGCACAGACAGGAACGGTCGAAATTGTCACATCTGCGTTGGCATTCAGATGCGTCGCCAGCATTTCCTGAAAATTCATACGGTACAGCTGGTCCCCGGAAAGGATCAGCACGTATTTGATATCAAATTCCTTCAGAAACCGCACCTGTTTACGCACAGCATCCGCGGTACCCTGATACCAGTTGGATCCATCCAGTGTCTGCTGGGCTGCCAGAATCTCCACAAATCCGTTGTGGAACAGGTCAAAGTTGTAGGTCTGGCGAATGTGGCGATGAAGACTGACAGAGTTGAATTGTGTCAGGACATACATCCGGCTGATGTCACTGTTGATGCAGTTGGAAATCGGAACATCGATCAGCCGGTACTTCCCCCCCAGCGGCACAGCTGGCTTCGATCGAAACTCTGTCAGTGGAAGTAATCGAGTCCCTTTGCCGCCCCCAAGGATCAGGCACACCACATGACGCATAACTGATTTCCATTTCCGTTGATGATTTCAGAACACTCGAAGCTCGGCGCCAGATCGCTGCAGTTACCATGCACCCTGTTCTTACAGTCTCGCCTTGGCTGACCGCTGGTTTCCTGTGGCCGTCTCTGTGACCAATTCGCCAGAACTGCCGACTCTACCCTCGCTGGAAAACCTGTTGCTACTAATTCTCACGTATCTCGTCGTCTCTGTCACCACATCTGCACGCCTGCGGTCAGGTCGACCTCAGTGCAAACGTGGTCCGCAGGGCACCAGAGTTTCGCTCGCCGGAACAGTCAGCCCGCCGCACTTTGTGCCTGCCCCGCCAGACTCGGCTGCAGAACAGCAAACCAGATTCACCGAGGTCGCCTGTTTCACGGGCCACCCCGAGGATCCAGCCCTGCTGCCACCATGTGCACAAACAGTGCCCAAACCAGCTTAGCAAATCACCACCATCTCAGGAATGCGGCAAATATTGATTCCCGCAGAACAAATTCCGGCTCTCATTCGCAGCGATCTCTGGTCATCAGGAGGGTTGTTTGCCCACCACGCGTGCGAGTATGCACGAAAAGTGTGCGACCCAGATACCTCCCTCGTATCTCATCGCAAACCGTGAGCCAAAAGGACGCGGGCCTCCGGGACACATTTCTGCCCACTTCTGCCACGGCCCCGTGCGGTACCGAGGCCGGCGTAAGACGACGGCCTTTGATTACGAATCGCAGTGTTCCTTTGAGGTTTCATCCGACGACTGCGACGGGGACTACCGGTTTTCTGCCAGCCTATGGACGCAGCTGGGTATCAAGATCCACCAGCGCCTGATTGATCAGACGTGCTCGCCAGGCCAGATTGCTGCGGTCCGCGGTGTTGCAGCGTTCAAGGTACGAGTAGACGGCCTTCCAGTCACTGTAGAGCGCATCCACTTCCTTCTGCAGGTCCTGACTGCGTTGATCGGTATCAACCAGTCGGTGCAGATTCTGTGTGCGTTTTACAAAGGCGTTCGCTGCGGCAGAAGCCTCATTGCGGTACGACGGTCGTTCCGAGTTGAGCCACTGACGCACATCCTGATTCATCTGATCCGCCAGATCTTCCAGCGATGCAGCGAGCGGGCGCAGTCGGACCAGATCCACTGCAGCGGCCGAACCACCAAGGTTCAGCTCACGGCGAAGTGCGGCGATCCCGTCCTCAATCTCCTGCAGAACCACAAGGGCCGCCTGACTTTTTGCCAGCCGGAAGGCAGAGACAAAGCGAGTTCCATATTCTTCCACGTAGCGATAACTCTCGACAATCTCTGCATCGGATTCACCACGCTCGAGATTGTCGCGAAAGTTCTGCACAGTTCCATAGAATTCGGACGCGGTTTCCAGAGTCTGACTGGCGTTACGG
>CAIQIE010000066.1 GCA_903871805.1 uncultured Planctomycetaceae bacterium | reverse complement strand
GGTGCGGATCAGAGTCACTGAGGTATTCCGTAGACTGAGGAGTGTGCAGGCGTGCTGGATGGCCGAAGGCATTCCTGTTTTGTCGCCGCATGCCGCTGCAGGATCAACGCTTTGCGGAAAAAGTCTCTGTTCTGTTCTGCATCCTGTTGCCGAAGGAGTTCCTGCCTTATGACTTATACGCCAGTTTTTCGGGGTTTGCTGATCGCTTTTGCAACACTATTGCTTGTCCGCGGCGAAAGCCTTGCGGCGGATACCGTGCAGATTCATCAGACGGATTCCGCTGCGTTGACGATCACTGTGAACGATCAGCCGTTTACGACTTTTAACTACGGTTCACAGCTTCCCAAGCCCTATTTTTTACCGGTGACTACCGCTGCAGGAGTTGTGCTGAATCGGGCGCTGGAGGATGCTTCGGATGCGGATCATCCGCACCACAAGGGCATCTGGAATGCCATCGATGAAGTCAATGGGGTCAAATTCTGGGCCGAAAAAGGCGTGATCCGAAATACGGCGGTTGAGATTCTGACGGCTAGTGGACCGAAAGCGTCCTTCAGAGCCACAAACGAATGGCGGCATCCGGAATCGGGTCGCCCCGAAGTGGTGGAGACCGTGACCGTCACGATTCATCCCAATCGTCTGCTGGTGTACGACATGACGTTTTCAGCGTCCACAAACGACGTGGTATTCGAAGACACCAAGGAAGGCTTGTTCGGCTTCCGTGTCGCGCCTTCCATGAAGGAGAAAAACGGCGGTCGGGTCGTCGCCAGTGATGGATCAAAAACAACGGCTCAGTGCTGGGGCAAGTCGTTTTCCTGGGTGGATTACAGTGGTGAGGTGGGTGGGAAAACCGCCGGTGTGACGATCATGGATCATCCCGAAAATTTCCGCCCATCCCGTTATCACGTTCGTGACTACGGTTTATTTTCGATCAGTCCATTTGGCGAAAAGGCTTACACAAACGGGGCTCAGAACGCTAAGCCTGTGGAGTTGAAAACCGGAGCCACTCTGCGACTGCGTTATGGAATGTATTTTCACGATGGTGATGCGGCCGGTGCCGGCATTGAATCGGCATGGCAGCTCTTTTCCGGAAAATGACGGCCCTCGGAATATGTCTCCGCGGCAGCGCTGGTGTTTCGCTGCTGCGGAGCCTGCCTCGTGGCCGGGGTTTCCGGACGGTCGACGGTCAAGCCCGTCTGTGTCTCCATTTCTGCGACTCCGAGCGAGTTTTCATCCCTGCCACAGCCGCCTTCGTGCAGAGTTTCCCTGACAGAGAGTTTGATTCCCTGTGCCTGTGCATCTGCTGTTTCCCTTGTTTTCCAGTTTCGTATTTGTGTTCGGCATGTTGTTCGCCAAGCAGGCGATTGTTCGCGGGGCAAGTCCCTGGACTGGAACATTTCTGGCGAACTTCTGGCTGGGTTTGTTCTGGTTGATCGTCGGGCTGCAGCAGGAGCAGATGCTGCCTCTCGGTGACTGGTGGCAGGCAGCGCTGGTCGCCGTGTGTTTTGTTGCCGGGCAGATGTTCACATATCTGGCCTTTCAACAGGGCGACGTGTCTGTCGCAACACCGGTGTTCGGAGTGAAAGTCATTATTGTGGCGATCATTCTGGCCATACTGACCGACGAAGCGATCTCTGGTCGCGTCTGGACCGGTGCCGCGCTGGCCGCGCTGGGTGTTGGGTTTATTCAGGCGGGTTCCGGCGCATCGTCCGGTAGTGTTCGATCCGCGAGGCGGGTGTCCATCACGATTGGCCTGGCACTGCTGGCCGCAATTTCGCTATCACTGTTTGATGCCGGATTGCAGGCGTGGGGCAGGCGTCACGGTGCGGAGCAATTTCTGGCGGTGATGTTTGTCTGCACGGCATTGATGTCCGGAGTGTTGTTGCCCTGGGTTGATTCGCCCGTGCGACTACGGACTCTGCAGGTCCTGCGTCCGATGCTGATCGGCACAGTGCTGATGGCGGTTCAGGCGCTCAGCATGTCCTATTCACTCAGCCGTTTCGGTGACGCCACTCGGATCAACATTGTGTATGCATTACGTGGACTGTGGGCCGTACTGCTGGCGTGGATTCTGGCCCGGGTATTTGGCGGTGCTGAGTCGCAGCATTCGCGGAGTGTGATGTTGTTGCGGCTTTTCGGAGCCATCCTGCTGACGCTGTCGGTGCTGGTGGCCCTGAGCGATTCGCTCTGAAAGATTTGCTTCGAAAGATCTGCACGGAGAGATTCGCTCTGTTCGAAT
>CAIQIE010000065.1 GCA_903871805.1 uncultured Planctomycetaceae bacterium | reverse complement strand
TCACACGCTGAACGATAGACTCCATAATCGCATCGTCCTGTTCGCGAACGCGTATGTGACTCCACACAACCAGAACGTCGGTCTGGTCCAGAATCTCGGGCGAAAGGCCCTGTTGAGGGTCTCGCAGGCTGGCAGATTTTACGGACAGACCGGGGCGGGTCTGCAGGCTGGCAGCAATGGTCTCGCCGAGGAACTTATCGCCATACGCCTGCTTCTGTTCCGGCTGCTGTTCATCCCAGACCAGAATTCGAACTGGCGTCTGTGCGAAAGTCGCGTTGACAATCAGCAGCATGACGAGGCTGGAAATGCACGGTATGAGGTACTTTTGAAACATGACCATCGTGAACAACCTTCGCCTGCGGCGAATTTAAGAAAGACCGGAATTTGCGAACCAGGTATCCTTGATATTTCTCGACACGAAAGTAGAGATATCGCAGATCGGGGTCTTGTAGCGAATTTCATTCAGGATGACGAAGTCAACGACAGCGTTTGCGATTCATTTTGTCGGCCCTTGAATGTTCCCGAGACAAAGTGCACGCTCTGAATATCTCTGATCCCGCAGTAATCCAAAAACTATCCAGCGCCTGAGTCATCTACAAACCCGGAACAGGAAACCGCTACAAACGAAAGAATTCATCTTTTGCTCAGAACCCTCCTGGGCTGGCGGCGAACTGCCACTCAGCTGTTGTCAAATAAAGTCTGTTTTCCGCTTACAGGATTGACGGCAATTGTCGTTAGTCAATAAAATTGATGAAGTGATCTACTTTAAAGTATTCAGCGACCGAGGCGGATGGATTGCTGAATGTTCAATGAGCGAGAGTCGATTTTCAGCACCATGGCAGAGCACCCTTTGATTCAAGTCCACTCACTCCTTCAGATACTCCTGAAACCTGACTCTACCCAAATCACCGACGTTTCTGCCCATGTTACGCGCATTGCTTGTTGACGATGAACCGTCTGCGAACTTTTGGTTGTCCGACCTGATCCAAGAGGTTGAGGGGATCGAAGTCGTTGGCGCAGTCTACTCTGTTGCAGGTGCCAAGGCCTTCCTGCAAAGGAATATCATTGACGTGGTATTTCTTGACTACGAAATGCCAAGTTCACGCGGATCCGAGTTGATTCCAGTCCTCGGAGAGAAGACCTGTGTCGTCATGGTCACAGCGCATGACACTTTTGCCGTCCAGGCTTTTGAATTTGGCGTTGTCGACTACATTCTGAAGCCCGTAAAACGCGATCGCATCAAGTTGGCTGCAGAACGAGTACGCTCTTTCATCCTCGCCAAAAAGGCAGAATCTCCGTCATATGACGCGAATCCTCCGGTCAAAGGGAACCGCTCACCATCGCCTCAGGATATTCTGTGGATCGAGGCACGAAGAAACGAATCGGTCTTTTGCGATGTGCGCGGTAACTATTCCCCGGCCCTGAAGTCGCTCTCCGATTGGGAAATCGAGCTGGATTCGATTCGATTTCAACGCATCGGGCGTTCCTTCATTCTCAACGTTCAGACCATATCCTCCGTGACATGGAAACTCAGCGGCACGACGCAGGTTCATTTCTTTGATTCCCCAGCCATCCTGAAGCTCAAACGGCATCCAGCTGAGACCCTGAAGCAAACCCTGCTCGAATCCAAAATGCTTACGTTCACGTCAAACTCACAGAAAAATGAGGATGACTCCTCATGGACCACTTTGAAAAATCTCTCTGACAACGGTCCTTAAGAATCGGGCGACTCCCCCTGAGCGGGCAAAGAAACAACGAGCACGCTGGCTACCGAGACCACCTGGCAGAAGATCGGTCGGTTGGTCTGAATCCACGCGAATTATCGATCGTTCCCAGGTACTAAGCGGAGCGGGGGCTCTGTGATTCCTGCTCCGCAATGCGCGTCACCAAACCTGATTCACGACAAAGTGGATTGATTCTGCGCGTGCCGATATGATGTGGATTCCCGCCAATCACGCAGGGAATAACCCCGCACGAGTAGTCCCTGCCCCTGCATCCGTCCTTTGTAGCCGCATCATCAGGAACCGCGATGAATCGATTCACACGCCGGAACACATTGACCCTGGGCGTCGCCGGGCTGTCTTCGTTCTCAGCAATTCGGCATGTCAAGGCGGCACAGGCAGCGGCACAGGCGAAACAGGTGCTGGTACTGTTTGAACAGGGTGGAGTATCGCATGTGGACACATGGGACCCCAAACCCTCGATGCCTCAGGAACATGCCAGTCCTTTTAAAACCATTGCCACAAATGTCCCGGGGATTTTTCTGACCGAGTTGTTCTCGAAGACAGCCCGGCATGCTGACAAGCTATCGATTGTTCGCTGCATGACTCAGCCTACCCCTGGCATCAGTAATTCTCATCCCAAAGGTTCTCAATACGTTTTTTCCGGAGAAGCTCCCGGAGGTCCTGAAGAAATGCCGGATATCGGGACCGTGGTTTCCTATCGTCTGGGAACAGCAGCAAGGCACCTGCCGGCTTACATCATGGTTCCGGGAACGGATGAGCAGCAGGAAAATACCCGCCTCGGATTCCTGCCTCCAGCGCACAAAGTCTTCAAGACGGGCGGCCAGCCACATCGCCCGGACTGGACCGTCCCAAACCTTGGACTGCTGGGGATTGACGAGCGTCGCTTTCGCGATCGGCGCGACATGCTGAGTCGGCTGGATGTGGGCATACCGGGTGTCCAGTCGCTGGAAACTGGTTCCCTGGTCTCTCTGCGTGAACAGGCCGTTGATATGCTGACAAATCCCGGAACGCGAAAAGCATTTGATCTCCAGTCTGAGCCTCAGGCTCTGCGCGAAAAGTACGGTCTCGGCCATCGGGGACAATGCTATCTGCTTGGCAGAAAGCTGATTGAGTCCGGTGTGAGATTCGTCACGATCGATTGCCGCGAACCGCCTGCATCCGAGTACCCGGGAGGTTCCAACATGAACTGGGATCATCACGACTTTATTTACTCCACCGGGTCCACGGAAATTGCCGGAGGCGGTGCCGGTGCTGGCCGCTGGGGAATTGGCACATGGCCGATGATGGGAAGCACGGATCAGGCCTTCGCTGCACTTCTGGAAGACCTGCATGAACGTGGGATGTTGCAGGACACACTAGTATGTTTTGTCACCGAGTTCGGCCGAACTCCCAGAATCAACGAACGCAAAGGCCGTGATCACTGGACGCATGCATTTTCCATTGCGTTTGCCGGTGCCGGAACGCCGGGCGGCCAGGTCATTGGTTCAACGGATCAGGAGGGCGGCTTTATTACAAGCTCGCAGTCGTATACGCTCGACGACTACGCAGCCACAATTTATCAGAAGCTGGGGATGGACCTGACAGAGCCGCTCTATACCCCTGCGAATCGCCCCATTCTGCTGGCCCGAAAGGGAAAGCCGATTCCAGAACTGCTGTGAATTTCCGCGAGTTTCCCTGTCCGAGAACAATCATGGTCCTTCCCACAACTGCCCTGCGTCTTTTTCTGCTGATCCTTTCGGGCCTGATGGCTGACGGAGACCGCAGCACAGAGTCCCGGGACATTCAAACTCTTGAAGTGTTTCCCTCGGAAGTCCAGCTTTCCTCAAAGCGCTCGCAGCGTCAGCTTGTCGTGACTGCGCGTGCCGCCGACGGAACCACGTGGGATGTCACCTCCGTGGTCGGTATGACGCTTCGCGATCCCGAACTGGCCCTGATCACAGGAACGCGACTTGTTCCGCAGGCCAACGGCAGGACGCTGCTGACCGTGACGCTGGGAAATGCCCGTGTGGAAGTCCCGGTCTCAGTGACCGGGCAGGAAACGGAAGAGCAGGTGAGTTTTCGCAGAGAAGTTCTGGTCGCCCTGACGAAGCAGGGATGCAACGCCGGATCCTGTCACGGAGCCCCGGACGGAAAGGGCGGCTTCGCATTATCCATGCTGGCCTATGCCCCGGAGATTGACGAAGAGTCGATCATCTATGGTGGTCTTTCCCGCCGCATTACACCGTTAGAACCCGAGGACAGCCTGTTACTGAAAAAACCGCTGCTGCAGATACCGCATGTCGGCGGCAAGCGACTGCAGAAAACCGACGCCGCATGGGAAATTCTGCATGACTGGATTCAGCAGGGTGCTGTTGCAGACACAGTGTCGGCACCAGCCTGTGAAGGAATTTCCGTGTATCCTCCGGGAACGCGCGTTCTGCGTTTGCCAGGCGGTCGTCAGCAGTTGAGTGTGATGGCGAATTTCAGCGACGGAAGCCACCGCGACGTTACCGCAATTGCGACCTATGCCACGACAAATGCCGAGGTGCTGAAGGTTGATGACAGCGGCTTTGTCACTGGAATTCAGCGGGGTATGGCCGCCATCACGATCCGCTATCTGGACGATGTGCATTCTGTCTTTTTTACCGTGGAACAGGACCGCGAGGGTTTTGTATGGAACGGTGCCCCGGAAGCCGGCGACATTGACCGGCTGGTAAACGCCCGACTGCAGCAGATGCAGATTCTTCCCGCGGAGCGAACAGACGACGCTGCCTTTCTGCGCCGCGCCTACCTTGACCTGACCGGGCTGTTGCCCTCCGTCGATCAGGTTCGAGCTTTCCATGCGGACCCGTCTGATCAAAAGCGATCACAGCTCATCGACAGACTGCTGGCGTCGGAGGAATATTCCAGATACTGGGCGTCAAAGTCAGCGGACCTGATGCGTGCCAATCAGGCCGCCATGCCAAATGGTCGCGCGGAACTTTTTGTCGACTGGCTGGCCGATTCCATCCATCGCAATCAGCCGTTCGATCAATTCGCCGAGGAATTACTGACTGCCGCTGGGGACGCCAGTTCTACGCCAGCTGCCGGATATTTTCTGGCTATTCCGGAACGTGAAGCCCTGGCAGAAACCACCGCACAGCTGTTCATGGGGTCCCGGATCAACTGCGCCCGATGTCATAACCATCCATTCGAAAGCTGGACACGGAACGATTACTACAGTATCGCGGCAGTCTTTGCCCGTATTCGCTCGGAAGGAAGCATTCTTAGTGTGCAGACATCCGGCGAGGTCACTCATCCCACAACCAATGCCGTGATGAAGCCGTGGGGCTGGAAGCAAATGCCTGGCGAATCCGCAGACACCACGGACCGTCGAGAGCGATTTTCGGAATGGCTCACATCGCCCGACAATTCGTGGTTTGCAAGGGTCGAGGTCAATCGCATCTGGGCCCATCTTCTCGGACGCGGCATTGTCCATCCGGTTGATGATTTTCGTTCATCCAATCCACCTGTGAATCCCGAGCTGCTGGACTGGCTGGCGGACGAATTTCGCCGCGTGGGCTATGATCGCAAACATATGGTTCGCCTCATTTGCAACAGTGAAACGTGGCAGCGATCAGCCGCAGCCAGTGAATTCAATGCCGATGATACGTCTCTGTTTTCTCATGCTGCGGTACGAAGACTGACAGCAGAGCAGCTGCAGGATGCCATTGGCCAGGTGACGCGTACAGTCCGCCCGATTCAGAATCTGTCGGCAGAAATCGATCGGACACAGCAGGAGCTTGCAACGGCTTCGCAAAGCCTTCAGACAGCGTTCCCAATGTGGCTGGAGGGAATGCAAAAAAAACTGAGTGACCGAGAATGCTGGCAGACCATGTGGATGTATTCCGGCGTCTATGCCGAATCGGATTATGACCGAGCGATCAGTATGGTCTATGAACCTGAGGCGGAACAGGAAGCCAATCGTCTCTTCGCGGGGGGCGTTCGCTGGATCCGGAAGACGGACTGGCTGGACGGGCAGCAGCACGCCTTTCCGCCTTCTTCACCGGGAGCCCACTATATTGCCCGGCGAATTCATGCCAGTCGTCCGGGGAAAGTCGTCCTTGAGTTCGGCAGTGACGACGGCGCCCGGGCATGGCTGAATGGAGTTCAGGTGCTGGACAAACCACAGCGCCGGGGCATCAAAACGGACGAGGACAGGCTGGAGCTGGATCTGCCCGCCGGAGCAAGTACTCTGATGTTCAAGGTCATCGATGCCGGTGGCTACACAGGCTTTGCCTGTCGACTTGTCTCGTTTGACGGTGTGCCGATTCGCGAGTTGGATATTCCTCTGGAGATCGCAGAACTCCTGCAAACGGCCCCCGATCAATTCACCCCGGAACAAATGGAACTCCTTCAGGCCGTTCATCGAACGTCCGACGCAGGCCTTGTCGGCCTGACACAGCGGATACGAGACCAGAAGCGTCGACTGGAGTACCAGACTCAACGATCAGTACCCGAACAAAATGAGTTTCTGATGGCGTTTGGTCAGCCACGCCGTGAAAGTCCCTGTGCGTGTGAGCGACTGAGTGATTCCACAATTGATCAGACCCTGCAGATTCTGAATGGCGAACTGGTCTGGAATAGAACGCGCGAGGCTGCAAATCATTATGCCGCGTTCGACAACACGGCCGTAGCGGAAGAGATTTATCTCAGCGCCCTGTCGCGATTTCCGACCGCATCCGAACAGCAGCAGATACGGACACTTCTTGAAACCACACCAAACCGACAGGAAGCATTACAGGATGTGATCTGGGCCGTTATCAATCTTCAGGAATTCGTCTTTCAGCATTAACAGCGAGATGCCATCGCCGCCCGCAGACTGCTCGAAGACCACTCGCAAAGACAATGAGAATTTTCCATGATGTTAAACTTCCTGAAAACCTGCCTGCTGCTTCAGAGCGTGATCTTTGGTTCGCCCCTGTCGGCGACGGAGATTCATTTTCTGCGGGACGTCGCGCCGATTCTGAATCAGCGATGTTCCGGCTGTCACGGCCCCGGCCGAAGTGATGGAGACCTTCGAATTCATACCTTTGATCTGCTCATGAAAGCCGGAGCCTCGGAGGCTCACACCGTTGTGGCCGGAAAACCCGAGGAATCAGAGATCTTTCGACGAATCACTGAGGTCGACGATTCGATCCGCATGCCGCAGAAAGATGAGCCTCTTTCAGCAGCGCAGGCTGAGATTATCCGTCAGTGGATACTGCAGGGTGCAAAATTCGACGGCGAGGACCGTCAGCGTTCCTTTCGATCACAGTTGCCTCCCGCCGAACATCCTGTCGCACCGGAAGTGTACCGTGTACCAATCCCGATCTTTGCAGTGGCCTGGTCCCCCGATGGTTCAGAGCTCGCCGTGGGCGGTTTTCACGAAGTGCTGATCCGAAGCGCCACGGACGGTCGACTGCTCAGACGCCTGCAGCGTTTACCCCAGCGCATCCAGGCGATGCGATACAGTGCTGATGGACGGAGACTGTTTGTCGCAGGAGGAACATCCGGAGACTATGGCGAACTGACCGCGCTCGATGCAGTAAGCGGCGATCAGCGACAGGTTTTGGCCACGTTTGAAGACATCGTCCTGGGACTGTCGCTGAGTCATGCGGGCGATCGGCTCGCCGCAACCTCTGCAGATCGAACGGTCCGGTGTTTTCATGTGAGCGATGGCAGGATGCTCTGGACATCCCGTCTGCACTCCGATTTTGTCACTTCCGTTGCATTCAGTCACGAAGATCGATTTGTCGCCACTGGCAGCAAAGATTTTACAGTCAAGGTTCTGAATGCAAACGACGGATCCCTGTTCACAACTTATAACGGACATCAACGTCAGTTTGGCAGTGAGAGTGGCCGATTTGATATCGCTGCGATCGCGTTCTCGGAAGATTCCCCGCTCGCCTTTTCTGCGGGAAAGGGACGATCCATTCGCGTTTGGGAACCGGAAAAGGCGCAGCAGGAAAATGGCTCTGCTGCAGACATGGAAGAGCGGTTCTCCAATAATGGGCACACGCGGTACTTTCCCCACGAATCACGCCGTGGAATTGTCCAGTTGCGAGTCAGCGGCCAGCGACTGTTTGCGTGTATGGGGGAAGGCATTGTCAAAGAATACAACGTGCTGACTCAAACGCACGTTCGAGATTACAGTGCCCGGCACGAACGCTGTTTTGCCATGGATCTCCATGCGGCTTCAGAACGGCTTGCCGCAGGAACCATACAGGGGACCGTGATTCAGTGGGAGACCCGCACAGGAAACGAACTGCTGCAGTTTCCTGGACTCCCGATTCTGCCATCGCTGCCCTGAGAGGACTGGGCAGACCGTGGCAGGAAAACACGGTCCTCCCGTGTAAGCCTTCATTCCCGTGTCTGCTCCGAGTACACTTCCGGGATCACATGATTACTCGCGCATCGGTATAGGCGCCGGTACCACTCCGCTCAGATACCGAGCGGCATTTTTTTACAAAGCCGCTTTTCTGAGCTGATCCATGAAGACTGTCGCATTAAAGAAATTCCGGGAAAAACTTTCACGAAACGAACCCGTCATTGGAATCTGGGTCACTCTGGAATCCGCCTCGATTACGGAAATGGCCGTGGCCCTGGGACTGGACTGGGTCGTCATTGACGCTGAACATGGTCACCTCGACTGGAAGGATGTCAATGAACATATTCGTGCCGCACTGCGAAGTGACACGGTCGTGCTGGTCCGCCTTGCGGAACGCAGTACGGCTCTGACAAAACGCGCTCTGGACATCGGGGCAGACGGAGTGGTGATCCCGTGGATCGAGACCGCGGAACAGTTTCAGGAAGCGGTGCGGGATTGCCGTTATCCGCCTGAGGGTCGTCGGGGAATTGGTGGTGAACGAGCGACCGCCTGGGGTCAGTGCATGACGGAACACACTGCAGAAGCCAATCAGCACGTGCTTGTGGTTCCAATCCTCGAAAGTATTCATGCGATTCCGAATATCTCTGAGCTCTGTCGCGTGGATGGTGCAGAGGTTTTCTTCTTTGGCCCGGCCGACTTCTCGGCATCCGCTGGATTCAAAGGCCAGTGGGAGGGCCCGGGAATTGCCGATCAGATTCTGGCGT
>CAIQIE010000064.1 GCA_903871805.1 uncultured Planctomycetaceae bacterium | reverse complement strand
CAGCAGAAAGGCACTGCAGATCGGCAGCAGGGCATCGAAGGTCCGAAACGGATAAAATTTCAGCAGCGACGCACGCCATTCCCAGTTGGTCATCCGTTCCAATGGCTCCGTGTGCCAGCCCACAGCGATCCCCGTCATTGCGATCAAAGCCGAAAACCCAAGGATTTTCACCAACAGCCCATGGGACGTTGATCGAGTCGCTGCTTTGGCTCCCGGCAGATTCGCTCCGGAGCAATTTCCATTCCGTTTACAGAGAATCGCGAATGCACCGGCCGAAATCATGAGCATTACCGTGGCATAGATCCATTGCTGCGCCATCAGTTCCACGGGATCCATGTGGTGGCGAAGTCGCCAGAAGACCTGAATAAAGGACGCCCGCGCTCTCTCAGTTTTCGTCAGCTCGCTCTGCATCAGAAACTGCAGGGCCGGAATCAGGCCCGGCAATGAGACCATCAGCGTGGTCACACCGAACAGGATCCAACCTGTCGCGGCTTTCCACGGCAGTCGCCTGGTGGCTGCTCCGTCGCTCGGCCGCTGCCAATGCCGCAGCAGAGCCAGGGCACCAACGCCACACTGACACACCGCCAGCCATCCACCAACCACCGGATGCAACGCACAGGCCAGCCCGCACAGCAACCCGGCGGCTGTCATCCTGCCCGGACAACAGGACTGCATACCCGAGATCCAGACGCCCAGTGACGCCAGGCAAAACGCCCATGCCGGGACTTTGGATTCAAAGCCACCCAGCAACCATTCGCCGGAAAAACTTCCTGATAATGATCCCACAACAAACAGCAGCGCGGCCAGCAGTTTTCTGGTCGCATCCAGTTGCAGCGAACTTCCCAGGATGTTCCAGCCGAGGGCCAGCATTATGGCAGAGACGACTCGGCCGACCACGGCGGTCCACTGGAACGAAAGCACACTGGTACACCATCCAGTGATGCTGAGAAAGCAATAGTGCACGTTGGCCGAGGTTAGAAAGAAATCGCGGGAACACCAGTCCGGCTGCATCAGGGCCCGGGCTTTGCAGAGATAGTGCGGTTCGTTTATTCCCGGCAGCGGCGTGTTCAGGAAAGAGACCGCCAGAAAAAGCAGTGCGATCAATGCAAAAGACCACAGGCCGTCAACACGGTCCTGTGGTCGATTCAGTTCACTGTGCGAGTTGTGAGCAATCACTTTTTCCCGCCGGATGTTTTCTTTGCAGCGGATTTCTTTGCGGCGACCTTCTTTGGTGCCGGTTTGTCCGCAACAGCCTGCGGAGCAACAGGCTCCGGAACCACAGTTTCTGGCACTGCTGTTTTTTCTACCACCTTTTTGACCGCCTTCTTTGCGGCTTTGGCTGGTGATTTCTTTGCCGCGGATTTTTCTTTGGCGGCCGGCGTCTCTTTGCCGAATGCTCGATCCCAGTTCTTCCAGAATTCCGGGGTCGTCCCTGTCCGGACAATTGGTCCGCTCATTGTCTTTTGCCTCTCCGTCTTTTCAGTCTTCAGATTACGACGACACAGATCACAGGTGACCGTGTCGCCAGCGATAGAGATTCGCTTCTGGACGGAGTTTGATGGGGAACGGCGGACTCGTCAAGGAGATCGCCGGTTTTGTTCGTTCCTGATACTACTGCATGGCAGTCGTCAGCATCGCCCCCACCTATCTTTGCATGGTGATTCTTCGATCCAACCAGCCAACAAAACGGATCTGATGAATCACCAAAGGTCCGATCAGCCAGTGCCGAGCCCTCTTTCGAAGGCTTCCTGCTCTCTGGCATACGCGTCCGATACGGTTTCCAGAGTGATGCGTCCGATCTTCCAGCTTGGCCGATCCTCAGTCGATCGATTGCAGTGCTCGGTCAACAACCGATACAGAAATCGGAACAGATGCCTGGGGACTCGCAGTTTGGCAAAGCGAATAATCAGGTCCTCACGCGAAATATCATCCGCAAAGAAGTCCCGAATCGTCAGGTCCGTGCGTACGGCGCTGCCAGCGGCAGCACTGTCCGCAAGACAGGCCCGAATGCGATTTGTGGCCATATCGAACAGGGACTCACCAGTCCATTCCAGCGAGTTGATCAGGTTCTGTTTGTCCAGTCGTGATCTTTCGTAGAATTCCTTTTCTTCCCGACTGAGGAAAAAGACGACGTCTCTGGGCAACAGCATCTTGAAGCCGATTCCGGGATGCTTGAGAAACTTATTGTCGAACATCGACCAGAGAAAGTCCCGCATCCGCTCTGCCGATCCATTGATCAGATGCGGCTCGTCGACGCGGTCCACCAGCACAATGATGCTGGAGTATCCCATGGGCTGCAGCAGCCGCTGCAGCTTGGACAGCAGTTCATAGCGGTCGTCGCTGCGGTCCCTGGAAGGTATCGGCTGGTCATCAATTTCCACTGCCGGAAAACTACCCAGGATCGTTCGCAGGGACGTCGATCCATGATCCAGAATGCGAATTTGCTTCGCCACCTGTCGGGAACGCCACCACAGCGACAGAAAGCGTTTGGCCCATGGCAGCCAGCCCGCCAGCAACAGGACGTAGACCCACCAGGCCTTG
>CAIQIE010000063.1 GCA_903871805.1 uncultured Planctomycetaceae bacterium | reverse complement strand
GAATAAACTCGTTCTCGCCCATCGAACCGGAAAGTGCCAGTGGCTTGATACGCTGAGCAATGCGGATAGCTTGCTGCCGCCGGATCTGGATCCTGGCGAACACCCGATCGATGGCATCGACACGACGCTGGTAATTCGACATCTCAGCCATGACAGCGTCGACCAGCACCGCTTTAAACGCGCCACTGAACAAATATGGTTTGCCACGCCGGCTGCACTGAATCCCGGTACAGTTGCAGAACGGTATCATTCACCGAGTATGGCTGCGGCTGTTGATGGAATAGCCATGGTGGCGAAATCACTTCCGGGGGATCAGTTTTTTCCGGCTAAAGCAGAGGAAGCAACATACGCAGAAATCGGCAATGCCGTGCATGGTTATATGGCCGCGCTTCCTACACTTCGCGGTGGAAGTGATGCCCTGAAAACCAAAGTGGCCGAACGCTGTCTTGCGGCCTTTGAGGCCACTGGATTGCTTCCAGCTTCTGTGCTTGTCTCGGCAGGAGATCGCTTCGTTTCATGGGTGAACGAGAACTATCCCGGTGCAGTCTGGCATACAGAAACCCCCGTCAGTGGTCCTCGATCTGAAGGCGGGCAATGGGAAGGAACGGTCGACCTGTTGCTCAAGTTAAAGACCGGGGAAGTCGTGATCATCGACCACAAGAGTGCGCCCATCCGTCGCGAAGCCTGTTCTGTAAAAGCTGCTGAATATACGGGCCAGCTTGCTGCTTACGAGCAAGTCCTGTCTGGCGGCGGCGTTAAAGTCAGTGGGAAGTGGATTCACTTCCCACTCGCTGGCATGTTGGTTCAGTGCAACCAGTGAAGTGACGAGAGACATGTCAAACTGTGCTCGACTTCCTGCGAAGTTCTCGCCGGTGCCTGAAAAGCAGGCCCACTGGAAGTTGGTCCACGAGGCCGGTTGCGATGCTTCGAATGGCATCAAAACCAGCACCTTGTCATTGCTCAGGCAGCATCCCGGCAGGATGATCCTTGTCACGAAACGCAAAGCATGTGGCTGGACCTGGATCTTGATGTTGTGGAAACAGCACATTCGTTGCTACCAATTTCAGCAGAGAGGCGACCTCCAGCGGTTGAGGCCTGTTTCCTTTCCTGCTGCTCCTGCGACAGCTTGTTTCCTTCGAAGAGCTTGCATCCGCTGAATTTCCTTCTGCGTTTCCTTCCCCGTAGTCTCCTTCCGGGGGGGGCCGCTGGATTCAGCGTGGACGGGATTGCGGCTAAACCGCAATCGACAGAGCGTCAAAATTCCAACGTGGCCGGAAGCATGAGCTAAGTTTGCTGACGGGGGAGGCCTCCGATCGTGTGGGGCCTCAATAAAAAATGCCCGAGTAGCCGATCGGGCGGATCCCTGGAGAGCAAGACCTCCCGTGGGATGCTGTCAGCACAACACAGATTCAACGCACCGGCCTTGAAAATCCAGATTTCGGCAGCGTGTTTGTCCGAGGAACGGTTGCGAGGCTGTTTACACGCCGCGTACCGGTGACCAGCGCTATTGCCAGGCCCCGCAGTGTCTGCAGGAGGTTCGCCGCTGGCAGGCCACCAGACGACAGAAACAGCGGCGACTGCGGCCCGAGGTTCGCAAAACCCAGGCCGCTGCAGTGCGAGAGTGACGGGACGCTGCGGCGATTCCCCGAGCAGCTGGTGTGTACGTGCAGGGTTCTGGATCACGTTTGGCAGGTCTCTTGTCGATCCCGACCGACTTCCCCTCCGACGTCGAATGTGGCTTTCGGGCGCCAGTTCGTTGTTTGGTGCCCCTCCAAATCTTTCTGCACACAAATCCCTTGAATTCGTGGGGGCGATTGTGGATTGTTTGCAGATGCAGTCCACGGACTCCCGGGCATGTCTTTTCTTCTCTTTGGCCTGTTTCGTGGTTTGCGAACAGGGAAATTGCAATGTCGTTAGTCGTCACGATTGATGAAGCACAAGCGAATTTCAAGGATATTGTCCACAGGTTGGCTCCCGGAGATGAAATCATCATCACCGAAAATCAGCAGGCCATCGCAAGGATTGTCAGCGAGCAGACCAGGGAGGTTAAGCAGCGTCCCGCTCCTGGGATGTTTCCAGAAAGCATCGTCTACATGCCGCCTGACTTCGATGCGCCGCTGGAAGAATTCAAGGAGTACATGGAATGAAACTCCTGCTCGATACACATACTCTCTTGTGGCTGGCAAGCGGGGATGTGAAGCTGACACAGCCCGCACGAAAAGCCATCGCCGATCCCGCAAATGCGTTGACGATCAGCGTGGCGACCATTTGGGAACTGGCGATCAAGACTACGAAACCACAGAATCCGTTACGATAGAGCGAACCTCTGGATATCTACCTGGCAAAATGCCTGGCGACATACGGGATCGATGTTTTGCCGATCCTGCAGCCTCATACGTTGGGCGTGATGGCGTTGCCCGATCACCATCGTGACCCGTTCGACCGCATCATGATCGCCCAGGCCATCTGTGAGGATATGACGCTGGTGAGCGGCGATAGCCACGCCCGCAGTTACCCCGTTCCCGTAATCTGGTGACCATCGGAACTCCTGACTGCGATCGAACTCGACGGGCTTAGCTGGATTCTTTCTGATAAAACATTGGGGATCGGGCTCGAGGACGCGGGGTTGCGTCTGTCAGAGATGATTGCCGGGCGTGAGCCCAATGGCCGTGACATTCTGTTGTTTTGCATGTTTTGCAGGCCCCGGTTTCCGTTCACACGCCTGGTTTCGATCATGAAAGGCGTGCGGTCGATGTCAATCGGCTGGTCGGGCCCCGGCACGCTCCTGGTGCGACGCTGGCCACGCGGCCACGGACCGTTACCGTGGGATTAACATCCCCCACACGCCTTTGCTGCTCTTTGCGGTGATGGAGAGAACTTCATGGCCATTGGGCGTGAGCCCCATGGCGTTGAAGTTCTCTGGAATCCTGTGAACAGACGGGTGAAGACTCGGGAGAGCGAGGCTCCTGCCGAGCCACCGAACGCTAGTCCGCGCTGTGAGCGTTTGCCAGCGTTTTTACGGAGCAGGCAGGGATCGGTGCAGCGCTCGCGGCAGGGATGCGGCTCAGCAGGAGCTTCGCCCTCCCGGCGCCCCCTCTTGCCAGAAAGTCAACGCCATTGGGCGTGAGCCCGTCGGGACGCAGGAAGGACAGGCGCAAAAAACAGCCGCCGGGATCCAATAAAGAATCACGGCGGCTGTTGAGTTTGCACCCGTCAGGGGTCGAACCTGAAACCTTCGGTTCCGAAG
>CAIQIE010000062.1 GCA_903871805.1 uncultured Planctomycetaceae bacterium | reverse complement strand
GCACGAGCACGAGCACGAGCACGAGCACGAGCACGAGCACGAGATTTTAAGTCCAACAAACGCCACGCAACGTTCGAAAACACCACATTTCCGAGACCGTCAACGGGGTGGACGGCACGCACCGTGCCGCGTTTACGATGCCACGGGACGCGTAAAAAGGGCCGCGTAAAAAAAGACTGGCCCCCCTTCTTCCTCCACCTGGACTGACAGGCGGGCAACTCAGCGCGGAGGTCTGGCAGACAATAGCCGATGGCCCCGCCAGCACCGTCGCTATACCGGCATCCTCGTTTTCTTTGCGCCTTGGCGCCTTGGCGTGAGGATAAGTTTGTCACGCAAAGACGCAAAGGTGAACCGGCACCGGATGGCTCGCGCCGTACCGCTTTTATGCAGACACCAGTCGCGAGGAATTGTCGCTAATCGCTCCTGGGTTTCTGACTTCTCTGTGAACTCCGTGTTCTCCGTGGTGAATCCTGTTGTTGTCTGCAGCGAAGAACCGACACCGGACCGCTCGCGCCGTTCCGCTTGCATGCGGACCCAAAATCAGGCCATCCCGCCGATTCGCCCGCGCCATGGTAAGAACTCCACTCGCTAACGCCCTGTTTTTTTAAGAGCCCAAAACTCTCGCAAAACAGCACCAGGACTCGTACAAACTGTCATACGATAGGTGGATAGTATCTCAAATCACCAGCTCAGCAGATCACAACATCGGTTGCTCCTCGATTGAGTCAGCGCTACGATGAGAACGACCTCTGCGGCTGGCCAGCCGCAGAGGTCACGGTGAGAACAGATCGACTTTGGATTGGTGCGGCAATTTGCCAACACCGTGGGCCAGCTGGATCGTCTCACCGTTTCGATCTGAACCCGAACAGTCGCTTGAGCCGGGTCCAACCGAGCTCGTATTTTACTAGCCAGGGACATTCGATGACAACAATCAAACCAGCGTCCGCTATCACAAATTCCCCAGTCCCGGATTCTACTCCGGACACACAGGAGCCTTTCACACAGTTTATTGGCGTGGATATTGCCAAAGATCATCTCGATGTTTTTCTTGCTGCGTCGAATCAACTGCATCGAATTGAAAATTGCCCTGCCGCAATCGACAAATTCCTTCGCAGATTCAAGCAGCCAGAACGCACCCAGATCCTCGTTGTCATGGAAGCCACAGGAGGCTACGAATACGTTCTCACGCAACGATTGCACGCTGCTGGAATTGCATGGGCCGCAGTCAACGCGCTCCGAATCAGACACTTTGCTCTTGGCTGTGGGCTGATCGAAAAAACGGATGCCATCGACGCGAAAATCATTGCAAAATTCGGACAGATGAGTCCGCCACGCCCGACGCCAATGCCAGACGAGGCTACCGAACTCATCCGCGCTCTGAGTTTTCGCCGTGGACAGATACTGCGCCAGTTCCAACAGGAGAAAAACCGACTCCAGCAGTGCCATTGCAGCGCTGCAAAGAAGTTCATCGCCGATGCCTGCAAGTTTTACAGCAAGCAACTGAAAGCCATTGATGCAAAGATTGCAGAGGCTGTCAAAAACGACGCAGACTCCGCTCAAAAAGCGGCAACACTCACCTCCGTTCCCGGTGTCGGAACAGTCACGGCCACTGTGATGATTTCACAGATGCCCGAACTCGGAAAACTCAATCGAGGCCAAATCGACAAACTTGCAGGCGTCGCTCCCATCGCCAACGACAGCGGCCGAAAAACCGGCTATCGAAAAACAATGGCAGGCCGGTCCTCGGTGCGGAGAACGCTCTACATGGCTACACTCGTCGCTACAAAGCATAACCCACTCATCAAAGGTTTCTATCAGTCCCTGCTGAAGAAAGGGAAACCCAAAAAACTGGCTCTCGTAGCTTGCATGCGGAAACTCCTGACGATCCTCAACTGCATGATCCGAAACAATCAGCCATGGAAGGATACTCTGACCGCCTGAACTTCGCCGTCCCCACGCAAATTCCAGTTTCCGAAACCCCCGGCCTGGAGCCCCGCTCGCTGTGCCCGAAGGGCGGATTCTGAAATTGTCGGGAAACGCCAGGCGGCGTGAATTGGTATAGGAAAAGATCCCCGAGACTCAGTAAAGGATGGTTTACCACAACTATCTTTCACGGAGGACTCAGGGATG
>CAIQIE010000061.1 GCA_903871805.1 uncultured Planctomycetaceae bacterium | reverse complement strand
GGGACTTCAGATGTGTAGCTGAGATCATGAACCGCGGCATCGACTTTCGCTGCTACATCTTTGGCCACGTAACGCATCTGCTCATACGCAGGCCGGGCAGGACGAGGTGTCTGAAAGTTAATGTTGTTGATGTTGCCGCTGGTGCCGTTGGCCAGCATTGCAACGAAAGGTATTTCCTGCGCCGGGCTTTGCTGTCGGCTCTGCAATTCTTCACAGAACATCCCAAAGTAGTCGGCAGAAATGTGTCCGGGGCCAACACCACCCACGTAATGCAGCGAGTATGCAGAATAAATCGCAATCGGCTTACCAGACAGCTCGCGAAAACACATAAACGAAACCACCGGATCCACCGGCCCCGCTGGCTCAAGCAGGTCCGCACTTCCTGCAGGAGGATTCATTTTCACTTTGTCCGTCTGCCCGAAGGGATTCGGAGGAATCGTCCCCTCCTTCATCCGCCATCGCCGATTAAAAACATGCTCCGGTATCTCTACGCTGCCGTAGGCCATCTCAGCCGGTCGCAGCAGATTTGTGGCGCGCTGGACGCCGTCCACGATTCGCTGAACAACAAACTCCTGATAATCATCCAGCTCCACTGCCTGATCATAACGCGACTTTCCCAGAGCACTTGTGGCGGAGTGTGTGTGCGTTGCTGAAATCAGGACATGCGACGCGGGAATTCCAAGTCGTTCCTGAATTCTCGTCCGAGCGGCATCACTGACAGACCGATGAATTCCGAGTAAATCACAGGTTACGAGGGCAATTCTTTTAGTGCCGTCGTCCAGTACCAGACAACGAGCATGCAGCTCGTCATGAACATGAGTTGATGGAATTGGAAGGAAGCCTCCCACAATCCCACCTCCCAGAGCGGGCGTAATGTTGCTGGTGGCTGCCCCCGCCTTGAACGTGCCTGCAACTGCAGGGCAGGTTTCTGCCGCCAATAGAGATCCAGGGGCAGCCGTTCCACACAACAGCAGGGTGATGCACGTCGCAATTTTTGCAGCACACAGAAGGGGAATACGGAAAACCAGTCGGGACCACTGGAGTGCGGCAGGAGCAAAAAAATTCCCGAGCATCATGAGGCTTCTTCCTGATTGCTGAAGGGTTCGCTGTCGCAATCAACGAACTCCGATGCGCGGTTACCGAGTCATCAGAGTTCCGCCATCAGTCTGCAAGCATTTGGAACCCTGCAGCATAACTGCTTTTGTCTGTGTGAAGACCGACCAATTACGGGGTATCTCAAGGAGTTCGACGTCAGATGCCACGCAGGCTTTTGGCACTATTTCAACAGATGGCGATTGGCAATCGTGATTCCACTCAGCATCGCTCCAACAATTCCAAGGAACCCCTGATCCGTGCCGCAGAGAAACAAATTCGACAGTGGAGTCTGTCCGTTGACAAATTTTTCCGGGGCACCGTAAACACAACCATTCAGGTGGCCGGTAAATCTTCGAATAGTTTTGGGAGTGAAGACGTCAGTGTCAACAACATGCGACCGAAATTCCGGGATGTGTTTCACGGCGCTTTGGATGATCCGATCATTCCAGAGGTCTTTTTCGGCAACGTATTGCTCGTCCGACAGGTTCATCCAGTAATGCGGATTTGCCAGTGCCGTGATGCGGATTCGTCCGTCTTCAAGAGGTTCCGAATAATCAAAATTATTGGGAGAACAAATGATTCCGCTGCGAAGATCCACGGGTTCGCTGGGACGCTCGTAAAAGAGTTTTGGCGAATCACTGTAAAAGACGATTGTGTCGCGATGCCCCAGGTCCGCCGGTGCACAATCCAGAACGCTGATGGATTCAACGAAAGAGATATCTCCGGGGTCGGCTTTTACCGGCGGGCTTCCAGGACTAATCATCCGCATGGTCTCTGCTGAGCCGGCAGATGACAGGATGTTGTCGGCTTCAATTTCCGTGCCATCATCCAGGGTTACAGCGGTGGCGCGTCCGCCCGTGTGGCGTATTTCGCGCACTCCAGCCCGCAGTTTCAGATCTCCGCCAAGTGACCTGAAATGTCGTACGAGTTTCTTCAGGATTAGCCGGATGCCTTCAAACGGACGCCCAAACCCTTCGTGGAAGATACTCTTAAACATGATGACAAACTGGCTGAAGTCCATGTCGCGCGGCGTCGCGCTGCCGTAGAACATCAGCGGGCAAAAGATCATGTCCACCAGAAGCGGATCGTGAATATACTCAGAAACAACCTGCCGCGCTGACAGTACCTGACGATCCAGACTTAGGGCATCATGGTCTGCGATTCTTTGCACCAGCCGACGAAAGCCATCGATCTGGCTGGGAAAGGCGGTTGCCACCTGGTCGACAAAGACAGAGAACTGATTTGTGAAGTACAGTTTGCAATCCGGGAAGACAATTGACGACCGTAATTGTGGCCGCAGGTCAAAATCTTCCCACGTCATTCGCAGCTGACGCAGTAACTTGCTGAGCGGTCCCTGTTTTGTTCCCGGTTCTGCATAATTCGTGATCGCATGCAACCCGACGTCGTAATTGCGTTTTCGCAGTCGATAGAACGAATTCAGTCCGCCGATGGTCGTGTGGCGTTCCAGAATGCAGACTTTTTTTTCGTAGTAGGCAAGACGCACACCGGCAGACAAGCCGGACATTCCGGCGCCAATAATCACGGTGTCGTACCTCACGGTCGTCATTCTCCCCGAAAAGCCGCTGGCCTGCGGTCAAACAAGTCTCCTCAGATACAGGCCCGATATACTACGACCCCCGGAGACTTAAACAGGCTGGAATTCCTGATATCCCAATCCCAAACCAGTCCTGGAACTACCGTTAGTTTCAAAGTGGCACAAACTCAGTTTTGGAAGGAGAACATCGTTAACCGCAACGATCCCTTGAGGATTTGGCACCATCCCCCAAAAACAGTACCTGTGGTCTGGGAAACAGCATCGCCCCAACACAGGTACGCTGCTGCCAGCAATTAAACGGCGGCAACGTCTCTTAGCCGCGGCAGAAGATAGGCTACCGTGCCAGCCATCGTATTCAGATTTGAATAATCTTCTTCTGGAATCTGAATGCGATACATCTTCCGCAGTTCCATAACGATGTCGAGGAAATCCATGCTGTCCAGTTCCATCTGTTCACGAAACGGACGCGCATCCTCAAGTCCGGTCAGATCCTCGTCCGGAGCAATTCGCTCCAGAATGTCCAGAATCACCTGCCGGATCTGATCAGCCGTCATCAAACTATCCCCTCGCTGCAATCCCAATTCTTGCTACATGTTGCAGTGTAAAATGCAACACATCCCGAAAATGTTTCCACCAGTTGCTTACTATCTGCCCAGAACCCGTTGTGCACCCAATCCCAGACAGGCTGCCAGAACAAATTGCTTCACTGAACCGGTTACAGTTTTCCTGGCCTGAAAACACGTGGCCCACGAAACTTGCATTCTGCAATTGTGACTACTTGTTGCGGCTTACCTTTTGCGAATGCCTCTGGAGCACCACGTTTTGATGACACAACCTTTAGCCACACCCATTTTTAACGATGATGCCGAGTCTTGGAAACACAGAAGCCACATCAGAGCGACTCGTTCACGAAATTCTCACACTTGGCCGTTCTGCACCTGACCGTTTTCTACGGCGTTCCTGTGCAAACATCCCACAGACAACTTGCCTGCCATCCACCTGCCGCGATCTATGGAAGCAGATAGCCAAAACACATCGAGTTGAGAAAACGGATACCGAACACGAAAGGAGTCCAGCACCTGATTCTTTTCGTCACTCTAGCCAGATTTGGGCTACCAAAACTGTCGGAAGGCAGATTAGTCCTGAAATTTCTGAACAATCACAACGGAATTGATTCCCAGCATCCCAAACGAGTTGTTCAGGATGCAGTTCACAGAGCCCATGTCTCTGGGTTCATTTATGACCAGATTTGGCAGACTGCATCTGGGGTCCAGATTGTCCAAATTGATTGTAGCGTGTGCAATTCCATCGTCAAACGACGGCAAGTTGCCCAGTAGTTCGAGTGCACCAGCGGCTCCCATTGCATGGCCGATGAAGCTTTTTGAGTTATTAATGGCGGTTCGGGGACAATCACCGAAGACCTTGCGAAGCGCACTGGCTTCCTCTATGTCACCTTGCTCCGTCGCCGTGGCATGACTGCTGACGATGTCAATTTGATCTGGTCGCAGCCCTGCCCGCTTTAGTGCCAGATGCACACATTCCGCCTGCCGGCCGGAATCAGGCAGGACGAAGTCGCGAGCATCAGAGTTCATCGCATATCCGATAATCTCCGCATAGATCTTTGCTCCCCGACGACGGGCGTCCTCTAATCGCTCGACCGTGCAGATTCCGCCCCCTTCCGCCACGACAATGCCGTTGCGATGGACATCAAACGGACGACAGGCCTTCGACGGATCCTCGTGCGATGCAAGAGCCCCCTGGGCTGCAAAGCTGGCGAAAATTCCAAATGTGTGAATGCTTTCAGACACCCCGCCCGCGACTGCAATGTCAACTTCGCGAAGTTTGAGCATTTGCGCCGCCTGAATAAATCCAGCATTGCCTGCAGCACATGCTGCACCGAGCGTCAGGTGCGGCCCTGTGATCCCCATGTTCAGCGTGACTTCTCCGGCCGCATTGTTGGCCACCGTTCTTGGATTGTGGTGGTGTGACCAGACTTTTGTGTCGTATTGAAATTTCGAAATCTCGTAAACTTCGTTCTCTGTTTCGACATTTCCGTGTTCGGTAATGCCTATGTAAACGCCCACGCGGTCTCGTGAGACTGTGGCCCAGTCCAGCCCTGAATCCTTGACCGCTTCGTTCGCACAGTACACAGAGATCGACCCGGCTCTTGTGCCCCTGCGAAGATCCTTCTTCTTCTGGTAGCGCAGTTCGTCGAAATGACAGACGCCTGCGAGGACAGGCCCCATGTACCGAGTCTCGTAGTTGACGACGCCCGATCGGCCCTGCAGAAGCGATTGCCGGAACTCTTGAAGGTTGTTGCCGTTGGGGGACGCAAGCCCGACCCCGGTTATCACAATACGATCATGATCCATCACTGCAGGAAACCTTAAGAACTTGAGCGTATGAATTTTTTGGGAACAGCAGGGCTGCGAAGGATCGCACGCCCCGCCATTCCAGCACACTCTCTGTTTGGGATGTTGTTTCTTGATTTCGTCGTGTTTAGTCCGTGCGAAACTGGTTTTACAACCCGGAACCGTAACCGTGGGCGAAAAATTCCGCCTTTCCCAGCGATTACTGAATTTCTCCGTTTCGTTGAGCAAAAAATTTGCGGCAAACCGCTCTGCACAATCACCGGATCGGATCTTACACGAAATCTTACCAAAAGGTTACAGACAGCTTTCCTGTCTGACAAGCAGCAGTTACGGTTTCTTCGTCGCTGCAGCTTCCAGCGGAACTCTAATGTTTCGGCAGGTTTCCCAGGAATCCACTGAAAACAGCCGCTATGTCGACTTTCTGCTTCCTGCTCGTTCAGGCCACACAACAGAAAAAGTGAACTTTTGCCGGCGACCGCTGCTGGCTGCGCCCGTTAAAAATCGGCCAGAAACCCCCTGCCCTAAAAGCAATCGATCACGGTTCGGCCGCCGACTAACACATGGCCGCCCCATGCTGGAAGCCGCTCTGGTTATCCAGTCTTCCCCTTTTGACTTCGTCCGAGTGCGTCCAGGTCGGGCTGGATTCTGCGCAGTCCTTCCGCGATGCTCACCGTAGGGCGGTAACCAAAATCGCGTGCCGCTGCCTCGATGCTGTAGCTATGCGAACCGGCCAGCTGTGAAGCCACAAAACGCGTCATCGGAGGCTCTCCACCTAACCTCAGCAGCGTCCAGACTCCCTCCAGAACGGTGCCCAGCCGCCATGCCGCGTTCGCTGAAATCCTCTGCGTCACCGGCGGAAGTCCGGACCGCTGGAGCAAAAGGTTGATCCATTCCCAAAGATTCACCGCCTCCGGTTCGTTAATAAAGTAGGCTTTTCCGGAGATCTTCGCTGAATCCCGCAACGATTCTTCAGCCATTAAATGGGCCGCAGCCACATTTTCAACGTAGGCAACAGAGACCATATTGTGGCCGTTTCCCACCTGCCGGAGCCTACCTCGCCTGGCGGCCGTAATCAACCGCGGGATCAAGTGGTTGTCTCGAGGGCCCCAGATCAGGTGTGGTCTGAGCGATACTGTCCGAAGACCATCTGATTTTGCAGCGGAAAGGACGGCCTGCTCGGCCAACGCTTTGGAATGCGGGTAATGACACAACCAACGGGTTGGATAGGCCAGCGATTCCGTGCCATTCAGGTGCTCACGACCATCAAAAACCACACTCGGGGAGCTGGTGTAGATCAGCCGCCGAACACCTTGCTTTTGGCAGGCCGCCAGGACATTTTGAGTGCCCATGAAATTGATGCCGAAGTACAGCGATCGAGGTCCCCAGACACCGGGTATTGCCGCCGCGTGAAAGACTGATTCCACTCCACAACAGGCGTCACCCACTATCCTTGCGTCACGCAGGTCTCCCTGAACCGTTTCCACACCCAGCGCATCGAGGGCCGCATATCGGCCGCGACAGAGCACTCGCACCTGATGACCAGCAGCCACCAGACCTTCCACCAAATACAAACCCAGAAAGCCACCACCACCTGTCACCAGCATTCGCATCACAAGAAACCCCGGGTCCAGTAGCGACCCCCTTTTTATGAACACACTCAGCTTTACACAGTCTGTTAAAAAACTCCGGTTGGGTTGGTTGTGCCATGCCCAGAGACGTCCTTCCGGATTGCTTCGCAAGCGGGATTCCGGCGATTACTGAGACCAACGATCCTGTATTGCGCTGGGACCACGATCGATTTTTGACTGGCTGTGACCCCTGCAGGTTACAGGCATCCGAATTCTTGTCGAAGCAGACTCTTGTCTTTGCCAGTAAAAGATTCCAGCGACACCAGTCAGAAAATCGGAGATTGGTCGGGTTTGGGTACCTGGAAAACTGCCCCGATATGACAGTCTCCATCAACGCGTCTTCATCAGGAGCCCGTCGCTTTGAGAGATGTGAAGAACTGGTCACCTCCCCAGTAATTGCCAACGGGGCGACTTAATCGTATACTGTACAAAAACCACACCAGAGGTGGGTGTTGACCCGCTTTAGATATGAAAAAACCGAATTTTGGCGTGATTTCGTTTTGAATTTCGTTTTGAATTCTGTTCAGTTAGTAGAAAACCCACTGTCAGTCGTCGATACTGTTCAACTGACTAGCATAGGACCACCTCCCAAGGGGATTGCCGCCTCAGTGTGTTGTGCGCCGTAGGGCGGCAAGAGCGTGGTACTTTGCAGACTTGAAAGAGCAACAGCAACGACGAGGCTGGTGATTGCCGGCTTTGATATGCTGAAAATTTTCAGAACAGTTTCTCGCTGGCCTGCATTCATTTTTTTTGCCCACCCGAACAGGTGTGTAAGGTTTATAAGGTGTAATTGTGACAGAGACTTTGGAAGCGGATCGCGATGAATTCGCAAGTTGGTGCGAACGACGGGATTTGGCCCGCAGTCTTTTTGAAAGACTGTCGCCGCGTGAACAGGAAATCGCCGCCCTGGCTGCCGACGGGCTGTCTTCACGCGAATGTGCAGATCGGCTGAGGATTAGTATGAAAACGGTCGAAAAGCATCGGCTCTCCGCTTATCGCCGCCTGGATGTACCCGGTCTTGCAGGTCTGATTCGAATTTACCTGGAGGCTGGTTTTTTTGGAGTGACAATCGCGGGCAGTGGCGAGGCTGAAGTTGCGGATGCTGTTGAAAATGCGTCTGGTTGATTTGGTCTGAGTTTCCAAAGCGATTAAGCGCTGGCATTGGCGAACATGGACTGTGCAGCACCTGGTCACCAATAAGGACTGTGCAGCACGCACCAACAAGGATGTTCATCGGGAGCATGCTGTCTGTTGGAGTCTGCTGTTTTGGGCGATCCAACTGTCGTTTTTAGGGAACCGCATCTGTCTTTGTTCGATGGCTGACCTCACCGCTCTCGCTTGGAGGAACGCGGTATTGGCCTGCGGATCTCCGGTTCGTTTAATTGCTGGCAGCTGGTCGGACATCCACGCGTTGTAAAAGTTGCCTGCACCACCGCCTTTGTCGTTTGGGCAAAGAGAATTCTTCTGACGCCGGAATTTGCTCAGATTTCCGGATGCCAGGTTACGCAGCCTTCGCCAAATCCGTGTACACGCTGTACGATACGTGCGGTTCCGGACACTTATGAAGTGGCAGATCTGAGAACACGGGGTTGAACAGAACTCCGGAATGTTCCCCTTGGTCTGCGTAAACTCAGAGCACCCCCACGGTTCTGCCTGCAGAGTTTTGCAGAACGTCCCCATTGCTTTGTGTCCGAATACTGACTCATTCACAACTGGCACAGTACCGGGGTACAGCAATGAAGTTTGGTCCCAACAGGTGGTTCGTCTCAAAGGCGCCGTTCCTCGCAATTCTCATTTCACTGGGAAATGTCCATGCAGAGGATCTTAGTCGTGAAGAGATTGTCAGGCGGGTAACCTTTGACATCGAGCATCTTGCGTCGGATGAGCTCGAAGGCCGAGGTGTCGAAACGAAGGGTATTGAATTGGCAGCAGATCATATTCTGAAGGAATATGAGAAAGCTGGCGTAAAGCCCGGAATGTCCGACGGGACATGGCGACAGGAGTTTGAAGTACGAATCGGGGATGTCGTGGTCACCGATGAAAATTCTGTCACATTGAAAGGGCCTGAGAACGCAGAACTAAAACTGAAACTGGAATCTGACTTCCAGCCGATTCGGCGGGGAGGTTCTGGAAAAGCCAGTGCCAGTCTGGTATTCATTGGGTACGGCATCAATTCTGATGAAGACAAGTACAACGATTACGCCGGGATCGACGTGAAGGGTAAGATTGTCGTTCTGATCCGCCGCGAACCTCAGAATCGTTCGGGGGGTGCGTTTCGGGGTGAGGAAACCAGTCCGAACGCTTACATTGATCGCAAGCTGGAACTACTTAAGACGTCTGGCGCTGCGGCCGTGCTTTTCGTCAACGACACAGGAAGTACTTCAGGGCCGGACACCGACGAGCTGGCTGCTCCGGCAAGTTTTGGCACGGAGGAGAGCGCTGTTCCATTCGTGCATGTGAAGCAGGCCGTGGTTGATCAGATTCTGAAGGCATCGCCACTGAAAGCCGACGGTGATCGCAAACTGTCTTCATTGAAGGACGTTTGCGCTCTGATTGACGAAACGCTGAAGCCCCTTTCTCAGGAGATTACAGGCTGGGCGGCCGATGTTTCGACAGGTTTTCAGGGCAAGTCGGTGAAGACGTACAACCTCATCGGCGTGGTCGAGGGCGAAGGCCCTCTGGCTGACGAAACGATCGTGATTGGTGCGCACTACGACCACCTTGGATTTGGCGGTTATGGCTCAAGAACAGCGAACCGTACCGGGGAAGTTCATAACGGGGCTGACGACAACGCCTCTGGAACGGCTGCAGTACTTGAACTGGCGCGACGCGCCAGTGCTGGCCCAAAGCCAAAGAGACGCATGGTCTTTATCTGTTTTTCAGGTGAAGAGCGGGGCTTGCTGGGTAGCGCGCACTATGTCAATTCTCCGGTATACCCACTGGAAAAGACAGTTGCCATGATCAATTTCGATATGATTGGCAACCTGAAGAACAATCTTGTCGAGGTGAATGGCGTCGGGACTGCCAAAGAGTTTCCTGATATTGTGAAGAAGGCAGACGAAGTTGTTCCTGTGGACATTACCATCATTGAAGGTGCGTTTGCAGGCAGCGATCATCTGCCCTTCTACCAGAAGCAGATCCCGGTGATGTTCTGCTTTACCGGAATGACAGACATCTATCACACTCCGGATGATGACTCAAGTACGTTGAATATGGAGGGTGCTGTTCTGGTGATCGACTACACCGAGCAGTTGCTGAAGGGAATTGACAATCTGGAAACTCGACCGGAGTTTGCCTCTTCGCAGCCGGGGCGTCGCCGTCCGACCAGCAGAACTCCCTACCTTGGACTGCAACCGGATCTGGCGGCCAGCGGTGCTGATGGAATCGTCATTCGCGCTGTTCGGCCCGATTCTCCAGCGCAGGCTGTGGGGATCACGACCGGTGACGTGATCACAAAAGTAGCAGACGCTCAGGTCGAAGGCTATCAGACGCTGATCGAAAAGCTGGTTGCGGCTAAGGCCGGTGATAAGCTGAAACTGACTATCAAACGTGGAGAGCAGACGCTGGAAGTGGAGGCAATACTCGGGCCTCCGCAGCGTTAATCTCCTCAAGGCCGAATGGGCTTTCCGGATTCCGCAGGTTTCCGGAAAGCTTCAACGGCGACAATCGTTTGCTGTGAACAACGAACTGGCCGTGGCCCGCTGGTGTTGATGGGCTGTTAGTTTTTATAGCCACGGTTTCTTCCGTCATTACTTTTCACTTCTGCCGCTCTTGTGGATTGTCTTGCAATGTCCGGTCAGAGTCCGGTTGTTGGAATTATCATGGGCAGTCGCTCCGACTGGGAAACCATGTCCGAAGCTGCTGCCATCCTTGCACAATTTGGTATTCCGCACGAATGCCAGGTCGTGTCGGCTCATCGAACCCCCGTTTGGATGGCGGAATACGCTGCAACGGCAGAATCACGTGGGCTAAAGGTCATCATCGCGGGGGCTGGCGGAGCCGCGCATTTGCCAGGTATGGTGGCGTCCCAAACGGCATTGCCGGTTCTGGGAGTCCCGGTTCAAAGCAAGGCCCTCAATGGACTGGACTCGCTCCTGTCGATTGTTCAGATGCCCGGCGGGATTCCCGTAGGGACTCTGGCTATCGGGAAAGCCGGAGCAAAAAACGCCGGCCTGCTGGCTGTTCGAATCCTTGCCATCAGCGATTCGGCTCTTAATCTCAAACTGCACGCATTTGTCCGAGAGCAAACCGAATCGGTGCTGAATGACAGGGACCTGTCACTTTGACGACTTGCTGTGTTTCCAGAGGCCGGATTCGGGGCCCGAGGGGACTTCTGTGGGACCTCGACCTGCAGTCCACCGGATCATGACCGTCCATGCGATTCTTCCGGTCAAGTTTTTGTGCTGCCTTCTTTTCTAACGCAGCTATCCGACCTCAAAGACAGACTCACACGTGATGACAGAAAATTCTGGAATACTCTCGCCAGGAACCATGCTGGGGATGCTGGGAGGCGGACAATTGGGGCGAATGTTTGGCATGGCTGCCAGGCGATGTGGCTATCGCATCGCTGTGTATGGCGATCCGGCCGATTCGCCATGTGGCCAGATTAGCGACTTGAGTTTTCCCGGGGCCTTTACGGATCATGAAGCCCTTGCTCGATTCGCGCAGAGCGTATCGGTCGTGACCTATGAACAGGAAAACATCCCGGTTTCGACCGTTGAGTTCCTTCAGAATTTCGTGCCGGTTTTTCCGGGACCACAACTGCTGAAGGCATCCCAGAACCGACTGCTGGAAAAGACCTCGCTGAGAAACATCGGAATACCGACAGCCGACTTTCTGCGAATCACCTCTGCCGAAGACCTGATCCAGGGCCTTGCGGCATTTGGCGGTGCGGGAATTCTGAAAACGGTCACCATGGGGTACGACGGTAAGGGGCAGGCAAAGATCAAAGAGACTGATGATTGCCACGCCATCTGGAAGGACTTCGGCGTTTCCGAGGCCATCCTGGAACGGCTCGTGGATTTCCAGTTTGAACTGTCGATCGTGGCCAGTCGCTTCAGTGATGATTCCTGTCATTTTTTCACCCCGGCGTTGAATCATCACGTCAACCATATCCTTGATGTCTCAATCAGCCCGTGTCCGGAAATTTCCGCACGGCATACAAAAGAAGCGAACCTGATAGCGCGCGAAATCCTTGAACATTTCGACGTCAGGGGGGTACTGTGTGTCGAATTCTTTGCCACGCGTGACGGGCATCTGCTGGTCAACGAAATTGCGCCGCGCCCCCACAACAGCGGGCACCTCACGATTGAAGCCTGCCACTCCAGTCAGTTTGAGCAGCAGTTTCGGGCCGTATGCGGACTGCCGTCCGGTGACGTAACGCCGCGGTCGCCGGCAGTGATGATCAATCTCCTTGGGGAACATCTGCTGAATGTCACACCCGAACGCTGGAGTTCTGTCTTTGCGATGACGGACGTGTACGTTCACATGTACGGGAAAGCAGAAGCCCGTATCGGTCGGAAGATGGGACACATCACCGTTCTGGCGGGTGATTGCCAGACGGCTGAACAGCGGGCCCGTGAAGCGCGGCGCAGACTGGGTTTTTCCGGCCCCTAGCGTTACAGGCTCCGTGCAGCAGTCTGCGGTTTCGCCCGAAACTGAACCGATTAAGCAGACTGAACCGATTGAGCATAGTGAACCGATCTCTGGCAGGGACCGATTGGCGTCATTGCAACTCACCGCGTTTTCGGATTGAGGGGACAGGTCACAGATTCATTACCACCAACAATTTTACGGTGAGAGATATGCCCGGATTTCATCAAGGCTGGTTGTGATAACAGCCATGTGCTGTCTGAGTTCACTCAGGGAAACCGAAAATGCTTCGATGGGTTGGTCTGACTGAATGCGGGACTCAGTGTCCAGGACAATCCGCTCAAGTCGATGCAATTGCGTGTGCAGAGATTCTTCCAGAAGCGGTACAAGATCCTTTGCGTCCTGACGCATTTTCTTAGTAACGGCCTGAACAAGCTCACGCTCCTGCTGCCGCTGCCCGACCGAAAGGCCCCTGGGAGCGGAATTGACAAGACGTCGATCCAGCTCTTCTATGTCCACCAGCCTTCCAAATGGAGACTCGGTCTTTTTAGACGCTTTGAGAGACACTTGCACACTTTCCAGGAGCATCTGGGCTTTTTTCGAGGCCGGATCAATCTTCAGAACCTCCAGAAATGACTTCTGGGCCTGGCTCAGGTTGCCCGAATCAGCGTAAATCCTGCCCAGATTTATATGAGCGTCGGCCATGCGGGGATTCAGCTTCAAAGCCTCTTTGTATGCGGAAATCGCCATCGTCGTCATGTTCATTCCGCGCTGTGCAAGTCCGAGGTTATACCATGCATCAGCACAACGTCGGTCGCGCTGTACTGCCCGGCGTAGCGCGTCGACAGCCCGGCGAAACTCTCCCAGTCGATTTAGTGCGGCCCCCAGATTGACCCAGCCGCCCGTACTCAATGGAAACTGCCGGGTGAGCAATTCAAAGACCTTCACGGCTGACTGAAAGTCCTTTGAAAAGAAGTGCGCCATTCCAAGGAGGCTGATTGCCTCTTCTGAGGCTGCATCGTCTTCCGGCAGGTTCTGCAGCAGCCGAACAGCGTCCTCGTACTGGCGAGAACGGAGCAGTTGGCGGGCTTTCAGCAGCGGTTCGTTCAAAGAAGGCTCGGAACTCATAAACTGACTCCGATTCGACTGCGCATCAACAGTGAAAAAGATCAAACAGGAAAAATCAGAATAGAAGCATGGACTTCCTGGTGAGATTGAGGGGCAGCAATTGCTGAGCACTTTCGGTTGAGTCGGCTTTTTGCCGTTTGGGGGGCTCCGGGCACAGCCAGACACATTGACGGTTTCCTATGGTAACAGTTTCGCCCGACTCTTGAGAATTGCGAAATCAGAGAAATGCTGTTTTTCCAGTACGTCAGATCTTTCCTGACTTGACAATGTCAAATGGGGAAAGGAAGCGCGGAGAGGAGGTTACCTGTTCAAGCATCAAAACCGTGCGGGACGATCGACACAGCACATGCGTTCAATGCGCCACGGATGCACGCGTTAAAGAGAACCCGGACGGAAGAATGTGCAGGTACAGAATGTCTGGAATGTTGGTTAGAAATTTACTGGCGGTCTCCCTGCTGACGGCCGGTGCGTTTCCATCCGTGGCAGCCGCCGATGACGGTCCGCGGGAAACCCCTCTGGTCCGGGCCGTTCAGCAGTCCCGAAAATCCGTGGTGAACATCCATACGGAGAAGACTGCCGCTGAAGATCGCGATTCGCGGTTTTTTGCAACGAGGCCGCGGAAAGTCACCGGAATGGGCACCGGTATCGTCGTGGACGAGCGAGGCTATATTGTCACGAATTTCCATGTCATCCAGGAAGTCGACCTGATCACCGTCACACTTGACGACGGCAGCGCATTTGATGCTACGGTGATCTCTTTTGATCGAAGACAGGACCTGGCGATTATTCGTGTCGAAAGTAAACAACCACTGACTGTGATGCCAATGGGCACGTCCAGTGACCTGATGCTGGCAGAAACGGTTTACGCTGTCGGGAATGCATTTGGTTATGAGCACACAGTGACGTCAGGTATCGTCAGCGCATTGCATCGTGATGTGGAAGTGGACGAAGTTCAGTCGTACGAGAATCTGATTCAGACAGATGCCAGTATTAACCCGGGAAACAGCGGCGGACCACTGCTGAATCTGAATGGCGAGGTCATCGGGATCAATGTGGCGATCCGCTCCGGGGCTCAGCGAATTGGTTTTGCAATCCCAATTGATGATGCACGTCGGACCATCGCAAGGCTGTTGAGTGTTGAAAAGCTAAACGGTCTTTCTCATGGACTTCAGACCGTGGATGTAAAAAGTCACACGGAAAGAAAACTGGTCGTGGAATCTGTGCATGCGGGCAGCGCCGCTGAAGAATGCGGAATTTCCGCCGGAGACATCATCTGTAATGTCAGAGGCATTGCCGTCGCCGATGGCACCGACCTTGAACGGGCACTGCTCGACCAGCCAAAAGGTCAAATGGTCGAGGTGCGACTGCAGCGCGACGGAAAAGAACATGTGCGTCAATTCACGATTGGTGCCGGAAAGAATACTGCTCCGCAGACGGCGTCGACCAGCGTGGAGGTGATGCGTGCCGCAGAATCGACAAGAACGGTTGCATTACCCGCCATGTCAGTGTCTCAGACAAAATCACCCGAAGATCCGGCTTTGATTCGCACCTGGGAAATTCTGGGAATCCGCCTGCAGCCACTCTCCAGTGCCGAACAGCAGGAACTGACTCAGAAAGCGTACCCCGGAGCTCGCGGCCCCGTGAAGTACAACGGGGGAATGAAAGTCGTGGAAATTCGGAGTGAAAGCGTGGCATCAACGCTGCTTCAGGAGGGCGATATTCTTCTGGGCCTCGACGGTTTTGAAACAGTCAGCACCAGTAATCTGGGTTTTATCCTTGGAGAAGCCCGAATTACCAGCACGTCACGTATGAAGTGCCAGTACTTCCGTCAGGGGACCAATCCTCTGGAGGGAACTCTGAACCTGGCCAGACCATGAGACTTGCGATCCTTCGATAGTTTTTGCACACGCTGTGCTTTTGCCGACATCGCAACGGACCTGATCAAGCCTGCGTACACACATACCGGTCAGATTGAAAATCAGGTGGTGTGACCACTTAGTGTACAAATGATTACTTGTTCTGGCAAAGTTGCGCGAAACACAGCGGGCCTGTCAATTCATTTCTTCCAAACGGCGTATTTGTCCTGTAAAAGTGCACGAATTTCACAAGAGGTTCAGTCGGTCAGCAGCATTCTGGAAGTGGTCATCGCTGGCGGAATGTTTGATGCTGGCCCAAGCCGTCGCAGTTTTTCCTGTTTTTGCCGGATTCCTGGGGCAGAATGTCTTGAAAACGGTGAATTTGTTGTGAATTCGCTCAGATATGTCGTAAAGTAGCACAGAGGCGGGAGTGGCGACTGCACATGCAGTTGTTGCCCCACGGGAATTTCAGTCATCACCGTTCCGGGGCTTGTTGCTTAACCCGTCACAGGGTCCACGCGGCAAAGACACTTTAGATATGTCAACGGTCATTCGTACCTGCCCAGGCTGTAAGTCTGTTATTCTCTCGGATACAGACCAGTGCCCGGATTGTGGGCACATTTTTTATCAGCGTCGTTCATCCGATGCGTCAGGCAGTGCCGCCAATACAGAGGCTGCTGCACCTCGTGCGGCCGGTGGTGTGCGCGAGGCCTGTCCGCATTGCGGGGAAATGGTGCGTGCGGGGCTTTTGCGATGCTGGAGCTGCAATGGGTTCATGCGCGCCGACATTGCCGCTCGGTACCACGATCTTACCACAAATCCGCAGAAGATCATCTACAGCACAATTCCGCCAGAGCAGCGCCAGGATTTTCTGCCTGCACGCGCCACGGCTGGTCCTGTTGTGGATGATGCCGACGAATTCACTTTGTCTGACGACGTCATGGCAGGCACAAGTTTCACTACCGGCAATCAGGCCTCGACGCCGTTCGTCGATCTGGACGCGTTGACAGCATTGGACGGCCCGGACAAGCCCAAAGCTGTCACTCCGGGTTCAGGTACAACCCCGGTGGCAGAAAAATCCAAAGAAAAAGCGACTTCGGAGGCACCGGGCGTGGCGGCCAGCGCAGCCGCTGCGGAATCCGCCGCTCCCTCCAAAACTGACGAAAGTTCCACTTCTGCCCGGGGCACCAGCGACGACCTGTTCGCAATTGCCATGCAGGAGCAGAAGGACGACAAACGCAGAAAAAACGAGCGACTGGCAGAACGTCAAAAGCGTCAGATGCTGATGCCGTGCAAGTGTGGCGCATGGATTCGCGTTCAGGATGACATGGCAGGTAAGGTTGTTCGGTGCAAACAATGCCGCGAAGCAGTCCAGGTCCCTGAAATTCGCAGAAAATCAGCAGAGAAGAAGGAAGAAAAAATCGTTCCCAAACTGGACATCACCTGGATCAATGATGTCTGGTTTCATGTGCTGACTCCAACATCCGTCGTGCTCAAGCCCGGTAGCCTGACCGCTCAGCACACCGAAGCAGACATTGCATTGACGGAATCTGGTGTTCATATCGTTGCATTCACATCGGGTGAGCCCAAAAAGAAGTCCCTCCTCAGCTTTGGGGCCGCGGACAAAAAGCTCGATCGCGCGACGCAACGTAAACAGGTCCGGGATCACGTGGAAGCGACTGGCGAACTGAAAGGCCTGACCAATTGCGATGTACGGACCATCTCTCGTGAGCAGGCCTCCGAACTCAAGCTCGTCCAGCCTGTGGTCAAAGTTCACGAATCCATGTTTGCTGGTGTTCCTGTCTTTGGAGACGGTCGCATCGCGGTCTACCTGCCAATTGCCCAGGAAGCGGGACAGCAGGCCTACTGCTCCTTCACCCTGTCTGCATGGCGAAGCTTCAGCAATCGGCTGAAAGAATTGTTCGACGTACCGTTGCCATCAACGGAAAACGGTGTGCCTGAGGCCGAGAAATCTGAAACGCTTAGCTGTTTCGTGAATCAGTCCAGGGTCGAGTCCGTAAGGAACGTGGTCTACTATCAGCAGGATCCCGCGTTCGAACTGGAGATCACAGGCTATCGGTGCAAAGCCTGCGGTGCAGCCGTCAGCGAGGAAGGCCGGAAAAAGAACAAAATCGGCGGCGCGAATGGCAAGGGTATCGCAAAGGCCAAGTGCCCGAAATGCAGTGGGAAAATGGGCGAAGAGCCGCTTTACAAGCTGAAAAAAGTGGCGGAAAAGCCCTCTGGCGAGTAACCCTGCGGAGTCAGAGAATTGAAGAAAACTGCCATGAGTTCCTCATGGCAGTTTTTTTTGGCAGGCATGGTGCGGGGGCGAGAGCATCTTTGCAGTACAGAAGATCGCTCGGGAGGAACGAAGGCCGTTTCGAACCCCATGCTCCGGCGGAACAGGGGAACGTTACAATGACGTCAGGACCCGCTCCATGACCAGATAGCCTGAATCCTGAAAGGCCAGTCGGCGATAGCATTCCATGGCCCCCGAGTTTTCGTGCTCCACATATAACCGAAGACACACAGGGTTGTCTGACAATTGGACAGCGTTGATCGCATGTTCAAGCAGTCCACGAAAGACACCCTGCCCGCGGAATTCTGTGGTGACATACACACTTTGCAGCCACGACATCCAGCCGTTTCGCCAGTCGCTCCACTCACGCGTCAGCATCAACTGGCCAATCACCACCCCTGCAGATTCCGCGACAAAATAGCGCACCTCCGGAGCGAGCGTCAGGCCCGTCACGACTCCCTGACGAACAGTTTCTCGTTCCAGCGTTTTCTGTTCGGTTTCCAGTGCCAGCAGGCAGTTGTATTGAACCAGCGTCTCTGTATCGGCCGCGACGGCCTCTCGGTATTGAACAGGCATCGGAATCTCCTTGCGAGCAACCACAACACTGGCCATCAGCGACTTAAACGAACGGCATCCCGGAATTGGAATCGAGGATACTCGCGAGTCTGGTAACGATTCAGCCAGTCGAGGTACTCCTCGGTGGCAGGGGTTTGTTGATAAACATCACCCGGGTATTTTCCCATGGAACGTGAAGGATACGGCTCCGAGGACTGACCATAGACGGTGCTCAGATTTGCGTCCTTATCCCAGCCCACATTGTACAGGACAAAATCACGGACCCAGCCATCCGGCACGTTCTGAGTGGGAACTGAAAACTGTACGGTAAGCTCATCTCCGGGCCCCATCACCACCATTCGGTCATCCTGCTGCAGAAGCAGTTCAGATGTCTCTCCGTAACGTGTAAAACGCCCCAGCATTTCGCTCCATCGCGGCTCAGTGATGACGGATGAATAGTCGTATCCCTCCGGAGCCCGACCGCCTCGAAACAGAGCGTTCTCGGAATACACTCGCCTGGAAAACCCTCGATAATGAAGATCCGCTTTCAGTAGTTCACAGTCCTGCGTGACGGTTGGTTCGTCCGTTTCGTTGATCGTGAAGAAGGCAGTGTCCCAGTAAAGCTCCATGCTTGAACGAATCCTGAACCTGGAATTTTCTGCTGTCACAACATCGTTCAGATCGAGCACCATGGCCTTGGTTTTTCCACTCGGGAACCCGATAAATGGTCGCACAGTCTTCCATGTTCCATCCTGCTGAGGTACCTCCAGACATGGGGGCGCCGGTGCCGGAAGCTGTGGATTCTGCAACAGACCTTCATTGATGGATGTGTCCGTTGGAAAAACCCAGCCGATCAGTACCAAACGCGCCTGTGAGGGCACAGGGTGCTGCTCCGTGGCGAGTTCTCCGAGGTCAAATTCCATCGTCCACTCGTCGGTGAGCCCCTGAACAAGCCGCTTCTCAAAGGCCTGAACGTAATCCTGATCCTGGGCTTTTAAGCCTGGAAGCAGGTCGCGTCCACGACTATCGGTAACGGACTTCGGAAGCCTGGCGTTCTGCACGGTATGAATTCGATGTGCCGCCATTTCAGGGGAACCAACCTTTTCGTTCGTAAAGACCGAGACGCTGGCGGGATGGTCCACTGCCATCAGGCGAACCTCGTCGAAGTAGGCCGCTTCCCAGAGTTCTTCTGTCAGTTGCAGCACATAGTTGCCGTCCTTTGGCTGAAGTTGTCTGCCAGGAATCAACAGGTATTCCCACTCACGAGTTGGCGCCATGTCGCCAGTGGCCTGAATCAGACCCAGCGGTGCGGCCCAAAGACAGTCGCTGAAAAACTCAAACGATTCCCCGTTCCATGTGTAAATATAGGGACAGGAGCCGATCAGAATCTGAGGTGCCAGGATGCCGATGCGTGTTTTCAACAGGCTGACATTGGTCACGTTCTGGGGTATTCCGTCGGTCCAGATAATGCGAATGGTGTCCGCCTGCTTCGCCTTGCCCAGGCCAATATGCATTCGTGGTGAGTCGATCACATGAGCCTGCCATGCGGGGCCGGAACGAACTTCAAGTACGGCCCCGATTCCATGCATGTTCACCCGATTCGAGGGAAACTGCGAATCCTCACCGATTGCCCTCGGGACAACCTCTGTCCATTCATTGCTGTTTCCGCCGTCATTGAACAACGCTTGCAGCTTGCCGGAGGAACTGACGACCACCAGATCGAGGTCACCATCCTGATCCAGGTCCGCTGCTGCTGCAGATCGGCATGCTTTTCCTTCGGGCAACGCCACCAATGCACTCAGATTTTCAAACTTCCCCAGTGGCAGACCACGAAACAGGCTCAGGCCGCTGGCCGTGATGACCGCTGCGTCTGCATAACCATCATTGTCAAAATCCGCTTTCACAAGCCTTCGAGCGGCGTCATTTCCCAGAGATTCTGCAGTGGTGACGTCCATTCGCTCATTATTCGAAGGCAGTAACTCGCAGGTCCCGCCACTTCCGCAGACGAGCAGATCCCATCGTCCATCCCGATTCCATTCCCCAACCACGAGATCAGACGGATTTCCAGCCACATTAGACACTGCGGGCCCGTCCAGCCAGCGAAATCGGCCGTGCAGCATGTTCTGAAGCCAGCCTGCGCGGCCGTCATCAGTCACACCGACGATATCCATCGCCATATCCCGATTCCAGTCCACGGCTCGCAGTGCACTCACAGCCTGCGATGGCCCCTGAAGTCCCTCTGATACGACTTCAAACAGTGTTCCATCAAGGTTTCTCCATGCCGTCAGCCCCGTTGACGTTGCAAAGACAAGATCCAGATCGCCATCGGCCTCCAGATCCGCTCCCACACCCATCCGAACACCCGAGGCAGTGGCCGTCTGAGGTAGCTCAATCAGGTTTCGCGTTCCATCAACGGCACGCTCGTTTCGCTGAACGGTCACTCCCGCATCATTCCAGGTGATCACATCGAGATCCGTGTCATACCAGCGATTTTCTCCGGCAAGTTCCGGCACTGTACGACGATCACCTTCCCGGTCAAGCAGCTGAATCGCCGACTTCACATCGGCCAGCCGGGCCTTGTCAAAATCACGATCAATATCCACAAGCAGCATGCCCTTTGCAGGTGCTGCCCCCTGTGGAGACTCAAGGATCACATTCCAGCCGCCGGTGCCTTCTTTGCGTCCGTAGACACGCACCCGTCCACCTTCAATGACCACTAAATCGTCGTGCCCATCCAGATCCATATCCACGATCTGAATGTCGGATGCATCCTGAACCTCGGGCATCGCGTCTGCCGCTATAAATCCTGTCATCACAGTCGGCAGACTCTGCTCGAATAATTGACTGCGGACCGTTGCCGATAAGCCAAGTGAAGGTACAAGATCCAACTCCAGATACTCCAGCAGATTCAGATCGATGCGACGCATGTCAATCTGCTGTGTTAACTCCGGAAGCAACAGATTTCTGGTGATCATGGCTGGACCCAGCAGTGTTCCTGGATTTTCCGGTTTTGCCTGAGTCAGTGCCTTCTGGATCATGTCCGTAACGTCGACGCGATTCTGCTTCAAGATCGCGGCATTCAGCGGAGCCATCAGCACTCCTGCGCGACGCAGTGTCTCTGCGATTCCCGTAGAAAGCGTCTTTGTTTCGGCGTTCCGAGAATTCAGCCCCAGCGCCTGCTTTTCAAGCAGCCTGGTTACAACCGCTAGATTCTCAGGAGCCAGTCTGGATGCCTCCTGAAGACTTTCAATCAGCTCCGGCCCGTCTGCATAATCCCGATGGGATTCCAGGGCCATCGCCATGGCGTACCACATTTCCGGACGATTTCCCGAGCAATCAATTGCCTGCTTCAGAAACTCCAACCCCTGACCAATGCGATCCCGTGTCGGACTATCTTCAAAGACCGCCAGTTTTCCAGCCAGTAAGAAGGCAACGGCCTGCTCCTCGCGGCCATGCTGCGCTGCAAGCAATTGGTAGGCCAACACCGCCGCGTTAGCCCGAGCCAGTCCTTCGATGAATTTGCCCGCGTTGTCAGACTCGGAGTACGGTGACGTTCGATCCACCATTGACAAAACACGAGCTACGGCAAGGTTTCTGGCTGCCTTGACGTTCTGCGGCAGCAGGCCTGTGAGTTGTGACAAGGCCTGGTCGGCCTCTCCCCACTGCTTGTTTTCTATAAAACCGATTCCCCGATTCTGCAGGTCAATTACCTGTTGCGCTTTGGAAATGTCCACGGCATTGCCCGATCCGCAGCCACTCAGGCACAGGACTGATAGCCAGCAGACTGCTGCGAGCACCCCGACACGAACGACGCTGCCTGATGAAACCAGAGACATTTCAAAATCCTGCGAAATGCAAAAAGGCCCGGAAGACCATTCCTGGTGCGTAGGATATTCGGCGGACATCAATCCGGCCACTGAACCGTCGCAAATGTCCTGGTGCCGTTCAATGCTTCGGCGAAAGTTCGACTGGGGAAAAACCAGCCTTACGGATGCAGGGCTCGGACTATGCGACGCGATACCCTGCCACGTCCGCCGCTCCCCTGCTGAAATCGCGTAAAGCGAATTTAGCCGTCACCGGTTTCCCGCAGGCATACTGTTGATTGCAGAAAGCTGAGACCGAACGAGCCCACTTCGGCAGCCATGATGTCGTCGCGAAAACTGTTGAGATGACCGGGATGTGGTTCGGGACAAACTTCCGATCAGTGCATCGAAGCTTGCGGTACTCCCGAGAGGCCCTTGGTTTCTTTCGGGTATCATGAGCCCGCAGCAAACGGTCGCAGGGCTGGGCCGGACGCATGTACCGAATATCAGGTTAGACTGCGGAGCAATCCGATTGCAAGAGCCTGAGTGCGAGCGGGACAGTCAACATTCAATTCCAGCATCCCAGTTGACAAGGGCATTGCGGCAGAAGCATTGGTCCGCTGCGATTCGAGGGCTTTCGGACTCCGGTCTTTGTGGCTAAAAAAGTGTAAGCTCGCCGCTCCAGATCGACGAGCTTACACGTGAACACGAATTGTTAAACCTGCAGTGCACCACGTTCTTGGAGCCCTGAACATGGGGCACAATGACAATCCGTGATTCTCCGTATTGGCCTGATTCAAGATTCAGAGGACTTCTGAGGCAACAGCCAAAACGACTGAGTATCAACGTTGCAGAGTTCTGATTTGCCACCGGAAAACGACTGTTTTGCGGAGGATAGACAGCAGAAATTGGATGATTGAAGATTTGTACCGATCAACGAAGTTTTTTCGGAGATCGCCGAAGACCCACTTGCTTGAGCGTAGATTTTAATGTCCGGCATTCGCAAAAGCCGGTTAGACGATGAATGTTCTGCCCATCGCATCAGGCAGCCTGTCCCCGACCGATGAACCGCTTTGTGAGAATGCGTAAATTCCCCTGAATCTGTTGTGGTTGAAGCTCCGTTGAGGCTGCCGTTTCTGTGCGGAATTCTTCATCTGCAAATTGTTGTGTTCAGGCATTTGCAAATATCAAACGCCTGCGACCTTCTTCTGGGCATTCGTCCTGTTCCACAAACGCAATTTTGAACGTGATGATGGGCGTGATGGTGATGAGACACGTCGCAGGCCATACACCATTTGCTTACATGACTAAATGCACGATAAGAAACTTTTCACGAGGTTCAATAACATTGTTTTTAAAAAACATAAAAAAGGACGAAAGGACAGATTTGGTGACGAATCAACATGCTGGACCGATGTCGCTTGAGTGCAGGCCTCGCTGTTGTTTTTTCGAAAGCAGGTAATTCGCTCGGTCTGGGTTCGTTCAACTTTCCGGGGCCGTAAAAAGCGTTTCCTGCTGAGTAGCCGACTTGAAAGACGGATGAATTTCAGCACCCGTTTGTTTGGGGTTTCGTTCTCTGGGGCAGAATCTAACGCGACCTCGTGGAATCGTTCCAGCGGTTGTGGGCATCGCGGATGTTTTGCTGAGCGGATGTGGCTTTCACCCGGCGAATTCCTGCGCTTCGAAGGCTGATCAGGCGGACGGGAGACCGACTGCGGAACCCACAGGAAAGTTTACTGGACGAGTGGGAACTCGGCGATTTCTCGGTTCGTTGGTGCTTGCTGTAACAAGGAGCGAGACGGTTCACGGAGAATCGGAGTTGCCGCCCCGAACAGGGATGCCTGAACATCAGTGGCCAGCCAACCGTCGGTTGTGGCCCCGCAGATCGCCTCACTGGGAACGAAGATTGCAAGACGGGAAGCGACTAATAGTTTGTGAAGTCGGCTTAGCCTGTCGAAAACGTCTTCAACCTTAAGATTGGGTGAAGAGCATGCGCTCAATGGAGCGGTGATGTGTGTTCTTTCCTGAAAACGATGAAATGAGTTATGCATACTCTTGCATGTGTCCGGGACTTCTTTTAGAAGCGTGTCGCGAGGCACCTCGGGGGCACCTCAAAAAGCTGTGCCGACTTAGATTTTTCGTGGAGGAACGTCAATGTTCAGGCAGCATGGTTTGGCATTCCTGCTGGTCGTTCTCTTTGGGGCTCTTGCCATGGCTCAGGAGCCCGCTGGCAAGGGGAATTCGGCCGGGTTGATCGTTGGGAAGAGTTTTACGGAGACTCGTTCGATTCAATGGTATGCGACCTTGAAGAGGGGGCTTGCAGAAGCAGAGCGAACAGGAAGGCCCATCCTGTTTGTCAGCGGCAATCCAAGTTGTGCCGGTGTCTCCGGGATGTGGTGTCCGGGGAAAGGGAAGATCGACAGTACCTACCTGCATCGACCTGAAGTGATCGACGCGTCGAAAGAGTTTGTCTGCATCCGTCTGACTGCTTATGAAGATGAGTCGGAACGTGTGTTTATGAGTAAGCTTGTCAAGGGGCAGGTCTCGAATACCGCTTTTGCAATTCTTGCTCCGGATGGGACTCCCGCGGTTCAGAATAAAGGGACTGGCAAGGGGCCTTCCGGGCTGTTCGATAACGCCGCAGAGATGGCCCGCGGCTTAAAAGAGATAGCCAGCAGGTATCCATCGAAAGCGTCACAGGGTGCACCGGCTCTTCCGGTAACACTGAACGCCAAAGTGGGGATGGTGGTTGCTGCGGCTGACAATCAGCCATTCGCTCTGGTGCTTTCTGCGGACCCCGATCGCCAACAACAACTGGAAGAGAAGCTTGCAAAAATCGCATGGAACAGCCATTTTGAAGGGCGTTTCATTTACGCCATGGCGTCGTCCATGGAAGAAATTTCCAGAGTGAAGGGCTGTTCAATTTCAGACGGGATTCTGCTGATCGAGCCTGACATGTTCGGGATGGGGGGAAAGATTGTTGCAGAGATTCCGGGAGATCCGTCTGCTGAGGCGATAGAGCAGGCGATGACGAAGTGCATGCAGAATTTTGTACCAGTGCAGAAGACTCGCAGTGAATTGGCCGCAAAAGGGTTTCAACAGGAAATCTTTTACGAAACCGGCATCCCGGTCAGTGGCAAGGGTGAGGCCGCCGATCGAGAGAAATACCGCCAGCGTCTGCAGCAGAAAACCAAATGAAACGCCCTCTGGTATCGGGCTGACGAACAATTGATTGGCGGTCCCGTCCTGCTGATCCGGATTGTGGCTGCACAGGTTGTGATCTGGTGGTTAGACGAACTGGCCGCGGCTGTCCGTTCTGTGTTCAAAAGTTTTGAATTACTGATCGCTGTTCTGGTTCACTTGCAGTTGGCTTTCGTCGTTGTCGTCAGGTTTGAGGGATCAAACTGCGTATGAACTTTCTGAGGAATATTTTCGTGCAAAAGTTCGTTTTACACAACGTGTTGCTGGCTATGTTGCCGGTGTTGTTCGCAGTGACAGATCTGGCATCTGGACAACCTCCCGGCGGACCGCCGGGACGCGGGGAAATCAGAAACTACGAGGTTGACACGGAGAGAGATTTCAACCTTGTCAGACTGAAGTCACAGCTTGATCTGACTGCAGAACAGCGAGAGGCGATTGTCGACCGTTATCGTAAACTTCGAACCGAGCAGACTGTGGTCCTGCAGTCGGTCCTCAGGGAAAGCGAAGCCAATCGTAAGGGGCCTCCTTCTCCTGATCGTCGGGCCTTGCAGGAAACTCAGTTGAGAAAAAAAATCGATCCCGTAAATCAGCAGTTCCTCGCCGATGTTCGGGAAAAGCTCACGGAAAGCCAGAAATCAAAATTTGACGAGTTTGTCACTGAACTGGATCTCTATCCAATTCGAGGCGCCGCCCAGGCAGAGGCGCTCAACAAGCCCTTTGATTTGAAGAACAGGATCATGATCGAAGAACGCGACGGCGTTCGAATCATTACGGCAAACGGAATTCCGGATTACGTTCCGGGAGTCTTTCCGGGCCGCGGAAACCCTGCCGCGATCAGCGAGCAGCAATATGTGTTTCGTATGACACTCAGTCCCAAAGTCAATGACTACGCAACGCCGCATCGTCGAATTCTGGCGGGTGTGGCGTTGAACGGAGTTGTCTTTGATCCGGGGACAGCGGAGATGTGGCGAAACGATCCTCGTTCCGGATGGCGGCAGGAGGCCATTTCACCGCTGACGATTTCCGGAGCGAAGATGGGACTGGATTCCAGTAACGCCCATGTGCAGCCCAGCGGCTCTTATCATTATCACGCTCTGCCAACAGGGCTTATTAAACGCATTGCAAAGGACAAGGGAATGCAGCCAGGAAAACACATGATCCACATTGGCTGGTCCCCGGATGGTTTCCCGATCTACGACGGTTACGGCTATTCCATCCCTAACGACCCGACAAGCCCCGTGAAAGAATTGCATTCAAGTTACAGGCTCAAAGCAGGAAACCGGCCTGACGAAAACTCTGTGCCTCCCGGGCCGGGAAATTCCCACGACGGGACATACACACAGGACTTTGAATACGTTACCGGTTTGGGCGATCTGGATGAGTGCAACGGTCGAGTTGGAGTCACACCGGAATTTCCCGGTGGCACCTACTACTATGTCATCACCAGCGAGTATCCGTTTATTCCGCGTCTGTTTCGCGGGACTCCGGATCCCAGCTTTGCCAAAAATGATCAGCCCCCGGGTCGCGGTCGTCCCGGTGCAGCAAGACCACGCTAAAACCGCACCCCATGAGGCCTCTCGACACCCATCGCTCAATCGAATTTCCTGATGCCGAAGTTGTGAGTGTGTCTGACAATCCGGGATTATGGCAAACGCTGCAACAATCGACGTTAAGGTTTCCTCAACTCAGAGATTGTCAACCGCATGGGGCCGCCTGCAGCAATACGATATGCGCGTCTCCGCCGATGAAAGCCTCGATTCTCTTCTTTTGTTTTGCGAATGAAAATCGTTGAAGGCCATACGGAGAAGGCCCTGTTACAGCGTTTGACCAAAGCAACGCTGAAATGTTCAGGGAAGACTGATTCAGTGACTTCTCTGGCTACAGGTAGCGGCCGCAGGCGGATTGGACTGCGGGAAAATTTCTGATGAATTCGTGGTCGATCCGTAAGTCTATGTACGGCGAAGGCGAACAAATGTCTCCGGGAACCTCAGCCAACCGGAGAAACCATCGAGAATCTGCCGGACAAGCTTTCGAAACGCCTGCAGTCCTGGCGTTTCCCGTGCGTCCTGCAGAACTGACAATAGGCAGCAGCCTGCCGGCATCCCACGCCCAGTGGTCACTTTGGAAAGTCGCAGGAATTTTCCAAATGCCATTGCCTTGAGAATTGCACGACACGGCGGCCGGCACACGGAGTGTGCCTGCTACCTTGGTGGAAAGTGACTGCCATTAATCTCACCCCCGCAGACAATGGTTTCTCGTCTTTTCGACAACATGCCCACTCGAGTATCACCGGGATCGAAAGTCCGTTAAGGGCAATTCCCGGTGGGGGATTTTTCCGTTTGGCGTTGGGCGAGGGTACACATTCAGATCTCGCGGAACGGTTTGAAGCGGCGTGTTTTGCCGCTGGTGTCGTTTAAGATGCGGGAAACGCCTGCCGGGTAATCACGAACGGCATTGCGGTGCTGAAGAAGACCCTGTGCAAGATCAATTGTGAAAGTATTAACAATTCTCAACGTAGTGATTGTGTCTGATGATCCGATTATAACTACTGGAAGAATTATGCTTTTACCATTTGTGTACGTAAATATACCCTGAGGCGAATGCCCGGGAGTTTGCGTTGAGCCTTGGGGGAGGTTCCGGGGAGCAATGAGGAAATACAGGCGTTATCTGGCGGCGGGGTTGGCTCTCGTGTCATGCGTCAACTATGTTGTCGCGGACGATTTGACAGATTTGCAGGAGCGGCTTGATCGAATAGAGATGGAGAACGCGCAACTACGCACGGATCTTCAGACTCTGAGAGAACGTGATGAGATGCTCGCCGGGCAGATTGCCAGTGAGCAGGCTCCGTCTGCTCAGCCAGCGAAGCCCGAAGATCCAAAATCATTTTCCGCAAAATGGAACAATGGCTTTGAGGCAACCACGAAGGACAAGGCCTTCAAGTACCACATTGGTGGTCGTGTGCAGCTGGATACCGTTTTTATCGAAGACAGTCCTGCAGCTTTTGCGGGCACTGGACCATTCACAGATCAGGATTCGCTGGGCTTTCGTCGTGCCCGTCTGCGAGCGGATGGCACGATGTATGAAACCATCGACTGGTGTGCTGAATTCGACTTTGTGAATTCGGTGAACGACAACCTGCCGTCAGCGGCAACGGAAGGCACAGTGATCGGGGTCCCGGCTCCAACCGATCTCTGGGTAACATTTCGAGAGGTCCCGCTGGTTAGTAATATTCGTATCGGTAACGTGAAGGAACCGATCGGATTTGAGCATTTGACCAGCAGCCGCTACCTGGACTTTTTGGAGCGATCCTACAACCAGGATCTCTTCTATGGTGCATACAACAACGGCTTCACGCCGGGGATTGTGATGTACGATAACTGGGCAGACGAGATGGGGACATGGTCGACTGGTTTCTTCAAGAACAACACGAATGTGTTTGGTTATGGTATTGGTGAAGGCGAGTACGCATGGACCAGCCGACTGACGTACCTGCCATGGTTTGAAGAGGAAGGCAGATATCTGACTCATCTTGGCGTCGCGGGAAGCTATCGCGATCCCAACAATGGTCAGGCACAGTATCGCGCTCGAGGATCTCTGCGAAACGGCATGGGCGGTGTGAATCCGACGCTCGCAAGCACCTCACTGTTCAACACCACGGATGTTCAGTACGGAAGTCTTGAGTTTGTGCATCAGATGGATTCGCTTCTGATTCAGGCGGAATACACAGGTGCATGGAATCGAAACGCAACCGGAAATGGAACCTCAGCCCCGGCGGGTGCTGACCTGGGAGACGTATATGTCTACGGTTGGTACGCTGAAGTGCTGTATTTTCTGACTGGCGAACATCGCGAGTATGAAAAGAAGGTTGGTAACTTTGGACGTGTGATTCCACATGAAAATTTCGGGAAGTCTGGCAGCCTTGGAGCATTCCAGGTTGGTGCCCGATACAACCAAATGTCCCTTGTTGATTCGGGGATGGATGGTGGGCGTCTTGAAGACGTCACTGTCGGATTGAACTGGTTCCTGAATCCGAACATGAAGATTCAAAGCAACTACGCCTACACAATTCGCGATGCTCAGGCTGGACCTGGTGGTGGCGATTATTATGGCTATGGGATGCGACTGGCCTGGGACTTCTGAGATTTCCCGGGGCAAACGTGACAGCAGGGTGTGTGTCCTCGTCAGGGCAATCGCCTGACACTCATCAAATAATCAAAAGCACGTCGGCGTTGCAGATGCCGACGTGCTTTTTCATTTGGGTTGCATACCCGGGGCTCCGTGGTGTCCCGCCATGGCACAAACGCTGCATCCGACGACGGCTAATCTTGGGGAGTCCCTGCTGAATCGTGCCGCTGTTGGCTCCTGAGGCACGATTTCATGGCGCTGTGACCGAACGATGAGCCGGGCAATCTAGCGCACGGGAACAGGACGTTCGCTGCCTGCAAAATCATCGCATGCAAGGTCAGCAGCCAGGCGTTTGGGGGCGTGCGCGTATTCCCGAGGCTCGGCGCAGGCCATATGTGCGTGCGGGGATGTTGCGGGGCTATTGCCGAACTGGATTGTTTTCAGACGCAGACCTGTATCGCTGCCTGTCCGCGTCGCGAAAGATTGGCCGGCTGGTGGCCGGTGCCGCGCTGTTGCCTTCCTGTAAATCGTGCAAATGTTCGCACTGGTCTGCTGCCATGGCCGAGGATCCTATTTGGTCGGGGGGGGCAGATTGTTTGTAATCCCTGAAGCTTCGAGCGGCTGATTTCTTCGTAACGGCCCTGCATTGATCTTCTGGCTGGGCTTCTGCTTCCTGTACGGTTTGAGCGGGTCTGTTGAATTTGCGACGAAATCTTTCGATGATTTCCTACGTCTCATTCCCACTTAAGTTTTCAGGAGACGACAGATGCAGAGTACGTCAGCAGTAAGTATTTCACGGTCCCGTATTCATCGGTTGACTCAGAACGTCGAAGGTTTCGGCGGTCAGCATTTCCCCCGGATCTTCATCCTGATCCTGATGTTAGTGATGGCAACCATGCGGTGGGATGGTCGTGTATCAGCGCAGGAAAACGCGAAGACGCAGTTCGTGGATTGTTCGCTGTTGGTGGCTGCGGAATATCCAGCCACCTGGCCGACTCATCCTTTTCCCAGGTTTCAGCTGATTCATGAGCAGCAGGTTGGCCCGACCAGCGTTTACAACATCGATGTGCTGCTGATGGACGGCAACACCGGGACTCAGATGGACGTACCCCCGCATTCCGTGGTTCGTCCCGAGTTGAAGCGGGAGAAATCTGGTCCCTATGGAACATCTTTTACAGAGAAGATTGAGGCGTGGCAGTTTGGCGGCGAGGCCTGCATCGTGGATGTTCGGCATTTGCTGGATCAGGCGCCGAACGGCGTGAGTCCTCTGGTGATGCCCGCGGACATTGAGAAATTTGAAGCGGCGCATCGTCGCGTGGGTTTCGGCGATGTCGTACTTTTTCGCAGCGACTATTCAGACCGATACTATCGCCCATTTCCCGACGGGCATCGTTACATTGCGGACGTTGTCGACAGACTGGCCCCGGGATATCCAGATCCCGGCCCGGAGACCATGGAGTTTCTGGCGACTCGTGGCGTGATGACTTTGGGGACCGACAGTGCCAGCATGGGGCCCATGCCGGTGCTTGCGGAGCCGACTCATTACGCCGGTCTGCGTCATGGGATGATCTGGACGGAGGGGGCGACGGGGTTGTCGCAGTTGCCATCCACCGGGGCGTATTACGTGATGTTATCTCCGCGGCATGCCGGCGGCATGTATTCGGAAACGCGAGCGTTTGCGGTCACCGGGGGAAGTCTACCGGCGCGGCTGATTGATGCAGCGAGGGGCCGGCGAGCTGCTGATCTATCACCTGTCATGGACATGAAGACGCCAATCACCAATCCCGGGGCAAATGCTGGCCGTCATCGGCAGGTTTATGTGAAGGTGGATTTTCTGTATTCCCCGGATCTGGATCTCTGGCATCATACGCATCTGATGGACGCCACCGCGGGGACTCATTTGATTACGCCATCGTTTGCATTGCCACCGGCCGGGACTGACGTTGAGTACTCACCGGAAGTGCGTGGTTGGCTATCGGAGTATGAATCCCGTTATGGGAAGCGTGGGTTTAGTGAGCGAACGACAGAGAAGGTACCGCTGGACTGGACCTGTGGCGACGCCCGAATTGTGGATGTTCGATCCTTGTCTGGCAGTACCCGAGTGTCTGATGTTCCGCGATCACCTGAGATTACCGTGGACATGCTGAAAGCTGACGAAAAAGCCCATGGAGAATTTTCGCCGGGGCAGATCGTGATTTTTCGAACGGGGCATATTGATCGGCACCTGAAGCCGGCACCGGACGACAAGGGGTTGTGGGCGGATCCTTTGTCCGGAAAATCAGAAGGCTGGGCAGCACCTGGTCCGGATGCGATTCAGTATCTGGGCAGTCGAGGCATTCGCTGCGTCGCCACCGATGCGCCGGACTTGGGAGGAGTGGAACCGCGTCGCGCGGCGATGACCTATTGGGCGCTTGGGTCCGCCGACATGGTCGGGGTTGAGTTTCTTTACAACCTGGAAAGCGTTCGGGCGAACAGTTACTTCCTGTTCGCCCCGATACGCATCGACGGTTGTCATGCAGGCCCCGGCCGAGCGATTGTGCTCTGGTAGATCTCTGATCTGGCTGACTTCACAGCCTGTTGCCCCCCGCGTTCCTGACCTGGCCCTGCATTGATTGGCGGTAAAATGCGGGCCAGGTAGCGAGACGGACGCGCATTCGGATTTCAGGAATGATCATTTGATGGGAGTGGGCAACTGGCCGGATGCAGCTGGCCGGATGCGGCACCGACGAGTCTCAGCAGCATGTTGCTGTTGAAGACCCAAGCAGCGGTGATCCACTACGTTGAGGAACATGTCAAAAAGGACTTCGCCGGGCCCCGGTAGCAACTTGATGAAAATGCGGGTGACGAACGTGTTGTTACCAGCGAGATCGCGATTTGGAACCACGAAATACACGAGTGACACAAAATGAGTCCCGTGGGTATGGAGTTTGAACCCCGAGCAGGCGGTCGATTCAGCTCGCCACCACGACACTGGGTAAATCGGAGGCGAATTGCGCTCATCCCCCTTTGAATCGCTCGTCAGGTCAGGGAAGCAGAGCCAGCAAATGATTAAGTTCTGTGCCTGGCCGACGCTACCCTTTCTTTCAACCACGAATCACACGAAAGACACGAAATGAGTCGCAAAAACACTGGAAACAACCAGTAGACTTGCTGTCACCACGCCCTGCATTTTTCGTGTGTTTCGTGTATTTCGTGGTTCAAGTCAACACACCACTGCCGCCCCAGATTTCAACCACGGATCACACGAAAGACACGAAATGAGTCGCAAAAACACTGGAAACAACCAGTAGACTTCCTGTCACCACGCCCTGCCTTTTTTCGTGTGATTCGTGTCTTTCGTGGTTCAACTCAACACACCACTGCCGCCCAGCTTTCAACCACGGAATACACTGAATACACGGAATGAGTCACAAAGACACCGAAGCCTGTCAGTCTTCAGCACTCCCCGCGCTTTCCGTGTGTTCCGTGGTTCCATCAGGCCCGGCCGCAGCGTTGGGGCAGGAGCGGGAACCTGAATCGGAGCATTTTTTACGCCATTTTTGCGTCACTCAAACTCTGGAAATTATTTGTAAAGGCTTTCGCAACATGATGTTACACCGATCCCCACAGTTTCTTTTTGCGTCATCTTTTGCGTCATTTTTGCGTTGATTCGTCATGCTGCGTAATCAATTTCAATCGTGTGGTCCGACCGGTTGGCTGGGACCGGGAAACCAGAGCCCGGCCTTTCTTTGGCCAACGGGATGAGCTTTTCCCTTGCGTTTCAGCGATTGAATCACCACTCTGAAGCCAGGCATCAGCGTAGTAGCATCCTGCGGAATCGAGCGTGAAGATGCTCAATCGGGAAACTTATAATCCCGCAAGTCGTTCCATGTCGGGGTTGGGGTGCCAAGGACAAAGTCCCTTCGATCTGCCAGACGCTGAAGCAGCACCTCGACAACCGCGGACGTGAGCTTCTTTATTTGAACGAGGTCTTTCAAGATGAGGGCCATGTTGCCCACGACCAGATCCTGCCTGCGAAGCGCCAATGCCAGCCGGCGATCACCAGTAACAACGGCACACTGTGTGTGAATGGCAGTTGCAAACAGCAACTTGTCCACTTCCGACAGCGATTTTGACAGGTCCGCTGAGGTCAGCAGCGCCTTCAATTCGACCGGTGGCGGAAGCGGACAGATTTCCACAAGTTCCCTCATTCGCGTCGCAGTTTCCGCATACATCTGATCTGCTGTAAGCGACACATCCAGTGCCAGCAACTTCTTAGGGAAGCAGCGAGAGAGGGATCGCTTTTCCTGAAGCAGTTTGTCGATTGTGATGAGCGAGCACGTGTCATAGATCGCCGTCGTCCACCAGCTCATATCCGGGCCTCAGCCATTCCGCGGTGATTTCCGTCGCCCTGTTTACTGGAACCTGAAACAGCTCGGCTACCTTCGAGACACCAATCAAATCCTGAAGAAAGGCCGAACGAACAAGCCGGCTGAAACGATTGGTTCGATAGAGAACTTCCGGTTTAAGCGGATCAGGTTCGAGCTCCTCCATCTTCGCAAACCCCTTGATTCCAAGCTGCTGCTTGATCAGGTTGATGAAGATCGCTCCGTCGATCCTGGAATGCAGCCTGAGTTCCGTGACTCGGTGATACAGGCAGTGGAAGCTGACGTGGAAGACTCGCTTCAGGAGGATCAAAGCGTTGAACAGCGAAAGCCGGTTCAGTCGCTCTTCCTTCCAAATGCGCACGAGTTCGTCGCTTGGCACCAGAAAGTTCCCGGCGAACTTGTTCGCTTCGTCTTCGTAACGCCTGGTGTCCGCCTCTTCGTCGCGCTCGTCGTTCGTGAACAAATGCCGGTGAAGAACCAGGTGCCCTAATTCATGAGCGGCGCTGAAGATGGTTCGCTCGATGACCCGCTTGCGGTCCCGCAGCATCACGAGCATCATCTCGCCGTGGATCGTGCTGAGTCCCTCCAGCCCTTTGCCTTCATGCTCGAAGAAAAGCGTCCGCACGCCGAGTCCCTCAAGGACGCTGGCAATATTCTCCGGTCCCGCGTCGTGCAGGCCACTCGATTGACGCAGCGTGTCTGCCGCACTTTCGATTTCACGATCCGTGAGCGGCCCCTCGCCGTCGCCAGCAAACGTCCGCAGTTTGCCCTGCAGCCGCGAGTTGGTGATCTCCTCGATTTCGTCGTAAGCCCGCAGGTATTTCCTGGCGGCGACGGCGATTCCGGGGTCTTTGCGTAACGGGGCATGGGCACGAAAGGCAAAGCGAGGCGGCAGTGAAGCGCCGCTATCACAAAGCAAATCGGTGACTGTGCACCCTAGTGCGCCGGACAGTCGCACGAGATCGCTGGCGTTCGGCTCAGTTTTACCGCTTTCGTAGTTGGTCACTGTATTCCGACTGACGCCAATACGCTGTGCAAGCTGGGCCACCGTCATCCGCATGGCCTCCCTTTGCCTGCGAATCAGTTTGCTCACCTCGCTCGCAGGTGCTGGTGCGGTTGCAGCAGCCTTCCTGGGCATGGTTTATTCTCCCTGCTTTCTGATGTGTGTTCTGCCAACATCCTGCGGTTGACCCACTTCGGAACGCACAATAAATTGGGCACTCGGCAAACTTCAGAGCCATCACGCAGGAATATCTTATGCACAACTCATCGGCTTTGGCAACAAGGGCAATGGGCAAATCGGAGCCGAATGACGTCGAATTGCGCAAATCCCGAAGCTTTACACGATTCCGTTCCTGGCCGTAAACCCTTGTGAAAAATGAGCTTGCGTCGTTTCTCCGGTCGCTCCGAATTACGTCGAATTGCGTCGAATTACGCTAATCGTTCTTCGAATTGCTCTGCGATCGATGGAACGACCACCAGCAAGTAATTCTTCCTGTACCCCACAGACGCTGCCCGGATTTCAACCATGGAATACACAGAATGAGTTTCAACGGTTTGAAAGCAAGCCTGTCCCGGAACGACCTCAACGCTGGGCTTTTCCGCGTGTTCCGTGCCTTCCGTGGTTCATCTCAACACACAACCGCCGCTCAGTTTTCAACCACGGAAGACACTGAATACACGGAATGAATCCCCAAAACACCGAAGGCTGTCAGTCGTCACCACTCCCGCCGTTTTTCGTGTGATTCGTGTATTTCTTGGTTCAACTCAAAACACAACTACCGCTCAGTTTTCAACCACGGAATACACTGAACACACGGAATGAGTCGCACGGGAATGAAAGTAAGCCTGTCCTGGAACGACCTCAACACAGCGTTTTTCCGTGTGATCCGAGTGTTCCGTGGTTCCATTCAACGCCCCGCTACCGAAATGTCTTTCAACCACGAATCACACGAAAGACACGAAATGAGTCCCAAAAACACTGGAAACAACCAGTAGACTTCCTGTCACCACGCCCTGCATTTTTCGTGTGATTCGTGTATTTCGTGGTTCAACTCAAAACACCACTGCCGCCCAGCTTTCAACCACAGAATACACAGAAGGCACGGAATGAGTCGCACGGGAATGAAAGCAAGCCTGTCATGGAACGACCTCAACACAGCGTTTTTCCGTGTGATCCGTGTGATCCGTGTGATCCGTGTGATCCGTGTGATCCGTGTGATCCGTGTGATCCGTGTGATCCGAGTGTTCCGTGGTTCCATTCAACGCCCCTCGGCCGTCATTTCTTCTTCCACGAGTTTTACGGAATGATTGCCCCGTGCGGCGCGTGAAACCCCGAGTTTCCTGAGGCGATTGACATCCCCTGCACCACGCCATCACATGGCCAGCGCATGAGATCCCCCTTCCCATGGTGGCAGGCGAAGCGCGGCCGGTGGACTCGCCTCGAAACGTGCCTCATAGTGATGAAAGGCGGACGGCGAAGATCTGCGTGAGTCCTGTGTTCTCTAGCTTCGCTTACGATCGCATCGCGATTTGCGGCCGCCCGTGACTGGTCAAGACGCTCACGTGAAGGCCAAGGGAATCCGGCGGGTAGACCAGGCAGGTTGGGGGCCACAGGCGACATCGTGCCGTGCGCTTTGCCGCAAACGATCGTCGGCTGGCCCCCCCGTTCCTCTGGCAAGCCTCAACAATCGGCAGGGACATCGACCTTCAGGTCATCGTCGTGTCACAACACCTAGGGTTGCGCACCACTAATCCTCGTGCTGATGGTGCAACATACAGCGCTAGAATAAGGTGCAGCAGCCCCCACCTTTTCGGCTGGCCACTGCCGTGGCTTCCGCTCCCCCTAGCTCGCTAGCTCCCTAACTCCCTGAATTAGAAGTCCAGCCAGATTCCACCGCCGACCAGATTTTCTCTGCGGTCGGCGAACGAATATTGCAGTGCTGGTCCGTTGTAGTAGTTGGCCCCCACGCGAACTCGGTGTCGCGTTTGTGTGCCTTCCCAGCCCCAGCC
>CAIQIE010000060.1 GCA_903871805.1 uncultured Planctomycetaceae bacterium | reverse complement strand
GCCGACGGCAAGGACTACTCGACCAAGCTCTACAACCTGGATGCCATCCTCGCTGTGGGCTACCGCGTCCGCTCCCCGCGTGGGGTGCAGTTCCGTCGCTGGGCCTCCACCATCCTGAAGGAATACCTGCTCAAGGGTTTTGTGATTGACGACGACCGGCTGAAGAACCCGGATGGCCGCCCGGATTACTTCGACGAGATGCTGGAGCGCATTCGGGACATCCGGGCCTCCGAGAAGCGCTTTTACCAGAAGGTGCGCGATCTCTTCGCCCTGAGCAGCGACTACGACAAGACCGACAAGGCTACGCAGGTGTTCTTCGCCACGGTGCAAAACCTGCTCATTTTCGCGGTAACGCGGAACACCGCCGCCGAGCTGATCACCGCCCGTGCCAATGCCTCCGATCCCCATTTCGGCCTGCTCGCCTGGAAGGGCGACAAGGTGCGCAAGGCGGACATCATCGTGGCGAAGAACTACCTGACCGAGGACGAGATCGACACCCTGAACCGGTTGGTGGTCATCTTCCTGGAAACCGCCGAACTGCGAGCCAAGAGCAAGCAGGAGACGCGCATGGCCTTCTGGAAGCAGAACGTGGATCAGATCATCACCTCCAACGGCTTCCCGCTGCTCACACACGCCGGCTCCATCAGTCATGAGCAGATGGAAGAGCGCACGGGCGAGCTTTACCTCAAATTCGATCAAGGCCGCAAGAAGCAGGAAGCCACTCAAGCCGACCAGCAGGACGAGGCCGACCTCAAAGCCCTGGAAACCAAACTCAAGAGACGCCTGAAGAAATGACTGACACCAACCAAAAGCAACTGGGCAACACCCTCTGGAGCATCGCCGACCAACTGCGTGGTGCGATGGATGCGGACGATTTCCGCGACTAAATGCTGTCCTTCCTCTTCCTGCGCTACTCACTCAACTTGAATTCACCATGCGAGGATGAAGCGGCCCGCCGTTGGGGCTGCTGTCGCAGAACGCTGGTCAGCCCGTCTGTTCGTTGACATTCGCGTAACGCCAACACAGGGAAGAAGACAGAGAAGTAGATTCAGGGGAGACGCATTCTGCGAAGGAGAGTGCCAGGGAAGTAAAATAATTACGCCCCGAGGGTGCGCGCATCCAACTTGGTGAAAACGCGGGTGACGAACGTGGTGTTACCACCCTGTGCAAACTGCCAGGTGGGTGCCATCGAAACTACGAGCATTTTGCGAATGGCTGCGCACTTCAGTGGAGTTTCGGGGCACAGGTCCAGACAAACCTACTGAAGTGGTGACTGCCGTCCGGATCCGCGGAGTGCTTCGATTGTGACAATGGCAGCCGCAATCCCATGCTGTCTTTCATGAATGGTCGAGCATCGTTAATGAGTCCCTGTGTTCTCCGAGGCAATAGGTCATCGACCCCGACAATCCGAAATCGACACCTGGTCTCCCGTGATTCAATCGGATGATCACATCGATGAAGTGAAGGCGATGGTCACCACTTCTCACCACTTCCGGGTGAAAGTGAGTGCAATCGAACGCATTTGAATGACTGGATTTGCAATCCACAAAACGATGAGTTACACTCCGAAAGCGTGGTGTTTTGACGATTGCCGCGACTGTGGTGTAGTGGTAGCACAGTAGCTTCCCAAGCTCCTGGTGAGGGTTCGATTCCCTTCAGTCGCTTTGCCGTTCCTGAAGTGCCATTTTGGGCATGCATTTGGGCTGATGTTTGCTGCCGCCGTCCGGATGAATGTGCAGGCAACGCGACGATCGCCATACAGGGATTTTTGGTAGGGGGGCCGCGACGTGAAGGCTCCGGCATTACATCCCGGACACAGGTGCAAGGAGTGTGATCGTCAGGTGCCCAACAGGGGGTGGGCGGCGAAGTCAATGGGTTTGCCTGGGACGAGCGTTCTTCGCACGTCGTGCCTCAAAAAGCAAGACCGTCGCTGGATCCTGCTGACCATGGCGGGCTGATTGGTGCTCTGCAAAATTCGCGGATTGCTTATTCCCGACGCAGAAATCGCAACGTTCCAACGGGTGCGCCAGAATCCCCGCCAATCAGTTCATACCGGGCCTGCAGCATAGACTTCAGGGTTTCGGCATCGGCACGGCTGTGATGTTCCAGAAAGATGGCCTGCGTTTTCTGCAGTGGCAGATGCCGCAGAATTTCCACTTCACAGCCTTCCGTATCGATTTTTACCAGGTCACAGGATGGCAGTTGACTGGCCGCCAGGCACTCCACCAGCAGTGTCTGCTGAGTTTGTCTGCCAAAGCTGACAAATCCGCCCGTGACAAAACTGTCCCCCACAAGAATTTGATCCACGCCGCTGTGTTGACGAATTGCGGCAGAAATGATCAACGTTTTGGGAGGCACATTTCTGCGAAGGTGAACCACATTGAACGGCATCGGCTCGCAGCACAAAAGTTTCGCGTCTGGCCAGCGTTGACGGGCTCGTTGTGCGAAGGCTCCGATGTTGGCTCCGATGTCCAGGATTGTCTGCGGCTGAAATGGCAACGGAATGAAGTACTGTTCGACTTCGTCGAAGAGCCACTGGGGAATTGGTTCCGGCTGAATGGGGGTCATGGGGTTCCGATCAAACCTATGTGCGACGGGGCTGCTCTGTTGAACGTGCGGGTATACCACAGAGAGTGAAACCGCAGGGTCTTGAACAGTGTACTACGATTAGGTCACCGTTGATGCCGTAACATACGACGGAGTGAAGTTTGGGGCAGTACTGACCGGAATTGAGGAGCCGCATCGAAAACGCCACGACATCAAAACGGCCCGTTGCCTAGCGTGGCGTCAGCAGCGGGCGCGACGATGATTGCCTGTTTTCTGAAACGCAGTTTCTGGATTTGTCGAGACCGTGACACGACCGACATTACTGCGTTGTCAGCATCACTTTGCTGCGACTGGAAGGGCGCGGATGCAGACTGGTTTTCCCACCGTGATGGATTTCCCATTGGGGGTCAATTCTCCAGTCTGCTGATCGATGCTGAATACATAAACCGAGTCGGAATTCTGATTTTCGGCCAGCAGCCATTTGCCGGAAGGATCGATAAAGAAGTTCCGGGGCTCGTTTCCACCTGTCGGTTCATTTTCGACATACTTCAGAAGACCTGTTTCCTGATCGATGGTGAATGCCGTGATGGTTTCATGTCCACGGTTGCTGACATAGAGAAATTTTCCATTGGGATGTGCGAGGCATTCGGCCGTACTTTTGCGCCCGTTGTAGCCACCGGGAATGGTTGAGATTTCCTGAATGGCAAACAGGCTGCCATCAGCGGGGTTGCGTCGGAATCCGGTAACCACCATGGTCATTTCGTTGTTGGTCCATGCAAATTTCCCGCTGGGGTGGATGGAAAAGTGCCGTGGTCCGCCGCCGGGAGTGACCAGCGCCACCGGGGGATTTGCCGGCGACAGCATGTGTGACTCGGCATCAAAGCGATAGATCATGATGCGATCAAGTCCGAGGTCCGCGGCATAGGCGAAGCGATTATCGCTGCTGAGATTTATGGAATGAGCATGCGGGTTCTGCTGACGGGACTGATCGACGCTGGAGCCTTCATGCTGCATGTTGCTGGAAGCGGGTTCCAGCGCGCCTTCGGTGCTGATCGGATAGACCACGACGTTGCCGCCGACGTAGTTGGCGATCAACAGGTTCTTTCCCGTGGCATCGACGTTGCAATGGCAGGGAGCACCGCCTTCGGATGACTGTTGGTTGATTTTGGAAAGAGTCCCATCGGGTTGGATTTTCAGGGCGGTGACAGCACCTTTACCGCGTCCGCCGCCATCACTGACTTCATTTACGGCATAGAGAAACTGACCGGAGGGATGAACAGCAAGAAACGAAGGATTCGTCAGTTCTGCCGCAAGGACAGGTTCGGAGAGGCTTCCGGTTGCGTCATCGAAGGTGACTGTGTAAACCCCTTTGCTGATGCTGTCTCCGCCGGTGTAGGTCCCCACATACAGACGGATGGTGCCTGCATTTAGCACGCCGACGCAAGTCGGTAGCAGCAGCACTGCAGAGATCACTGGAAGTATGAGGCGGCGGAAGCTGAAGACTGTCATTGTGTGTTGTTCCGTGAAGACAGTGTCGAAAGAAGGAGGGCCGACGATGCGATCAACCTATGCTACTGTTTTCAAGGAAAAAAGACAGTTCCCGGGAATATTTCGAGAAGCACTCAAAAGCGTGGGATTGTTGTGGACGCGAGGTGTTCCGGAAGTTCCATAAAAAATCCACGGTCAAAGCGTGTGCCCTGACCGTGGATCATGCAAGTTAAACCGTGTCCCTTGAATTTACTTCCAGTCGTAGAGGATCAGACTGTCAAGAGCACGCACGAAGATCTGCCCATCAGCGACTGCCACGTGAGCCCACGTTGATGCATCACTGACGTGAAATTTGTCGATCTCCTTGTATTCCGTGGGATTGGCATCAAACAGGATCAGATCCCCTGCAGAATCGAGCGCCAGTACTTTTGTTCCGTTGACTGCCATGCTCCAGTATTCGCCGAACGGAGTGGTTCGCCAGAGGGCTTCGCCAGTCGCTGGATCGAGGCAGCAGAATCGACGATTTCTGAGGTGCAGATAGATTTTTCCATCGACCACGACTGGGGAAGACATGTAGGCTTCGGTTTTGTTTTTCCAAAGTTCGCTTGCTGCGAACCCAGCATCGGATTTGGTCACTTCGTACATCAACGCCCCGCCGCCGTAGCTGCTGGTGAAGATCCGATCTCCGATGATCGTCGGCGTCAGAATGTTCATATCGCGGAACGACGGAATGGCGACGGACCAGAGTTCCTCGCCAGATTCCGGGCTGACGCCGCACAGTTTCGCGCGGGTCTGAATAACAAGTTGCTTTGTGCCGGCCAAAGTCGCCAGCATTGGGGAAGAGAAGGCACCGCCCATCATTCCGCCTGCTTCCTTCAGGCCTCGCCATGCCATTTCACCGGTTTCGCAGTTGAGCTTCACGAGGCCACCGGAGGTCTGCACATAAATGAAGCCTTCGTCGACGAGAGGCGAACAGACAAAGCCGAACGTCTGACCGACGGTTTCAAATTTTTCGCGGAAGTCAACGCGCCACAGTTCTTTGCCGGTTTCGGCGTCCAGAGTGACGAGGACATCCAGCATACCGGGAACGAACAGTCTTTTGCCGTCGAACACGGGAGTCGCGCGGATCCAGCTGCCGTTTGCCGCAGCGAAGAAGGGCACGCTCATGGCACCGGGCCATTCGACCTTCCAGAGTTCTTTGCCGGTGTCTCGATCCAGAGCCCGCGTGACCTCGTTCTCTTTGTTCACGGTTTCGGTGACGAACACCTTATTCTCGCTGACGATGGGTCCCGAGTAGCTGGGACCGAGCGGAATCTTGTAGACCTCTTTGAGATGTTCGGGCTTAAGGGACGTTGGCCATTCGGACTGAGCGACGGAGCAGGTTCGGTCATTTCCTCGCCACTGCGTCCACTGTGCCCGATCAGCAGCGACAGAGAGAGCGGGCCAAAGGCTGAACACGGCAAGAAAATACGCAAATCGCATGAGAAACTCCGGTGAAATGGATTGGGTGCATCAGAAGGAACCCCGGGCGATGCAGGAATGCCGATACCTGCAACATTCGGCATCCTTGCATCGCAACAGGTTTCCACAGCTTGCACCAAATGCGCCAAAAGCCAATTGACGGGCGATGGCTGAAATCATTGCGGATAAGCGATTTTTAGGGCAGGCTGACAGTGAGAAGTCTCACTCATGTGAACGTTTTAGAATCCATGGCTGTGCTGGCAACCAAAATTTTCTCGCGGATTTTTGAAAACATGGTCAGAAATTTGGGGGATTTTCAGTTGCAAATGCTTTTGGGATTCAAAGGATTCGTCGCTGACTGGGGGCCAGCCCGGCTCCTAAGCGTTGGTGTGTGTGCCGGATTTTGCGGGGAGATGCGTGGAATGTGTCGATCGGGATGGGCGCTGCGGTTGTGCCTGCTGAGCCTTTGTGCGTGGAGTCAGGGGAAAGAACTGAATGCCTGCCAGACCGGGCCAGAAGTGAAACAAGTCACCACGGGCGAGGAAGTTGTTGGGCCGACGATTCGAACCTATCTGTGTTATCGATTACCGGCTGACGCTGGCCAGGGCGGTTTACGCATAGATGGTCGGCTTGACGAAGCGGCGTGGAGCAAAGCGGCATGGTCAGAAGAATTTGTGGACATCGAGGGTGAGGCAAAGCCAAAACCCCGGTATGTCACCCGCATGAAAATGCTGTGGGACGAGACGTGCCTGTATATTGCCGCTGAGTTGCAGGAACCGCATGTCTGGGGAAATTTGTTAGTACGGGATTCTGTGATTTTCCATGACAACGACTTTGAACTGTTTCTTGATCCGGAAGGGGACGGTGTGAACTATGGGGAGCTGGAAATCAATGCCCTGAATACGGTTTGGGATCTGCGACTGCCGAAGCCTTATCGGGATGGTGGGCAGGCGGATGATGGCTGGACGCTTGGACGGCTGCGTACGGGAGTCTTTGTCGATGGGACATTAAACAAATCGACCGACACAGATACCGCGTGGAGTATTGAGATTGCAATACCCTGGAGTGACCTTGTAACGCTGAACGATCCGGAGCAGCCCATTCGTCGGGCTGTGCGTGATGGATCAGTTCTGAAGTCCTACGAAACGCTTTCGGAGGCAGAATCGGCGGCGCAACTGGGCGGTAAAACGCTGCCTGGAGGGAAGACCTTGAAGCCTCAAGACGGAACACAGTGGAGAATCAACTTTTCGCGGGTAGAATGGCAGCACGAAATGCAGTCCGGAAGGTATCAGCGTCAGTCTGGCGTTCCGGAAAACAACTGGGTTTGGTCTCCTCAGGGAGTGATTGACATGCATCGTCCGGAAACCTGGGGGATTTTGAAATTCACAACTCGCCCTGCTGGCAGCGTCGAATTGGGGAAGTAAAGATGCCCGGTGATGCGGGTTCATCGTGTGGGATGAGTGGCTTTTCGCCGGCGGGCGCGGTTTTTTTTCGGGGGAGCACTCCAGGCAATACTGGAACCCGGTGATTTTGCGTTGTCGCCTGGGGGGCTTGCTGAACGTACTGCACTGAATGGCGTTGATCTGCAGAAGCATATCGGGAATCGGCTTAACCTGCGCCTTTCGGGCGGTTGGTCGAAGCGGACAGTGGCTGGTGCGGCGGGAATCTGGTGCAGAAGTCTTGTTGGAATTTCAGGTGGCTTCCAGGATACATTTGTTGTTGCCGGTTCAACGGAAGTGGCGGCAAGAAATGTGCAGTCGTGGTGGTTTTCCCCTGATGGAAACATGGCCAGCTTTCTGTTGGGTTCGGCAGTTCGCTGAACGGAACGGAAATTGGTAATCATTAAGGTATACCGCAAGAAATTTGTGATTAGGTGACTGCGGCAGTCTTTTGAAATCGGTAGTTCGGGTCTGTCGGCCTGCCGCTGCGGGATTGGCTGCAGGATGATAGAGCGGCGGTTGAAGTGATGTTGTGGTTTCTGGAAGTCACGGGACGGGGACGCGGATTCCTGTCGGACAGAGCATGGTGAAATTTTCGTTGAGTTTCGATAGATGAAGAAGTGTCGACGCTGTACCAAGACGGCAACATTGCATGTCACAGAAATTCGCGAAGGCAAAGCGGTCGCGGTACATCTGTGTGACACCTGTGCGCGGGAGTACCTGGAAAAGGGGGGGCCGGACGAAACGGTGTTCCCCGAGTTGCCTGGGAAACTGGGGGAAATTATGGCTGAGACGGCGGAATCGCCCGCTCCCTGTCCGACCTGCGGTATGACTTTTAAGGAGTTTCGTGACCATGGGCGTTTCGGATGTGCGCAGGACTATTCAGAATTCATGGCAGAGTTAATTCCGTTGCTGGAAAGCATTCACGAAGACACCCAGCATATCGGCAAGGAGCCTCGCGGAACGATTGTTGGCACACGGGATCAGGCTCGGCTGGCACAACTACGCAATCTTCAGAGAGCGGCGATTGAGAAAGAAGATTACGAAGCGGCAGCTAAGCTACGTGATGAAATCGCGGACCTGGAAGTGAAGATTCGAACTCCTCCGCCGCAGAAATCCGGACGAAGAAAAAAGCCCCCGGGAAGCTCATCAGACTGAAAGTCACAACGCAACCGGGAAAACCATGCCCCTGAAAGCGATTTATCGGGCTGCGATTGGGGCGGTTTGGCTATACTGCAGCAGGTGTGTTTCGTAGAATCGGAGTGGTTTGAGTGGCCGTGGATCGTCACTGGCAGGAGCCGGAGGGCGACTACGGAAAGTGTGTTTCCAGGGAACATTTCGTTGAACTCCGAGCGTTCTGAAAACAGTAGTTGGCTGGCGAAGCTTGCATCAACAAGTGGTGAATGGCTGCGCGGTGACGGTCCGGAGTCGGACATCGTGATTTCCAGTCGCGTGCGGCTGGCAAGAAATGTGGCAGGGTTTCCGTTTATTGCCCGGGCATCGGGCGATGTCCGATCTCAGGTGATCCAACAGGTTCAGTCCGCACTGCGGGGAACTTTTCAGGGTCGTCAGATGCGGCATGTCAACGTCGAGACCCTGGCGATGCTGGACAGTCAGTTTCTGATGGAGCGTCAGCTGATCAGTCGAGAGCTTGCACGAGGCGACGGGCCTCGGGCTGTTGTAATTTCCGAAGGTGAACGCCACAGTGTGATGATTAACGAAGAGGATCATCTGCGACTGCAGGTTTTGCACAGCGGTTTGGCGTTGGAAGAATGCTGGCGGGAATGTGATGCTCTTGATGATTTGATTGAGTCTCAGGTACCGGTAGCCTTCCATCCGAAACTGGGTTATCTGACGGCCTGTCCTACCAACGTTGGTACTGGGATTCGTGTCAGTGTCATGCTGCACCTGCCAGCACTGCGTTTGACAAAGGACATTCAGAAAGTCCATCAGGCGGCTCAGAAAATCAGCCTTGCTGTTCGCGGGTTATATGGCGAGGGGAGTCAGGCTCTGGGTGATTTCTTTCAGATTTCCAACCAGGTGACGCTGGGGAAATCGGAAGCCGATCTGATCGGTGAGGTGCAGGAAGTTGTGCAGCGGATTGTCGAGTGGGAACGCCGCAACCGCGAATTTCTGCTCACTAAAAACAAATCGCAGATGGATGACCAGGTCGCCAGAGCCTATGGTACGCTGACCAGTGCGCGGTCAATCAGTTCGGAAGAAACGATGCATCTGCTGTCCAGTCTGCGAATGGGGATTCGGCTGGGGTTGATTGAAAATCTCGATGCCGGCACGGTGAACGAGTTATTCATTCATACGCAACCAGCGCATCTGCAAAAGCTGCAGGGCGAAACGCTGGAGACTGAAAAACGCAATCTGGCGCGGGCAACCTACTTGCGCCGTCGTTTGAATCTGACATCCCTCGGATAACGAATCTGCCCGCGTTCTGCGCCCGTTGTTGGCCTGTCACTGC
>CAIQIE010000059.1 GCA_903871805.1 uncultured Planctomycetaceae bacterium | reverse complement strand
GATGACTTTGATTTTGTCGGAAACCTTGGCCCCGCCGAGAATCGCGATGAAAGGGCGTTTGGGTGCGGCAATAGCGTCTGAAAGATACTGGATTTCCTTCTGAACCAGAAAACCGACCACGCGTGGTTTTCCGGCCATGGCTTGGGGAACGGCTACCATGGAGGCATCTGTACGGTGACATGTTCCGAAGGCATCATTGCAGTAGATATCTGCGAAGTCAGCCAGCTTTCCGGCGAATTCAGGGTCGCCCTTCTTTTCGCCTTTGTTGAACCGCAGGTTTTCCAGCAGCACGACATTGCCGTCGGTCAGAGCGGCGACTTTGGCGGCCGCATCGGTGCCCACGGTGTCGGTGGCGAAGGCAACGGGCTTTCCGAGCAATCCGCCGAGTACAGTTGCGGCGGGACTGAGGCTGTACTTCGCGAGATCTTCGCCGTCTTTCGGCTGTCCGAGGTGACTGCAAAGTACCAGTTTGCCACCACGATCAATGACAGACTTGATGGAAGGCAGGGCTTCTCGAATACGGCGGTCATCAGTGACCTGGCAGTTTGCATCCAGAGGCACGTTGAAGTCCACTCGCATCAAAACCGTTTTGCCGGCGACGCTGATATCACTGATTGATTTTTTGGCCATGTTCACTTTCTTCCGAAACAAAATTACTGGAATTGCGGCTGCCGGTTTGCCCGAATGTCAGCCAACCCCGCTTTGTTTCAGCGGTGTTTTTTCCGTGGAATGCTGGACGATTGCACAAAACAACAACGGAATCCCCCGCGACCAACGGACCACCCGAACGGTTGTCTGCCGGTCCCACAGGCACCGGCAGAACGCTTTCTGACAGCGGTAGGGGAATTCGCAGCCGGAGCCGTTGTGGTACACTGAGATTACGCCAGTGGCCAATTCCACTGATGGCATCCAGAGCACCAGCCTGACGCTGCCGCCGGTTCGAATGTTAGTGATTTTTCCGGTCGGCGCAAACGGATGATGGACATTCCGGCAAACGAAAGCGTTTTTTGCTGGCCAAGGCTTTCCCCGGGGGCAATTTGCCACCCTGCCGGTCAGTGTTTCGTTTGCACCATGCTGACCGCCATTTCCATTTTTCCGCCTTTCTGAAAGACGCGATTCTGACGAGAAAAGTGATCGGAATCTCGTTTGGCGGAGACTTGGGGCGCTACTGCAGGTTGACCGGCAGGCAAAGCAGGTCTAAAGTTTCACAGGGTCTTCCGTGGGACCGCGTCGGGCTGGCCAGAGAAAATCGGGGGAATTATCTGGTTGCAATTCCACTCCAGTTCCGGTCTGGTCCCGTAGCGGAGGGCATGGTCTCTGAGGGCCTTTCAGGATTTCCTGCAGGTTGGCAACTGCCCTGCAGGCACTGAAATCCCCATGGAATGTTGTGGGCGTCCGTTTCCGTAGATTAAGTTTCCCTAACTGCCACCGCAGCGAAATCACCTATGTCAGGTCCACAGGATTCTTCATCCGAGCCCGGTTCTCAGAACAAAACGCCAAAGTCGACGCGGAGGGACCGGGTGCCTTCGGGGGGAGGCTTTTGGTATCTGCTGGTCGCCGGAATTCTGGCTGCCGTGTTGTTCTCTGTGATGACCAGGGGCTACAAAGGCGAGAAGTTCGAGTACAGCGACTTCATTGCAAAAGTGCGTTCTGGTGACCTGCCAAAGGAGCGGATCTGGCAACTGGAGATCACTCAGGCTTACATCACGTGGCAGGACTATTCTAAAAAAGACATCCTTGCCAACCCCGCGTTGCCATGGAAACGCTACTACACGCCGTTGCTCAGTGCCAGCGAGCAGACCAGGAATGAGTTATGCCGGGAACTGGATCAGAAAGGCGTTACCTACGGCTTTTCCGAGCCGAGTCCCGAATGGCAGGCGTTGTTGCCACTTTTGTTGACAACGGTGCTGCTGGTTGGTGGATTTGTATTTATCATGCGACGGCTGGGCGGCGCTGGCTCTGCCATGTCCTTTGGTCGTAGTCGTGGCCGCTTGTATGCACAGGAAGACGTGCATGTTACCTTCAATGACGTGGCGGGAATCGACGAAGCGGTCGAAGAACTGAAGGAGATTGTTGAGTTCCTGAAAACGCCTCAAAAGTATCAGGCCCTGGGTGGACGAATTCCACGCGGGGTTCTGCTGGTGGGGCCACCGGGAACGGGCAAAACGATGTTGGCGAAAGCGGTGGCTGGCGAAGCTGGGGTACCGTTTTTCGGCCTGTCAGGCTCCGACTTTGTCGAAATGTACGTCGGCGTGGGGGCCGCGCGAGTGCGGGATATGTTCCAGCAGGCACTACAACGTGCGCCTGCAATTATTTTCATCGACGAACTGGATGCACTGGGAAAAGTTAGAGGCAGTGGTGCCCCCGGGGGGCATGATGAACGCGAGCAGACGCTGAACGCTCTCCTCGTGGAAATGGACGGATTCGGGACGGACCAGAGCGTGATTGTGATGGGAGCCACGAATCGTCCGGAGACGCTGGATCCGGCGTTGATGAGGCCGGGGCGTTTTGACCGCCACGTGCTGGTCGACCGGCCGGACATCAAGGGCCGCGAATTGATTCTGAATGTGCATGCAAAACGGGTGAAGATGTCTGACGATGTGGATTTGAAACGCATCGCCAAACTGACACCTGGATTTGTCGGAGCGGACCTGGCCAATCTGGTCAATGAAGCCGCACTGTTGTCTGCACGGCGTGAAGACAAACGCGTGACAATGAAGTCCTTTGAGGACGGAATTGAGCGTGTGATGGCGGGGCTCGAAAAGACGTCCCGAATTATTATCGAAGATGTCAAACGCCGAGTGGCCTGCCATGAATCCGGGCACGCCCTGGTGGCTGCCAGTCTTCCGCACACAGATCCCGTGCACAAGATCTCGATTATTCCCCGTGGAATGGGGGCACTGGGTTACATGCTGCAGTTGCCGGAAGACGACCGCGAGCTGCTGACACAGTCCGAATTGCAAAGTCGCCTGGCTGTGCTGTTGGGCGGAATAGCGGCCGAACAGATTGTCTACAACGAAACCTCAACCGGCGCCCAGAATGACCTTCAGCGGGCCTCGGACATTGCACGGCGGATGGTCACAGAGTTTGGCATGAGTCCGCGGTTGGGCCGTATGTATTACAGCGAATCTCAGCGGTCGCCATTCCTTTCCGGCTCCGGTGGTTTTGTTTCAGAATCGATCCATGCCGAGGCGACGCTGCGGGAAATTGATCTGGAAGTAAAACGGCTGGTGGATGAAGGCTACAAGACTGCCGTGGACACGCTGAATTCCCAGCGGGAAACTCTGGACAAACTGTCCGCAGACCTGATGGAAATGGAAACGATGTCTGGTGAGCACATGCACAAGGTGATCGACGAGAATCGCAGAGGCCCGAAGTTGATGGCACTCCCTGCTGCTCCCTCGGAAACTGCTGTCGATAGTCGACCATCGGTGCTGCCGACCGTGGATGCCGGTGGTGAAGTTGAAGTAGGGTAATTTTCGGCCCCGCTGCAGTCTCATCGGCAGCACGAACCCCCTTGCAGTCCGGGGCCCCATCGCGATCGAACCGCGTTGGGGTTCCGCATCAGACGCATTAATCCCACGCCCCGATTTGAGGGGACGTGGTTGAGGTTCGCTTTCAGTACTCGTGTCGCTTCGATTGCGCCGAGGTTTTCTCGCCGGCATGCTGCCGCGTTATCAAACCCGCTGATTGTTTGGTAGTTGCGCAGTTCCCATGCAACCAACCCCAATGGAACGTCCCAAGTTGCGCAGGGAGAACTCCGCACCGCAATTTGCCGGGCACTGGGTTAGGTCTGAGCCGTAGACTGGCAAAAAGAAGGTCGACGCGTATGCTGCACAGATCCCGTTGCCCACTTTTGCCGGGAGGGAAGACAACAGCGTTGGGGAACGCTAAGCTTTTTAAAGTTTCCGTACACGGACGCGAGCGGAATTTGCAGCAGCGACGGCAGAAAAGTTTGGGCGGAGGAACGATCGCATGGTTTGGTTTCAGCGAGAGGTACAGGCAATTTCCGGGTTT
>CAIQIE010000058.1 GCA_903871805.1 uncultured Planctomycetaceae bacterium | reverse complement strand
GCATCTCCGGGTCACCGCCATGTTTTATTGCGCGACCCTCGGGATGGATCGCCGTTTGTGCCGCTGGATTCCCCATTGGGCGGAAGTATGGAAGCGCAGTTGGCTACGATACAGGCATGAGAATACAGGGATGCTGTGTCCCGGTGACGCGGGATCCTGCCCGACGAACGTGGGGATCTGGAAAGGCGGCGGACCCCTGGAATAAGTCCATGACAACGTTCACCCGGTTTCCGAGGCGCAACTTTTTCACAGGGTTGGGCGCGGTTCGGGGCAGAGTGCCTTCGCTGTCAGGCCATACGAATTGTGCGACGGGGCTGCACTGCGTCTTCAGACAGTGGAGCGATCTCGGTGATAAGTGACCTGACGATGTCCTCTGTGATGATCGCATCTGGCCATGCTTCACTGAACACCTGCACAATTTCGCAGATCTGTCGCAATCGGGCGACAAGGCCACGTCCGGATTCACTCACGGCTCGTACTGCGGGCTCGGAAATGTTCGCCGGAGAAATGCCCAATCGCTGCAGAAGTTCTTTAACGAACACGTGCGATTCCGAAACACTGAAGCGATCAAGGCGAACGGGGACGTAGACGTGCCCGGACAGTTCTTCGGGAATGGCCCCCCAAATGGCAGCAATCACGCTGACAGGACAGGCTCCGGTGGATGCGGCGGAAATCAAAAATCGTAGAAAGGTACCGCTTCTCAATTCGGATCGGTGCAGATCATCCAGCACGACGGTTGTGTGCAGGCCGCATTGAACGCGTCCGCTCAGTTCTTCCCGAAGGACTCCCAGCAATTCGTGCCGTCGCATGGACGTTCTCACGGCGGAGGAGAGTCGTCCCGCCAACTGCCAGAGGGCGGCATCGTCGTCGAGTCCCGCCATGTTGATGGAGATTGTCTGCTGTCCGGATCGTCGCAGTTCCTGACAGACGCGTTCGAGTACTCGGGTCCGTCCGCTTCCATCGGGGCCGCACAGCACCCCTACGGGTTCGCGCGACTCAACGAGGTAAACGAGACGGCTGACGGCTTCCAGATGACCGTCGCTCTGAAAAAACCAGCTTGGCTGAGATTTCTGCCCGAACATTTGTGAATCCTGACTGACTAACATCGCCCGAAGACGTTCCGATCGTCACAATCGGCGGATTCAGCACAATTCCATCAGTTAAAAACAGAGAATCCCTGCCGTTCCCAGGTGAGCGGAAATCTGAGCATTCGGTCTGATCTGGTCTGACCCGCTTGACAGGCAGCATGCCAACTCGTGGAATTCCGTATTCTCGAAGTTTCTGAACAGTCTTTTTCACTACGAAATCCCATGTCTGAACTGACCTATCGCTCCGCCGGCGTCGATCTGGAACTGTATGAGCAGGCGATGCAGAAACTGCCGAAGCTGATGCGACGCACGTTTACCCCGGGGGTCATGGACCTGCCGGGTGGTTTCGCCGGTTTGTTCCGACTCAACGACCGCCGGGCATTTCGGGACCCTGTCCTGGTGTCTGGTACGGACGGTGTGGGCACCAAGATCAAGGTGGCAATTCATGCGGGCACCTTTGGTACGATCGGTATCGACCTTGTGGCAATGTGCGTGAATGACTGTCTGTGTCTGGGTGCAGAGCCTCTGTTCTTTCTGGACTACATTGCTCTGGGAAAAGATGACCCGCTGCTGCTGGAGCAACTGGTCTCCGGAGTCAGCGATGGCTGCCTGCAGGCGGGGGCAGCTCTGCTGGGTGGAGAGACGGCCATCATGCCGGATCTTTACGCTGCCGGTGACTTTGACATGGCGGGGTTCTGTGTGGGTGTGGCAGAGAAGGATGAACTGGTGGATGGGCGTTTCCGAGTGCGTCCGGGAGACGTGCTGGTGGGTGTTCCATCCTCCGGGTTCCACTCAAACGGTTACAGTCTGGTCCGCAAGGTGGTATTTGAGCATGCGGGGCTGAAGGTGTCGGATACCATTGCGGAACTGCATTCGACTGTTGGCGACGCATTGCTGAAGCCGACGCGAATTTACGCGAACACGGTTTCGGCAGCCAGAAATGCAGCTGGAGCAGGGTCGATTCACGCAATTGCTCATATCACCGGTGGTGGAATTGCGGATAACTTCGAACGTGTTCTTCCGAAGCACGTCCATGCCATCATCGATCGCAGCTCATGGAAACCTTCGCCGGTATTTCAGTGGTTGCAGTCGCTGGGTAATGTGGCGGAAAAGGAAATGTTCAGCGTCTTCAACATGGGGATCGGTCTGGTGCTTGCCGTACCGCCGGAAGTCGCGGCGGCAGTCGTGTCTGCCTGTTCCACCCCGGAATACCCCGCCTTTGTGATGGGAGAGATTCGCGAACAGGTCGACGAAGAGCCCACTGTGACGCTGGTCGGCTGATGCCGGTGCTCATGCAAGGTGCAAGGTCGGCCAAATCCCGGTCTGTGGCTGCTGACACAACCACAGAACCGGTATTTTCAGCGGTAATAGAGAAACTCAGCCGTGTTGAAGATCGTGTGTGCAACTGCGGCCCAGGCTGTTGAATTCGTTTGCTGTTCATTCGTTCCCGCGAATTCGTCAACCAGGGCCTTCCATGCTCGTAACTCTTCGTCTGAGGGCCTGCGACTGAACGCCTGCAGGAACATCTGTGTGATTCTTTCTTCAGCAGTCGCGTGTGGGATGCTGCACAGCCGCGAACTCCATTGGTCGGCCAGAAGGTGTACAAGCGGGTCATTCAGCATCAGCAGTGACTGCCCCGGAACACTGGTCTCGCTGCGTCTTCCCGTTGGAAGCTTCAAATCCGGAAGATCAAAGGTCTTCAGGAATTTTGGTGGATCCATGATGGACATTGTCAGATACAGGGAGCGCCGTCCGTTGCCGTCCAGGGGTCCAGAGAACAAACGCTTGGCACTGTCTTCCACCATGCGAACCGGGTTGATCGGCCGGCCATACAATTGTGGATCCAGACGACCGGAAACCAGCAGCATGGCGTCTCGAATGGATTCTGCGTCCATGCGTCGTGTCGGATAGTGATGGCGCAGTCGATTCATGGGATCACGTTCCGTTGCCAGGGACGCGGGAATGCCTGACTGCAGAAACGTCTGGCTGAGGATCATTTGCCGGACAATTTGTTTTGTTGACCAGCCATTCTGAATCAGGTTGTGGGCCAGCCAGTCCAGAAGTTCAGGATGCGAGGGGCGGTCACCGAGTCGTCCGAAGTCATCGGGGCTGGCGACAAGGCCTGTTCCAAAGATCCACTGCCAGAGGCGATTTACGAACACGCGGGCGGTCAGCGGGTGATCCGGCGCAAGGAGCGACTCCGCAAGCTCAAGTCGGCCACTCCCGGAAGCCGCTGCCACTGTGTTTTTTCCGGCAAATGCGGACAGAAAGTCCGGGGCAACAAACTCGCCCGGAGTGTCAACATTTCCTCGAATATTCAGGTAGGCACCGTGTTTAGCCACAAGGCGTTCATCCATACTATTCACGGTGCGGGGAAGGCGGAGCGTTTGTTCCAGTTCCCGATAACGCCTGACCAGTTCAGTTAGTTCTGGCGTTGAGTCAACTGCGTTTTGAATCAGTCCGCGATTCAGCAGCCACTGCAGCACGACGCGATCGGCCGCGGAGGTTTCATTGCGTCCCCATCGATTCACGCACTCATTCAGCCATCCCAGCAGTTTCAGCTCGGCGTCTTCGGGATCCCTCGGAGTGCCCCGCATAAACAGTGCGTGATACTGGTTGAGTGATTCCGGAGGCACTCCTGCGGCGTCATGCAAAGAAATCCCGCAGATGCTGATCCAGCTTTGTTTATCGTAGCCCGGATCGTCGTTTGGAAGGCCGGGAGCAACTCCCGTGCGGGGCGGGAAATTCGGATTCAGCGAAGCGGTTGCAAAATCGACCGTGACTCGAGTGACTCCGTTCTTCAGGTCGGCATCCGTATACGTTCTCCATGAGGGTTCGTCCTGCTTCAGAAACGCAACACTTTCGTTTTGCAAGGCGTTCTCATCCAGAATCAGTGTTCCGGCAAACTCGCCTCCCGCAAGTTTCACACTGACATGACGACCAGGAACCTGGTGCTGTGGAGGCATTCGCAGCACCCCTGGCAGCTTCGGCGACAGTGCGTGCGAATGCAGTCCAGCGGGAAGAAACTGGGCAATGACGGAATTGCCCTGCAGCGAAATTCGGGGAGTCCCATCGGGTACCGAACCATGCTCAAATCCGGCTCCTTCCATCACCCAGCCGTCAGGAAGTTTTCCCGTGCCCAGTTCCCCCTGAGTCTGAAAACCCATGGAGGCGGCCGCTCGCGTGTCGCGTGTCTGAAGCCATTCCTGTTCAAGCCTCGACCACGTCTCGACCATTTTTGAACGATCCGCCAGCAACGCAGCGACTGGCCATGTCACGTCATCGATCGCTGGTGCCGCCGGCTGGTCTGCAACGACCCTTTGCAGTGCATCCAGTGTCACGGGCTGCTGACTCCACCGGCCTGCCAGAGCCATTCGGATTTCTGTCCGCAGATTCTTCAGTTGCTCAATGGTTTCCGACACGGAGGCCGGATCATCGATTGGCCGGCTGGCCCATCGGGGCGTCATAAAGACAGCTCCCAAAGCGTAATAATCCTTCTGGGAAACAGCTTCCAGTTTGTGGTCATGACATCGGGCGCAGGCCACGGTGGTTGCCAGAAAAACCCGGGAAAACGCGTCAATCTTGTTGTTCATCATTTCCTGATGAATGCCGTTGAATTGCAGGCTGCTGCCATGACGATGTTCCCCAAGGTGGTAAAACATCGGACCGATCAGACTTTCATTCACATGCTGTTGTTGATGAATACGAGGACTGGACAGCAAATCGCCAGCCAGCTGCTCTCTGACCAGCGTGTCATACGGCACATCCTCGTTGAAGGCACGAATCAGATAGTCGCGATACTCCCACGAGCCCTTCGCCGGATTATCCCATTCGTAACCATAGGTATCCGTGTATCGCACACAGTCCATCCAGTGTCTTGCGAAGTGCTCTCCAAAATGAGGAGAGTTCAGGAGGCTGTCTGCCAGCCACGACAGCGCGGGTTGTGAACCCTGATGCCATCGTCTCTGGAATTCCTGCTGCAGTTCCGGGGTCGGCGGAAGTCCCGTCAGTACAACCGACATTCGCCGCACCAGAACATCAGGGTCAGCCTGCGGCACAGGCGTCAGGCCTGCTTTACCAAGTGACGAGTAGACCCACTGATCGATACCCGACTGATTCCACACTGGATCTGCAGCGGTGGGTGGCTGCGCAAGGACTGGCGGCTTCAGGCTCCACCAGTCAAGACGTTTCCGGAATTCCGATTCCCATGCGGATGCGTGTTGAGTGACAGGGGCCACGGTCCCATTTCGCGGATCCACGGCCCCGTCAGCAATCCACTGTCGGAAGAGTTCAGTTTCGTCAACGGAAAGCGGCCGATCCGGCGGCATTCTGAGATCTTTATCAAGGTACCGTACTGCAGCCATTAGCAGACTGTCTTCGGGCTTACCCTGAACAATTGCGGGCCCTGTTATCCCACCGACTTCCCATGCCTGTCGGAAATCCAGCCTTAATCCCGCTTCCTGTGAATCCGAGCCGTGACAATCAAGGCAGCGTGTCTGCAAAAGCGGACGAACCTTTGCTTCAAAGAACGCAAGTTTCTCGGGGGTTGCTTCAAACTGAGCCGCCGGCTTCCAGACAAATTTTTCAGTGCGATCATGGGAAAGAAAGATCAGGCTGATGGGCTGCCGCATTTCGTCGCCACCCAGCGTTCTGAGGGGCCCGGTCATGTTTGGAGATTCACTGCTCCAGACATTGACCTTTCCGGCGAGATTGGCCACGTACAGGAAACCATCGGGCCCGAGTTCCAGTCCGATAGGAGTTGCGAGGCCCCCGCCAATGCCAGCCCACTCCTGAGTCCTGTCAGCCGACGTTCTGAAAATGCGGTTGCTGCTGGTGCTCCAGAAGACTGACGAGTCGTCGGCAATCGCCAGTCCCCACGGTGCCTGTCCCTGCCCTGACAGCCAGGTATCTGCCATCGTTCCATCCAGAGTCCATGGTGCGCGGCGGATAGCATTGGCTGTGAAATCCGTCAGATACAATCGATCCTTGTGAACGGCAATCTGCGTGATTCCGCCGGGGGATGCAAGGACCACATCATCCTGCCATTCTCCGGTTGGATAGGTGTAGCGTTTGACGCGTCCATCTCCCTGGCTGGCTACCAGCAGATCGCCATTTCTCCATGCCATTCCCGTGGCCCGAAACAGACGACCACCGTAACCCTCGGGGACCTGCAGAAGAGTTTCCACTGTGCCGCCGCGCGGATCAAATCTCAGCACACTGCCGATACTGCCCGGCAGCCCCGTGGAGATCAGAATCCGCCCTTCCGTATCCGCAAGGATTGCATTGGAAGGAGGAAGTCCCTGAATCAGAGTCCCCAGATGTTGTCCGGTGGACGTATGGTAACGTTCAATGGTCCCGGATTCGTGCATCAGCACCAGTAGTTCCGGCTGACGATCGTCGTCGGCCATTAACGGCTTATGGAACGCCGCGAGTCCAGCGAGGAACGCCAGTACGAGGCCACACCGGGCAAAAATCGGCGAGTTGCCGGGCTGGGAGCCGGCAACGATTTTACTGGGGAGTTGATGCATCATTTCGCCTTCCGCTCAGGGAGACTGACGTCGCGAACGGTGTCCGCGATTGCACAGCACCCCGTCACACATTTCAAGCGCCACTGCGATACGGCTGTAGTATGAACGGAGCGGGCCTGAAATGCAAAACGATCCCGATGATGCTAACCGCGGGCTGGGCATTGCCCCGGAGGCCAGAGCAACCTGCGTGATGCTGGCCGGCAGCTATTTGTCGCGATACGCCTTAAGAAAGGCCTTCGCTTCTGTCAGGAGCTTTTTGTGCTTTTCCGGATCTTTCAGATCGGTTTTTGAAAGTTCCACAAGTTTATTGAGCGCGCCAAGGCAGTTTTTTGCCGGTTCGCCCGAAGACCCCGCTTCGTTCATCGCAGTAGCGTAGGCCCCGAATTCTCTTCCAATGCTGTTCATCTGCCCTTTGTAGGTCACAGCCTGAGTCTCTGGGTTGAGTGCATCCAGCGTTTGTACAGCCAGTTCCATACGTTTGACGTAGCGATCGGTTTCCGGCTTGAACATTTTCGTCACCGGACCGTATGCAAACCAAATTGCTGCAGCCACCAAAATCGCAAGGACAGCCTTTGCCGGCGTGCCAAATTCAAGGTGAAATCCGCCACCAGCAGACTTATTGGCTTTCGCTTTGGATGTGGGAGCGTAAGACCGGGCAGCCGTCGCTGCAGCCTGACTGGTTGCAGACATCGATGCGGTGGCCGACGCGGCTTGCTCGCGCACCGCGGCAACGGTGGGCTGTGTAGTCCCTCGCTGTGAATCAGAACCGGCAGCTGCCATAGACGAGTCATCCGGATACGATCCCGGTCTTTTGACCACGGAAGCCGGTTCTTCGTCAGAGAACACTTCGCTCAGGATCTCATTGGCGAGTGCATCGTCAACCTTGTTTGCAATCTTTGCGTTGCCCTTTTTCTGCTTCTTTTTCTTTCCGGGGCCACCGGATGCGTCGACTGCCGCGGCCGCTTTGGATTTGGCAGCAGACCGGTCGATGTCCTTACCCGTTGCCTTCACTGACGCGGCTGTGTTTTTCGCAGGCGCGGAACCAGCGGAAGTCCTACTCACGGCAGAATCGCTATTTATGCCTCGCAGGAGAAATGCGACAGAAAGTTCATGGATTTCGGATGCCGATTTCCATCCGTCGTCTTCTTCGCTGCGAACCGGTGTTGATTCGAGTAACTCACCACTTTCCGCTTTGCGAATCAGCACACTGATTGTGAAAGGGCCGCTTGTCTTTCCCTCGACCTGTAGAAAATACAGCAGTTCGTCGTCTTCCGCTCCGTCGTCAGAGTCACCCACGTTTGGCGTTGCAGTTTCAGCCTCCGTGGCCGAAGCAGTGGTCTGGTAGGCACCGCGTCGCGAAGTCGGCCCGGCCTCTTCGAATTCAAACGACAATTCGGACAGGTCACTTGCCATATCCGAAGATTCACGCAGTTCGGCGACTGCATGCTCGGCTGCAATCCACCCTGCAGAGGATACACTGCGAACCTTGTCCGCGGGCGAAAGCGTGCCATCGCGGAGCAATTCGCGCAGGCTCTCGTTGGATACTGGCCCGAACTCTTCGCCGAATAATTGGTAGTACCACTTCGACATCGCCAATCCCCGACCGAAAAAGTGTGAATCCCCGAAGTACTATTCTGTCTTATTCCTGGACGTTTTTCCTGAAAATCTGCCCCGAAAGAGTCGTTCGACGATGAAGAGACTCGGTACGGACGGCCTTGCAAGCACCGTTTGCCCTTGTCAGGCTGCTAATCTATCCTGACAATCTCTGCAGTTTTGCAGAAAAACAGCATTCCCATCTTTTTTGCCGGAATTTGCTTGCATTTCATAAAAGTGGTACAACGGGAATTTGGGGAACGAAGGCAAAATTCCTTCGCTTCGGGAGCCTTTCGGGGATTCGATTTGTCAGCAGGGTATCCCCTGGCTACTCTGTCAGGATTCAGCGGGGTGTAATCAGTGCGCGACCAGCCGGGAGTGATAGACAAGTGAGCGAACACCAGACAGGCATTTCTTTGGCTGTGATCCGCTCTGCTGCAGGCTGTCTCAACGCGGGCCTGGTTCGGGCCTGTCTTGTCAGCATCTGTGTTTGGTGGCAGCCATCTTTGTCAGCGCAGCCACCCGAGCCGGCAAATCAGCTCGACCCGACAGACCCGGATGGGGCTCAGCAGCGGCAGTTTACCGAAACGATCCAGCCCTTGCTGCAGACCTACTGTCAGCGTTGTCATAACGCCGAGAAGATCACCTCCGGCGTTCGCGTGGATCAGATTGCGGGGATACCGGAAGACCGGCATCTGCACCTGCTGAAGGACATTCGTGGGCAGGTCAACGACGGCCTGATGCCACCGGAAGACGAGCCGCAGATGACTGCCGAGCAGCGAAGTCAGATGTCGGCATGGATTGAAAAGGCGCTGATCGCCGCGAAGAGCCGCAAAGTGCAGAAAAATGGCGCGGCCAGACGCCTGACTGTTGTGCAGTATCGCAACACGCTGAGAGATCTGCTGGGCCTGCGAGAAGACCTGACGGACACTCTGGCTCCGGACGCGTTGTCAAAGGATGGGTTCACAAATAACGAACAGACGATGACGCTTTCGCCACTGCAGATTGAAGCCTTCTTTGATATCGCGGACAAAGCCCTGACAGAATGTCTGGTGGACGAATCTCAGCGACCTGTGATTCAGACATTTCGGATGGATTTCGGGACGAACATCAATGCTGAGCCCTGTCGAGACAATCTGATTCTCGGAGCCAACAGCGAACTGCTTCCCAACGCGGATTTCGTTGTCACAGAGCTGGCGTCCGTCAAGCCGTTTGCCTTCACCCCATGGCAGATGCAGCGTCGCTTTGAATTCATCGAAGGGTATGTCGGGAATGACACGATCCGTCAATGGCGGACGTTTGATAGTCTGTACCATTCCGTGTTCGCCTGTGTGCGGGGTACACCTGGGTATCCGCGTGGAGAAGCGTGGCAGACCATTCCCGAAGGGCTTTTGCTTCGCCCGGCGATTCCCAGCTCGGAGATATTTGGCGAATCCAACACCTATGGTCCTCGAGCCAACTTCAAGATTTCGCTTCGAGAACTGCCTGACCATGGAAACTTCCGTGTGACTGTTCGGGCCGCCAACTACAGCGACGGGTTGTTACTTTCACCAGAGACTGCGCCCGTTGCCAGTCAGGAGTCCATCCGTATTTCCTCAAACGCAGAGCCGGTTGCTCATCGGGTAGAGTTTGCAGAAGCCGGGATCTACCAGGTGGATGTGATTCGCCGGCAGGGCGACATTAAGGGCAACCTGTCATTGCAGTTCAACGAACAGCATTTTGCCGCACAACTGGAGGGTGGAAGGAACGAAACCGGAACGAACCTTGCCCTGGAAACTGAGGATCAGATATTTCCATTCCTGCTGGTGCGTCTGCCAGCGGGAGCGGTGAACATCACAATACGCCACCCTCAACAGGACGCAATTCGTCAACTGATGCTGACAAAGATCGGACCGGAGACGGAGATGGGGAAGCGTTTTTCCGTGTTTGAAAAGCGTCAGGCAAGTCTGGGTGTTTATGTCGGCCTGCGCAGAGACTGCGGCAGCACGCTGGCCCTTGTAGAGCAGCCCGGACGTGTGGACTCCAGTGTTTTGAAAGATTACGTTTTCGAGGGAGCCATCAACGACTTTCCAACGCCGGATGTTGAAAAGAATAATGTCAATTATCTGGCCGGTGTGCGTGAAATCGGAATTCGCAGTGAGTACACCGATGGACGCGACATGCCGCGACTTTTAATTCAGTCAGTGCAGTTTGAAGGGCCCTTGTATGAACAGTGGCCACCGGCTTCGCACACACAATTCTTTGGTCATACTCCGGACCGCCAGCGGGCGATGCTGGTGACAGCCACATCTGAGCCTGAGGACTTGCAGGTTGCAGAGCGTTATGCCCGGACAGTGCTGAAGTCCTTTGCTGATCGCGCCTTCCGGCAGCCGGCCACGCAGGACGAAGTGGAAAGTCTGGTCCTTGTCTGGAAGTCCGCCCTGCTTGCCGGAAAGACGTTTCAGAACAGCATTCGAGACGCATTGCTGGTCGTACTTACGTCTCCACGTTTTCTGTTTCTGATTGACAGAAGTGCGGGGCCTGAAGAAGAGCCTCTGACAGCCTGGGAGCTCGCTTCAAAACTCTCTTACTTTCTCTGGAATTCGCCCCCGGATCCCTCGCTATTGAATGCAGCAGAGGCCGGTACACTTGGCGACTCGCTGCATGCGCAGGTCGACCGCATGATTGCTGATCCGAGGTTTTCAAGATTCATTGATGAGTTTGCATCACAATGGTTCAGTCTGGATAAGTTTGAAGTTGTGTCAGTCGATGCGTCGCGTTTCCCCCGACTGACTCGTGATGCAAAAACTCATCTCCGACAGGAACCCGTTCACTTTCTTAAGCATCTGATTCAGCACAACCTTCCTGTCAGAAATCTGGTGCAGTCCGATTTCCTGCTGGTGAATGAACCGGTTGCCGCCTTTTATGACCTCGCCGAGAAAACGGAATCGGGGCTGGAGTTTGTAGCCATTCCGCATGGCAACACCCATCTTGGGGGAGTGATGACGCAAGCCGCCGTGCTGTCAGGCCTGTCCAATGGCCGCGAGCCGAATCCGGTAAAACGCGGTGCATGGATCGCCCGAAAAATAGTGGCGGAACCACCCGAGGATCCGCCGCCGAACGTGCCACAGATTTCTGAGAAAGACGATTCGGGACTGACACTGCGTGAAAAACTGGAAAAGCACCGCAATCAGCCGGGATGCGCCAACTGTCACGCGGGAATTGATCCCTGGGGACTGCCGTTTGAGCAGTATGATGCCGGCGGAAGATTCCGCGGTAACAACGTTGATGGAAGGGCAACGCTGCCGGACTCAACACAAGTGTCCGACATGGTTGCATTAAAATCCTATCTGGCTGAGGATCGTCTTGATCAGGTGGCATTCAGCTTCATGAAACATACGGCCACCTGGGCAGTTGGCAGAACGCTGACATTTCAGGAGTTGGAGTATCTGCGTGCGGAGGGACGTCGTCTGCGTGAAACGGACTACCGCTGTGCAGACATGATTCACTTTGTGGTCAGCAGTCCCATTTTTCTCACCAAATAAGGGACAGGAAAATCCAGACGGACACGTGTCCGGTTGCCATTGCCCACAGGTTTCAGCCCAAGGACATTCTGCATCCCATGCGGGGTTCCAGGGAACCTGTCTGACATCCTGTGATCGTGTCTGAAGACTAAGATGATGGCGTGCCCGGACAAACCGACGTTGGTCGGCGAAACTTCAGCGAGGGCGAATAATCAACAGGTTGGCGTCGTACGTCAGAATCCCCAGCAGAATGGAATTCACGACTCGGTCCAGGGGAACTTCGTACTTGCAATCCACGGAGAGTGGATTGGGGTGAAATGGGTCAGCAACAAGTACGGATTTTTCGACGGGATCGTATCCGCAAAGCACCACAAAGTGACCGCTGGGAAGTCCGGCTACATCATCCGGCTGGCCGGTCTCCGGATTCTCTCTGCGCTCCCGATATAAGTAGGTCGAACTCAGGCCCGTCAGTACGGGAATTGACTGTCGCAGGTAGCGGCGAATCAGATTTCCGTCGAGGTCTTCCATACGCAGGCGTCCGCCCAGTCTCAGAAATTCAATGTAGCACTCACAGGCCCGGCGAAGTTTTTCGCGGGGCTTGAGTGTCATCTGGGCGCGGAGTTTTTCTTCCAGATTGAGCCCATCGACCACATGTCCGTTGGCATTAAACCACGTCGGATCGAAAACCTGCAGGTTGAAAGTGAAGATGCGAACATCGTAGCCACGTCGCAGCGCGTCGCAGCCCAGCATGACCGCCAGAGTGCCGCCGCTTTCGAAGGACGGGACATCCTGAATCACTTCGGACAGAGGAATATGATCTTCGAAATACCGATACACAGCATGGAGACAGGTTGGTCCACAGGTCGTGTTGTTCGGCTGCTTGAGAGAATCGAAGTGCAGGCGAGTTTCCATGACACAGCTCCGGATCCGATTCCGGCGTTTGAGCATCGAGGAAATGCATCGAAGCGCTGGCAGGCGGACGTTCATTGAGGTCAAACATCGGCAACGCTCCGGCTGTCTGATGCTGTGATAGACGGAAGAATCCTCGTAAAACAGAGAATCCGGACCGGAAAAACCGATTTTTCCGGCATGATCCGAAGAGTGAAGGATTTCCTGAGCGGCTGTTTTCAGGCAAATCGTGATTTGCGCAGGGGCTCAGCGGGTCATTCGAGTCTGCTGTTTCAGCCATGCAAAAGCAGTCTCCGGAAGACTTTCGTGTCCACCCTCAAAGATCGTCACGGTAGTATTTCGCGAGGAGCGCCTGAGAAAGATACGGCGGGCCAGATCCGGATCCATTGTCAGATCAGACGGTCGTGGCTGCCCCAGACGCTTCTCGGAAACCAGTTCCTGAATCTCTGCGTCACTGATCAATTCGTTTCCATGCCCTTTGGCGATTGCATTAAACGCCCACAGTGAGTGACTGACGGGGACGGAGCCGGAATGACCATCTTCAACTCCGGCCCAGATTGTCACGGGGAGATCTCCCGTCTGATGCAGATGAAACACTGGCGATCGATCGCGGTAGTCCGCATCGATCTGTGTGGAAGTTCCGGGTGCCCCGAGCAGAGACTTTTCAATCATAACCGCATATTTTTGCGGCATCCCGTTGAGCGTATGAAAGCGATGCCACTCGGTCAGATCTGTCGGGCCAACCCACGCAGAAATGGCACTGAATCGCTCGGGATGGTGACCTGCCATCAGCAGTGACATATGGCCGCCGCCTGAGACACCGGCAAGGTAGATTCGCGAGCGATCGACATTCCACTGACGACAGGCGAGATCGACGGCATCAAGAATATCCTGTCGGGCCAGTCGGGATCCACAGGCCTGAGGGGTCTGATTGATTCCGCGGAAGTTCGGATGCAGCCAGATCCATTGATTGGCCACACACTCCCGCAGCCACTTGCTGTTGTCCTGAGTAAAATCAGAACTCCAGGAATGCAAAAAAACGAAGAGTGGCGTTGGCTTTGTCGATGCCTTTTCTGGTGCCCACCAGAGAATCGGTTGCCGCGCACCGTCCAGCCCACTGACGGTTTCTGCCTGGTTCGTTTCCGGCAATTCATCCGCCGAGGACTTTGCCATGGCATTCCACAAAAGCAGTCCGAGTGTGAAGCAGGCCAGCGATTGCAGCCGAACAGATGACAGCATCGGGAAGTTCTCTGGAGGGACGGAAGAAGAGAAACCTAGTGTGGAGCAAAGCGGGTGGTCGAGCAGAAGTGCGAACCATCCTGTGGCTGACTGAACGCCGGCAGTGACGTGGCCTGTGACCGCGCGGTGAAAAGAGGCAAGGGGATTGCGGATTCGTCAGGAATGAGCGATTGTGGCGAACCTGTAGGGGTTCGGGGGAGTCTGAACCCCTGAAATTCCCGGGAAATTCTCTGTTTATCCGTCGGATGATTCCCGAAATCCTTCCGACAGACTCCGGGTTTTGCTTCGGAACGGTTCTGGAATACAATCTGCTGCAGGAAACCTTCCGGATAGTTTTGAACTGCAGCACCCCCCGGCTCGGCGGGAAATCCCCGCTACGGTGTCAGCATCGGTGATTTTGATGTTTCTGATACGATGCGTCGGATCCCTGCCGGTACGTTCAGAACAATCTGGAATTACGCGTTGCCAGGATAACGTGTTGGTGGTGTGTGACGCGGACTGGTGATTTCAACAGACTTAAACTTTAACCGGGGCCAGGCCCCGAATCTCAAGCAATGCCTCGCTACGACTTCAAAAAGATCGAATCCCGCTGGCAGCAGTTCTGGGAACAGAATCAGACATTTCAGGCGGCAGACTGTGTTCCCGGCAAGCCCAAGATGTACGTGCTGGACATGTTTCCCTATCCGTCAGGTGAAGGCTTGCATGTGGGGCATCCGGAGGGATACACAGCCACAGATATTGTGTGTCGCTATTCTCGAATGAAAGGCATGAACGTTCTGCATCCGATGGGCTGGGACGCCTTCGGACTTCCGGCAGAAGAGTTTGCCAGACAGAAGGGCATACATCCTCGGATCAAAACCGAAGAGAACATCAGCACCTTTCGTCGCCAGTTGAAAATGCTGGGCTTTAGTTATGACTGGAGTCGCGAGCTATCCACAACAGATCCCGACTATTACCGCTGGACTCAATGGATCTTTTTGCAGATCTATGACACATGGTATGACAGCCATTGTGTCTGGACAGGTCCGGACGGTGTTCAAAGGCAGGGGCGTGGACGTCCAATTTCCGAACTGCCGATACCTCAGGATGTCCAGGCCGCAGGTCAGGACGCTGTGCGTCGTTATCAGGACCGGCACCGCCTGGCCTACCTTTCCGAAGCACCAGTGAACTGGTGTCCGGAACTGGGGACTGTTCTGGCCAACGAAGAGGTCATCGATGGTCGCAGCGAACGTGGCGATCATCCGGTCGTGCGACTGAAGCTGAAACAGTGGATGCTGAGAATTACTTCGTACGCGGATCGGCTGGCGGAAGAACTGTCCGAGCTTTCCTGGCCCGAGTCCATCAAGTACATGCAGCGGAACTGGATTGGCCGCAGCGTGGGAGCGGAAGTGGACTTCCGCATCGCCGCGTCAGAAGGTTCGTTCGAAAAATGGACGGAAGGTCGTCAGGCTGCTGGTTTCATGAATGAGGCCGAAGCAGATGTCATTCGCATCTACACAACCCGTCCGGACACGCTATTCGGTGTGACGTATATGGTTCTGGCGCCCGAGCATGCTCTGGTCGATCGCCTGACGACACCAGAACGCAAACACGCTGTGGAAGAGTATCGCCAGACAGCATCGCTGAAGAGCGATCTCGATCGCACGGATCTGGCCAAAGGCAAGACCGGTGTGTTTACCGGTGGCTATGCCATTAATCCGGTGAATGGCGAACGAGTTCCCGTCTGGATTGCCGACTATGTGTTGATCAGTTACGGCACCGGGGCGATTATGGCGGTACCCGGGCACGATGAACGTGATTACGAATTTGCCAAAGCCTTCGAAATTCCGATTGTCCAGGTCGTCGCCCCTGTGGGCGCACAGGCGGGACCGGCGGATCTGCAGACGGCCGCATTCACCGAGTACGGCGTGGCCGTCAATTCCGGCATCTGGAACGGAACACCAACCGCAGACTTCAAAATCAGCATCACCGCAGAACTTTCGGCACGTGGTCTGGCGCGTGAAGCCGTCAACTACCGACTGCGGGACTGGCTGTTTAGCCGACAAAGATACTGGGGCGAGCCGTTCCCGGTCTGGCATGAGCTGGATGCGGATGGCAATCCCACGGGGCTGATGCGGACCGATTCGCCGGATTCTCTGCCGGTTTTGCATCCGCATGTCGAAGACTTCAAGCCCACCGGAACACCCGAACCGATGCTGTCCAAGGCCGGCGATGACTGGCTGTATCGGACAGACAAAGACGGTGTCCGGCTGAAACGTGAAACCAACAGTATGCCGCAGTGGGCGGGAAGTTGCTGGTATTATCTGCGATTCTGCGACAACCGAAATTCGGTCAACTTCATTGACCCGGAAAAGGAAAAGTACTGGCTGCCCGTCGACCTGTACATCGGCGGCGCAGAACATGCCGTACTGCACCTGCTGTATTCACGCTTCTGGCACAAAGTGCTGTTTGACCGCGGCCATGTCAGTCATCCCGAACCGTTTAAACGCCTCGTGAATCAGGGAATGATCCTTGGCGAAAACGGGGAAAAAATGTCCAAGTCCCGCGGCAACGTGGTGAATCCGGAACGGGTTGTGGAGCATCGCGGCGCGGATGCTTTGCGACTGTATGAAATGTTTATGGGGCCACTGGAACAGGTCAAGCCCTGGCAGACCAGCGGAGTGGAAGGGGTGTATCGGTTCCTCGGACGTGTCTGGCGCATGATCATTGACGATCGGGCAGAAGACGTCAGTCTGGACGAAGCCGTTCACGACATTGCGCCGACTCATGAGCAGTTGCGACTGCTGCACCGCACAATTCGCGCAGTGACCGAGGATATTGAACGTCTCGCATTCAACACGGCGATCAGCCGCATGATGGAATTTACGAATGAAATGACCGAGCAGACCGTGCGGCCCAAATCCGTGCTGGAATCCTTTGTCCTGCTGCTTGCCCCATTCGCTCCACATCTCGCAGAAGAACTCTGGGCGGCCCTCGGACATCAGCAGACGCTGGCGTATGAGTCCTGGCCCGTGAGTGATCCTGCCTACCTGGTGGAAGACACGGTCGAGGTTCCCGTTCAGATTAGTGGTAAACTTCGCGGACGTATCGTTGTTCCGGCAGGGCTGTCCGCCGCGGAACTTCAGGCTTTTGCGGAAGCCGACCAAAACGTGCAGAAGTACATTGAGGGAAAAGCCGTGGTGAAAGTCATTGCCGTTCCAGGACGCATGGTGAATTTTGTCGTTCGATAGTTTCTGCTGGTGATAGCCGTCGGAAATCGGCGGGCGTGAGATTGGGATTTCGCGCCTGTCGTATTCCCCAAGGGGAGAACATGATGAAACGCATCGGGATTTTGACCGCCGGCGGTGACACGCCGGCACTGAATGCAACCATTTACGGAGCCGTGCAGAAGGCCAATGCGTTAAAGATCGAAGTGGCAGGTCTGATCCGGGGTTACGCAGGACTGCTGGACCCTCGGCTGCCCCATGTGATGCTCAATCCGCTGTTTTCAAGTATTCCGGAGTTGGACCCCTGTAAGGGCGGTACACTGATCGGATCGTCGCGGACCTATGTGGATTCCTCGGACACTGCGACTTTGGAACTGGTCAAACAGCATGTCCGAAAGTTACGACTCGATGGACTGATCTGTATCGGGGGAGATGGAACCATTAACGGCATGCAGGCCATCGCGGAAATGCTGCCCTGCGTCCTTGCTCCAAAGACGATCGACAACGACCTCGGGCTAAACTACATCGATGAACCCAATGAATGGGTGCGAACGCCTCAGGCTGCCGCTCCGGGCTACATCGAAACACGCAGACGCTCCCGGGATTCCTTGCGACTGGAAGATATCATCAACTATGCGACCCCGGGATTTGCCACCGCGGTGTTTGTCGTGGCGCAGATGGTCGAGCGGCTTCGCACAACTGCGGAAAGCCACCATCGTATCGCCGTCGTCGAAGTGATGGGGCGGCAGTCCGGCTATATTGCTCTGGGAGCTGCCTACGCACAACCGGATATAATTCTGATTCCCGAAGTGCCCGTGAATATCGATCAGCTCACGCAACACGTGGCCAGGTTGTATGACCAACAGCAGAACGTTGTCATCGTTGTGGGCGAAGGCGTACGGTCTGATGATGGACGAGAGCTGGGCGCCGCGATGGCAACCTACGATCCCGCCGGAAATATTCGCTATTCCGGAGCGGCTGATGCCCTCGTGCAGTTGCTCGAACAGTCGCTTGGTGACGAAGTGTTTGCGGAAACACGTGCCTTTGAACCAGGGTCTTCACCGCTGTTCAGTCGAAAAGTCGGGCACACGCAGCGCGGCGGACGCCCCATTCTTTTTGATCGTTTCTGTGCCAGTCAGCTGGGCGGAAAGGCTGTGGAATTGCTGGTGGATGGACACAGCAACGAAATTGCCACACTGCAGTACAGCGAAAAGAACGGCTTCACCTTCAGTTCCATTGGCGCCAACAAGCTCCGGGACCGCTGGGGAGAAATTCATCCGCGGGAAGTTCACCCCAGTCTGTACGATGCTGACAGGCTGCAGTTGTCAGCTTTTGGCATGGAATATCTGAAGCCGATCTTCACGAGGTCAGTGGGTGCGGACGACGTGGAGTATATTCGCAGAGAAGTGTTTGACGCGGGTTGTTTGAGCAATCGATATCAAAGTATTAACACAGACATTCGGAAGCGAATTCGCTATTTGTGATTTCGCCTGATAAATGGTAAGGGAATTTGTGCGAACACTTCGTGCAGAATTTCTGCTGCAGTCGTCAGTGCTGATGCATTTTCCCCTGAAAACTGATTCAGGTCAGAGCCTGAAATTTTCCTGTTGAGACAGTACGAAAGTTTTTACGTGAATAAGGCAGAAGAAAACACCTCGGAACCGGTATCCGCGGTCAGCAAATCCACACTGCTGGTAGTCTTTTTGACGGTCTTCATTGACCTGCTTGGATTTGGAATTGTACTGCCACTGCTTCCACGATACGGCACCTGGTTTCACGCTTCCTCCGGGCAGCTGTCGCTGCTGATGGCCTCGTTTTCCGTCATGCAGTTCCTGTTTGCTCCGATGTGGGGAGTCCTGTCCGACAGATTTGGCCGCCGCCCGATTCTCCTCCTCGGACTACTGGGTTCCAGCTGTTCGTACACACTTTTCGGCTATATTTCTTCACGCGGCCAGGGCTTTGATTTGCTGGGAATAGGGGCACTCGGATGGCTGTTTGTCAGTCGCATCGGTGCTGGTATTGCCGGTGCCACGATTTCTACGGCACAGGCGGTCATCGCGGACTGCACTGGAGTAAAAAATCGTGGACGCGGAATGGCATTGATCGGAGCCGCCTTTGGGATAGGTTTCACCTTTGGACCACTGATTGGCGCCGTATGCGTGTCAGACGACAACCCTGTAGCACTCACAGTGAAGCATCTCCGGATTGTCAATGCATGGGAAAGCGATACGACGCTGGTAAACGCCGATGACTTTCTGGCAGAGATCCAGACTGCAGGTCCGCTGGACGAAGTCAGTGTGACAGCAGCAAGACAGGTCCTTGCACAGCCCATGTCAAAAGCAAAGCTCAGCGGGCTGCTCACAACACCACCGTCCGGCCTGCCCGGATATGTGGGCGGAGCATTGTCGGCTGCGGCACTGCTTCTGGCTGCTTTTCGTCTGCAGGAGTCGCGACGCCCAGGGGTTACCGGGGGCACACATCGCGGTTTTCGGCTGGCGACTGTGGCGCGGCATCTCACCAGCCCCCGGCTCTCGGTCATTCTGGCAGCAGTATTCGTCACGACATTTGGGTTTGCCCAGTTCGAAAGCACGCTTTCACTGCTGACCCAGCGATTTGGTTACAGCAGTCGCTGGAATTATCTGCTCTACGCCTACGTCGGATTCGTTTTATCACTCGGGCAGGGACTACTTGTGCGGCGATTGCTGCCAAAGGTTGGCGAGACGCGTATGGCCCTGGCAGGAGTGTTTCTGATGACGCTGGGATTCATCCTGATTGGTATTACCGGGATGAAGATTCTTCCGGGATCCGCACTGTGGTTTATTCTGCCGATTGTGGTCATTGGGTTTTCGGCTGTAACGCCTTCACTGCAATCGTTGTTGTCTCTGGCTGCTGACAGCCATGAACAGGGCGCGGTCCTCGGAACCGGACAAAGCCTGTCGTCGCTGGCCCGCATTTTCGGGCCGGCTCTGGGAATTGCACTGCTGGATAAATCCACATCGATGCCCTATTTTCTCGGAGCCTGCCTGATACTTTGCGGTGGCGTACTGGTTTCAAGGATTCGTACCCTGCCCCGCACGGGTGAGCAAGCCGAAGCTGGTGCCCCCCAATGACAGAGGCGGACGATGCCAGCGATGGTTCCGACAGACCCGCTCTGATGCCGTTCGAAGCATTAAGGTCTCCTCCGGGAACCCGGAACATCATGCTGACTCTGGCGTACGACGGCACAGCGTACAGTGGATGGCAGGTGCAGCCGGCACGGCCTTCAGTGCAGTCGTGCGTCGAATACGCGATTGAGAAGCTGACAGGGGAACGCCGGCGAGTCTACTGTGCCGGAAGAACGGACGCCGGTGTACACGCGCTGGGGCAGGTTGCCAACTTCTTTACCCTCAGCCCGATTCCTGTGAAGAACTTACGCGCGGCGCTGCAAACTGCTCTGCCGGAAGACGTGACACTCATTTCGGTCGCCGAAGTGTCAATGGGATTTCACGCGACGTTTTCGGCAATACGGAAACGCTACCGCTATGTCATTCATGATGCAGGCATCTGTCCGCCATTTCTGAAAAGATACTGCGCACCCTGTCGGTTTCGCCTGCAGACAGATCGCATGCACGAGGCCGCTCAGTATCTTCTGGGACGTCACGACTTTCGATGCTTTGAAAAGGAGTTCCCCAACAAAGAGACCAGCGTGCGTCACATTATGGAAGCCACTGTCTGTCGCACATCCGGCTGGGGACTCTGGGACTCATCGCATCAGTGGTCAGGGACATCGTCAGGGTCAGGGCGGAAAAACGCGTCGGCTGACATCGGTCTGGCGACAGCGGAAAGCGCTGCCCGTGGATTCAGCAGCCCATGGTCTTCTGATGGAAATCCTGCCGACACAACGCAGCCCTTTGTAGTGTTTGAAGTCATGGCCGATGGATTTCTTTATAATATGGTACGGGCGATTGTGGGAACACTGATTGACATTGGTCGCGGTAAACGACCGGTGGATTATCTGAAGTACGTCATTGAATCCATGGACCGCTCTGCCGCAGGAATGACGGCCGTCCCACAGGGACTGTATATGGTTCAGGTCGAGTATCCGGACCATCTGATGCGACCGGATACGAAGGGTGTTGCCGATTCAGGCGATGGAGAATCAATGTCGGATGAAACGCGGCCAGACGGCGGCGATCAGTGACGTCCCGGCGACTCCCGTTTGGCACCGATTCAGGGGGCCATCAAAGGCCGCCGGAGCAAAGATGCCGTGTCCCCGTTTGCAGTCATACGGCGGGACCCAATCCACGAGTCCCATGAGTCCCATAACACACTTCCCTCGCAAGCACGGTCCCTGCCGTCCTCGGGGACACAGCACCTTGCTGGCGAAGTTACAAATGCCGGAAAACACTTTTCCAACATGCAGATTTGAACTTACCGGCATCGCTGACGTAAACACCACGGTTCAGCATCGTGGCTTGATTTCAGATGATCGACGTCAGCACCGACGCGCGACTCCGACTGAGCGTTTCCTGATTTTCTTCCGGAGTACAGGCGAGATAGACTGTCCCCAGACGATGAGCATTGCTGTAGACGTTCAGTGTCGGGACGAACGTCATTTCAACGTGTCCAAACGGTGTGATCCCCAGGCTGACTGACCGAAAGCGTCGAGTGTTTCCCGTGTTTTTTCGCTTCATCAATCCATTTTCATGTGTGTAGTACCTGACACACCTCACGCTGTGGCTCCATGATCTCTGAAAGAGAAGAGCTCAGGTTACGAAGTTTTTCGACCCCATTCCTGGCCCCCGTGCGTTCAGCAATGCGGTCAATGCTGCGTCCCTGCGATGATCCAGTTGCGGCGACCTGACGCTCCACAAGATCCTGAGCGCCCGGAGTCGCACCGCACACAATGCCCGGAACTTTTCTTGGTAACACCATGAACTTCCCCAGAAGTGGTAGGCGCTCTGGATTGGATATTCTGGACTCTGCACGGCGCGTTGTCCAAATGTGATCTATTATCATGTGTCAGACCAAACGGAGACGAACTCTGCTGAGGAGCAACTCGTCAAGGGATAGTCCGACGTGGGCGAGGAAATCCGTCGCGGTTGCAGAGATCTGCTGCAGCCGTTTCCCCAAGACGATTTCTTT
>CAIQIE010000057.1 GCA_903871805.1 uncultured Planctomycetaceae bacterium | reverse complement strand
TGCTGGCTGTTGGCTGTTGTGGCGATACGTCCGGGAGGAAACATACAGGAGCGTCCGTTGGGTGGCAGGACGTGGTTGTATTGATTTGTCGAGTGGTACTGCTGCAGCCATGGTCCCCCCACATTTGAGTACCCCTGTTGAGAGAGATCTTTCACGTTCGCTGCGTTGCACTGCAGGATCGCCTCGGCGGCATTATTCGGATAGGTGCCCGGACGAAAAGTGTCCGTCTTTGGAGTGGAGATCCCGTTGTTTCCATCACCGGTGATCTTCTCGGACATGGCCGCTGTGTTGCTCAGTCCATCGGTAATGTCGTTAAATCGAATGCGTCTGTTGTGGTAAACAATTCCATTGGGGGCTGGTTGGCCGGCGGCGCCGGTGGCATACATGACGATGCCGTTTCCTGCGTTCCAGTAGTAGTTATTGCGGCCGCCAATTGAGGCGGGCAGGCTGGTGGGATCTGAGGGGCAGCGAAACGCAGGGAGTTCCGTGTTTCTTGGGACGGTATTGTTGACATGGTCATAGGGCACGTTGAAATCGACGCGACTGTAAAGCGCCGACTGCTCGATGTAGGGCAGCAGTCGAGCGTGTGCAGAAACGGCATTCACAGAGCCATCGACATCGGCGATTGGCAGGCAGCCGTGAGTGTCATGGTAGTTATGAATAGCAATGGCCAGCTGCTTCAGATTGTTTTTGCACTGAGTCCTTCGAGCGGCTTCGCGGGCCTGTTGTACGGCCGGCAGCAGTAAGGCCACGAGAATGGCAATGATGGCAATCACGACCAGCAGTTCAATCAACGTAAATCCGTGTCGAGCAAGGCGAATTGATCGCATAGGAGATCTCTTTACAAACAAAGCAATGATTCAGGAAAAGAAAAGACACCGATCCCGCAACAAGGATAGCGGGCGAAAAAAGTCATTCAGGCAGCGATCAGGACCGGTTTGCGGTGGCACACCGGGGTCTGGTTGCGTTGCCAAAGCAGGGGGTGCGAACCCGAGGAGGTCCAACGGGCGTCGGGAAAACGTACAGACCTGTCCGGGTCACCCAGCGGCTAAAGCGGTGTTGAGGGGGCGTCGTGAGGAGGCTGGGAACGCAAGCGGCGAGGCCTGGGGACGGGCGAATTCCCACTGGCGACGACTGAGTACTGCACAGGTGCCAGCGGAACGAGGCAACTGACGTTGCCGCATCACCGAACCTGTGAACAGTTTCAGGTTCCACATCTTGTTGAATTAACGTTCCGTCTGAGGGTGCGTGCAGGACTAAAGAGCCGTGCAGGCGAGCATCTGACGAGACAAACTTGTGTGGAACACGCCATCAACCGATCCCGCATGATACATTGCGGAAGATCGAACCATTCCTTTGCGAGGAATGCGTGGAAACGCCAACGCAACGCCGCGAACCTCAGGCTCAGCAGGCTGGTGGGCGAAAAATGGTGGGCGAGCGGAAAACATCGCCTTTTTCTGACTGTGGGATGGCGGTCGCTTCGTCGAGACAGCCACACAGCAGCAGGTGAGTTGCGAGGATTGCGGGGTCAGTGGTCACTGAGAGTGTCACGGGAGACGATCCGGGCAGCATCGGCTTTGAGCGATTTTTGCATCCTGGACCGTTGCAGGGGGTGTGAGGCCGAGCGGGGACTGTGGCGTGTTTAATCTGTGCTGGCTGATGCTGAAACGGCATGACGAGATTGTGGGGATCGGGTGCAGACACCAAATGGACCGGCACACCATTTCGAAACAGATAATGCCCGCAACTTTCGGCTCTTGCTGTGCTGTTGAAGGCAAACAGAGGAGCGAGAAATGCAAGAACCTGCACAATAAACCACAAGGAGCGCTGCCAATGCAGCGTTCTGAGATGTGGTAATGTTGTGCCGAACTGCGACATGAAGTGCGACGTTCCGTGAGTGGATGCTTCCACGTTTCCCGGT
>CAIQIE010000056.1 GCA_903871805.1 uncultured Planctomycetaceae bacterium | reverse complement strand
CGCCGTGACCCTGGGAAGCCTGGTTCTGGCAGGCACCAGCAGCATCGCAACAGTCGGTGGCAATTTGACAGCCGCAACGATCAACGGTCTGCAGAGTCTCACAATTGCAGCCGGGGCCGGGGATATCTCCTTCACCGGTGCGATTGGAGCCACAACGGCGTTGCAGACGTTGACAATTTCGACAGCGCGTGATGTGACTTTCGGTTCCACACTGCGAGTTTCCGGAGCGGTCCTGCAGGCAGCAGGAACTGGTACTACGACCATTCGTGGCACCAGTGGAACCGGACTGGGTTCACTCGCCCTGACCACATCGGCCGTCGTCTTTGATACGGCAGCCACTACGGTTTCGGGCACTGTGGCAGTGACTGCTGCAACAACACTGAACGTGTCGACAACATTGGACGCTGGTTTGTCGACGATTGCTCTGATTGCTGGAACGGGTTTCACGCAGACCTCGACGGGGTCCGTGATGACTCGCAGTAACGCCTCACCGGCCCTGTCACTGACCGTGACCACAGGTAACGCGTTGCTGGGAGCACTGTCTGCGAACAGCGGACGAGTGACGGTCACCGCCTCCGGCGGCAACATTGTGGACAACAACGACGGAACCGGTCCGATAGTGAACGTTTCAGCATCGACGATTGCCTTAACGGCCTCCGGAACGATTGGTGCTGGGAACGCGATTGAATACGCCGCCACGGCCGTGCCGACGGCCACAGCAGGATCTGGTACGCCTAACCTGCAGGACATCGCCACATCCAGCGGCAGCAGTGGCGGATCGGCCATCGCCCGTCTGGACTTTGGAGGCAGCTCGGGGTATGTTGCGACGGGCTTTACGCACGTTCGCGGCAGCACGATTTACGCCGTCGGTGGAGCGGTGCCGTATGGGTTTACAGCTGCCGTGCTGGAAAACCAGTTGACCACCACCTCCGGATATTCTCGCAGCACCGTGAATCTTTACAGAGACTCGGTTGCTGGGAAAAACGCCAGTGCCACGTTCCGCTATACGCTGCCTGACGGCAACTATGCGGTCCGCATTTACGCCGGACATCAGACGACGGCATCGCGGCTGGAAGTGCAGTTGGAAGGCACCACGACCCTTGCGACAGCATCGCTGGGAGCCAACGTCTTCACCACACTGGAATTCACCACAGTGGCCGTCTCCGGCGGTACCTTGGACGTCGTCTTCCGAAATCCGACGGGATTTTCGGGCTACTGGTTTGCAAACGGGTTGGAAATTGCCCCTGTCGGCGGTCTACCGACTGCCGCTCCGCAGATTCTGGACGGGCTGCTGTTTGATGAAAACGGCATGGACGACGCCAGCCAGCAGCGGATGCAGCAGGTGACTCAGGTGGGCAGCACACTGACACCACAACTGGTCGACGAATTCAAAGCCCTGGCCATCGCCAACTGGACAAATGCCGGTTTGACGGCCGAACAGTTGTCGCGGCTCACCAGCTCCACGATTGAGATTGGCAATCTGGACGATGAGGGAGCCCTCGGCCTGACAGGATCCTCGCGGATTGTGCTGGACGACGACGCGCTTGGCTACGGCTGGTACGTGGGGTCGATGAGTGAAACGGTTCCGGAAGGCACCATGGACCTCTTGACCGTGTTGACCCATGAAATGGGCCACGTGCTGGGCTTGAGCGACCTTGATGGTCAGGCCACACCAGACAGCCTGATGGCCGGCACCCTGCAACCCGGCCAGCGGCGTAGTGTCAGTTCCGCCGATCTGCCGTCGGATGCGGCAATTGTTGGGGGTAACGTTGCCATTGGGAACAGCGTGGATCCGATTGACCTGACCGACTGGACTGACGGCGCTGAGACGCCGGTGTTGGGGAGTGCGGTGGCCGATGTGCAGGATGTGCTGGCGGTCGTTTCACCCGTGAAGGTTGTTACGAAACAGCAGCGACCGGGTCTGTTGCCGGGCCAGGGTAGTGTTCTGTCAGTGCCGGCGAAGAAACAGGACGAACTGGACCTTCTGGACGATCTGTTCGCCAACTCCATCGACGTTCTGGGAGGACTTGATTAGGCAGACGTGAACCGGACCTCACGCGTTCCGGTTGATTTTGGGGCCTTCGATGCCAGCGACTGTAAGGTCCGCGGGAATGAAGCGGCGGTTGCGCTGGTCAACGACTACTTGAGATCATGCTCAGGCGGCCTTTTGCGGCCAGGGTTTGGTGAAAATCAAATGCTGTGGTGCTGTGCCTGATAAGCCAGCCAACCCAGCATTCAGTCGCTGACGCAGCACTCCGTCGCTCGGTGGGCGGGGCTGAAACGAATGGAATGTCAGAGTTTTGGAACGCGCATTTCGGCTTCACTGCGGCGTCCGGAAGGATCCCAGAGTCTGTCACCGACACGGAATCCGAATCCCAGTCCGATTTCTGTCTCCGCACGTCTTGCCCATGGTGTTCCGGAGTGGTCGGTCGCAACAGAACGCATACGTTCCATTGCTGTGGTTTCTTCGGTTTTCACCATCTCGAGGTATTCATCGCGGGTCATTTTTATCTGGAAGGATTTTTTAAGGCGGTCAAATTGCTGTTCATCCGGAACAATGGGCTGGCCACCCCACCAGAAGTTCCATTCGTTGGATGTGGGGTTTTGAGGGGCAGGCATGTTGTTGGCATGCACGTCCATGGCCAGGAGGTACTGATAAAGTCGAAGTCGGAAGATGTAGAGCTGAGCGACGGCAAGATCGTAGTTAGCTCGCCATCTCGGAGAGGGCTCCTGGGTTCTGAGCGGACGGATGCTTTCCAGCAGGGCAATGCCTTCGTCGGTGAGGTTCATGGAGCGAGCAGCTCGAGAGACCTGTTCGAGCGCCTGCTGTCGGAACTCCTGCGGATTGAGTTTGAAATGTTCGTTCTTCAGGTTAAGCAGGGGATCGTGTCGCTGAAACAGCAGTGTTTCTTCGTTCGGATTCAGCCGGGCGATAACTTCCCACAGTGCCGTGCGAAATTTGCTGATACCGCGTTGTTGGACATAGGCGGGGCGAGAGATCAGATCGGGTTGATATTCACGCATGGAATGGAAGTCGTACTTGCGACGATCATTGGCGTCCGCACCGACAAGCGTGGTTTCTTCTCCGGGGAGAACAAAGAAAATTCCGCCGGTTTCATGTGCAATCCGAACCTGTTCGTACGGGCCAAATCCGGCATTCTGCACATCCCAGCGAGAGTGCAGGCCATTCCATTGCAGACATTCTGGAAAGGGTGTCTCCGGACCACGACGGATGCGAATCCAGAATTCTTCTTTGGTCGGCTCATCCACCCAGCGCTGATGCGCATAGGGATAGCCGAACGTGCTTTCTCGGCCCATAAAGTACACAGGAGCTTTGGCGGCCCGTGCTTCGGCAACTGCCTGTTCGACGAATTGTCCATCGTCGCCCGACTCATCGGAAACCACAATCACAGCCAGTTTGCGTTTGCCACGGATCGCCATCTGCTTGTATTTATTGATGACAGCGGCGATGGACTGACACATGTTTTCCTGGCCACTGTTATCAACAGGGATTTTATCGATCGCCGCTTTAACCTGTTCAATTTCCGCGGTGGGCCGAATCGTATGTTCATGAATTTCCGCCCCGTAACTGGCAACAATGGTCAGTAATTGCTCACTGCCACCGCGTTTCAGTTCGTCATCCTGTTTTGCGGCAATCCCCAGCTCGTCGTAGACTCGCTGGTAGTTTTCGCGAATTTCCTTTCGGTCATCCTCAAGACTGCCGGATTCGTCAAACAGCCAGATTACGGTGACCTTGTTTTGACGCATCATGCGGACAATTTCCTGAGTTACAATGCCCATGGCTGCCCCGTAGCCTTCCACCATCGCGCCGACCTCGCCGGAAATCTCCCCTTCTCCAAGGTCTTCCCCCATAATCGCGTCCGAAGGCAGAGCGAGGTCCGAAAGAACCGGTCGGACGCTCAGCTCCTTCATAACGGCAGCTTTTTGCACATTAACAGCGGAAGTGGCGGCCTGTGCAGTGGCACCGACGGCAGTGGATGGCGTTCCACCGGCAATCACATTCAGCGTTTCGGCAGGTACAGTTTCAATGTCCAGGTCTCGAGTCATTTCCTCCTGCGGAATCTCTTCCGTGAAGACGGATTCCAGCATGAGTTCCATGGTCTGGGAACCGATAGCTCTTTCGATAAACAAGAGGCTGATCAGCATGCTCGCATTAATCAGCAGAGAAACCGCAATGGAAGGCAGGCTGTTTCGAAGAGACTTCTGCAACGTGATCTCCCTGGTGGGGCCGGAAATTTCCAGTTTGCCAAGTACTCAGAGTTCCTGATCAGCGTCCGCTCTGTCAGGAAAGCGAATGCTGCCCAGCCTACTAACATCGGAGATTCACGATCAATTCGTCCGTTGTCAGCGGCCATTCCCGCCGCTCATGCCCATTTTGCTTTTGCAGCCCTTGAATTGGCATAAGAGAAGGTTGCCGAGTGACATTAACGAGACTGGTGTTTTGGGGAAAAATACCCTTCAACCACCCCATTCTCAGAAATGCTCAGCAATTCTCTTATTCTGGAACACCGCGAAAGGTTGTTCAAGTGATTCCTCCTGGAATTGCACCGTTAAAATCATGTTGTCGGTTCAATTACGGTTTAGAAAATGGAGCCGTTATGGGAGCGACGCGGTGAGTTGGATGCAAAAGCGACTTGATGGGTGCGATCGTGGCCGGATCGGGCTTGAAGCGAATTTTCCGGGGAAAAAGATTTCAAAAGTCATGTCGCGGCCTGTCGACGAAGATTTCTGAAGATGCTATCTTGCCAGCGAGAGGTCTGCAGCGGCGGAATTCCCACCTGCCCCGACTTAAAGTTGGCGTTCTTCCGGTCTGTAGTGACTCTAATTCGCCTCGTTCTCTCGTTGCGCAGGGACTTGCAACTATGCCACTGTTCGAAATAGAGACGGAAGCCCACATCATGATCGGATGGGCGAATAGCCTCGAACAGGCAGAACATATGGCACAGAAGTACTATCCGGACGAAAAGGTGCTGCGAATAACGCGTCGCCCAAGAGATCTCTGGGTGATTTCCAAGCGTCTGCTGGGACTGGATGGAAAGTCTCGCCCCTGTGATGTGGCCCGCGATTGCCTTGCCCGAGCATCCGGGGACAAACTCCATGCCATCCGTCTGTATATGCTCGATACTGGCGTTGATCTCGCGGAGGCTCGAAAAGTCATCGAGGCCAATATGTCGACTGGTTGGTAAACATTGCACGACCGCTGAAGGCAGCCAGGTGCTGTAGCAAGTCGTGTAAGCCTGAATGCCCTTCAAGAGCAGGAATTGCAGCCGGCTGTCGGCAGCACTCTGTGCCAGATTTGTGCGGATTCGCGAACTTTTCTTGCAGACTGCTGGATTTACTCTGCCGCAACTGGCACAGACCGGCTATCATTTTGAACCGTGGTTTGGGGGCGATGCCATCCTGAATCCGCAAACGAAACGTGGCTCATTATCAGTCCGCCGATGTACTGAAGACACCCCTTAACCGGCAAACCCGTCAGAACTCAATCATGCGTTTTGCGAGTTCTGAAACTGCGGTTGACCGAAAACGGGGACTGTAAACTGGTACTGTTCCGCATCATCTGGGTATTTCATCTGACACGGTTGGAGCATACGCGATGAGTCAGGGCTCACTACACCTCCCCCAGACAACTCAGGATCGCCTTGTTGAATTCCGGTCGCTGGTTCGTCGTGTCAAGATGGCCGAGGCGTTGCTGGCAGGTTTGTTCGGGCTGCTGGTTTCCTGGATCACTCTGTTTCTTGTGGACCGTGTGATCGACACTCCGTGGACGGTTCGATTGCTGTGTCTGCTCGCCGGTGCTCTGGGGCCTGTGATTTTCGTACCGGCAAAGCTGCACCGCTGGATCTGGGGGACTCGCCGCCTTGAACAGGTGGCGACTTTGCTCAGGCAGAAGTATCCCGCCCTCGGCGATCAGGTGCTTGGTGCCGTAGAGTTGGTACACAGTAAGAATGAGCCCCCGGGTAGTCTGCGTCTGGCTCAGGCAGCCATCGATCAGGTGGATGCTGTCGTACGCACTCGCGATTTTTCTGACGCCGTTCCTGCGCCGCGTCATCGACGATGGGCGTTCTTCACACTTGTGCCGGCATTAATCGTCCTGCTGACATTTCTGCTAATCCCCGCAGCAGGCTGGAATGCCACAGTGCGCTGGCTGGCTCCGTGGAGTTCCCTGGAACGTTACACGTTCGCGAAGATAACTCCGATCCAGTCTCGACTCGTCATTCCCCACGGTGAACAGTTTCCACTCACGCTGTCGTTGGATTCCGCCACGGTCTGGACTCCTTCAAAGGCGACAGCCTCGCTTAAAGGTCTGAGCCCGATTCGGGCTGAGGTGGATGCCGGGACGTATGCTTTCGTGTTGCCGGCTTTGACTCGGTCCTGCGAAATGCAGATTCGCGTTGGTGACTGGACAAAGACTGTCGAGATCGAGGTTGCAGATCGACCTGAACTGACAGCCATGATGGCACACGTAACCCTGCCGAAATATCTTCAGTATAACCAGCCAGTAACGACCGATGTGCGGGGGGGAGCAGTGTCACTGCTCAAAGGCGCATCAGCGGCATTTTCTGCAGAGATCAGTCGCGACCTGAAAGACGCCTCGATCGACGGGGCAGCAGCGGTCGTCCAGGGCACAAAAGTTTTATCACCAGAAATCAGTGTGGCTGATTCCCGAACCATGCAGTTCTTATGGCAGGATACACTGGGACTCGCTTCAAAAGAGGCCTTTCGACTGAAGATTCAGGCTGTTGACGACAAAAAGCCTGACATCTCCATGCAGTCGACGGAGCCACTGCAGATTGTTCTGACCACTGATACCGTAACGTTTGACCTGCAGTCTCGAGACGACTTCGGAGTGAAGTCGGTAGGCATCGAATGGAACGGCGTGGCTCATCCCGTTGACAATCCCGTACCACAATCCGGGTTCAGTCTTGTCGAAGCAGGATCACCAGAAAAGACTCGCCTTGCTGGTCGAGCAGCTTTCTGTGCGGCTACAGAGGGCATTGAAGCACAGACACTGGAGATTCGAGCATGGGTGGAAGACTATCTTCCAGACCGTGGTCGCATGTACTCATCACCGACAGTCATTCATGTGATGACTCCGGAACAGCATTCTGTGTGGGTGATGGAGCAACTGCGTCGATGGGCCAGCATGGCCGACGATGTCTACGAAGAAGAAATGCGTTTACACGACGTAAATCGTGAGATCCGGCAGATGTCCGCCGAGCAGCTCACCAGCCCGGAGACCCGACGGCGGATTGAACAGCAGGCGGCGGCAGAAAAAACCAATGCCCAGCGACTGGACTCAGTGGTCGCTCAGGGAGATGAACTTGTTCGCCAGGCACTTCGTAATCGAGAGATGATGGTCGGACATCTGGAGACATGGGCAAATGGCCTGCAGCAACTGCGTGAAATTGCAAAGAATCGAATGCCGTCGGTGTCAGATCTGCTCACGCAGGGAGCACGTGCTTCAGGTAAACCTGCAGCAGCAAATTCCTCAAAAACCGGGCCGCAGGCGGGCAACAACAGGGGCAATCAGACGGGCGCCCCGGGTACGCCTGCCAATGCCGCAAAGCCGGCCCCGGCCGTTCCCAGCATTGCCGATGTCGAATCCGGTTTCAATGAACCGGCCCCGCAGGATCAAAAAGCCGGGGCCGCAGCCGCCAAACCCGGCGCCGCAAAGTTCGGACTGCCCTCGACCGTGCTTCAGGGAGGTCCAGCTCAGCCGCCACAGGCACCGTCACAAAGCCCGGCAGAACAGAAGCTGTCCGAGGCTGTGGATGAACAATCACGCCTGCTTGCGGATTTTCAGAAGGTCCGCGACGAACTTCAGAAAATCATGGATGATCTGGAAGATAGTACGTTTGTCAAACGTCTGAAATCTGCATCTCGGGAACAATTGCAGGTTGCTGAAGGGCTGAACCGCACGCTGTTCGATGGATTTGGGCTGAACGGTGGGAAAACAACGGAAACCGTGTCGCGTCTGACAGAACAACTGGCTTCGCGGGAGAGTGCCCAGAGTGAAAAATTACGCGTGATCCAGGACGACCTGCAGGCGTATTTTGATCGCCGGGCCGAGCAGAAGTTTGGACGGATTCTCAAGGAAATGGAAGAATCCGATGTGGTCTCAAAAATCAGCACCCTCGGAGACACCGTGCGGACAAATCGTTCCGGAGAATCCATTTCGTCTGCGGAATACTGGGCAGATACACTGGACCGTTGGGCCGAAGAAATGGTTTCGGCTTCAAAATGTGGACAATGCAAAGGCGGAAACAGTGACAGCCTGCCTCCATCCATCGTGCTGGAAGTGATGAGAATTCTGGAGGGTGAAATGGACCTTCGAGAAGAAACCCGCGCGGCCGAGAAAGTCCGGTCCAGCCTGACATCAGAGGTGTATGCGGCGAGAGCCGGCAAACTGGCCAGTTCGCAGCAGAGTCTGTACGAGCGTTGTGTAAACGTAGTGATTGATATCGAAGCTCTGCCACTGGGGGCGCAGAAATTTGCCCGCGAGATTCAGGTGGTTGAAGCCGCAGCAAATGCGATGGGCGATGCCTGGACTTTGCTCAAATCCCCCGCGACGAATGCACCAGTGATCGCCGCTGAGACGGAAGCCATTGAACTGCTGCTGCAGTCACGCCGTGCCAATCCCAAAAGCGGCGGCGGAGGTGGTGGGTCAACTCCAGGCGGTGGTGGATCGGGAAGCACAAATCAGGTGGCCCTGGAATTGTATGGACCAACGGCAGATCCCAACGCCAGCATCGAAAAACGCGATATCCAGCAGGCCACAGGCACTGCCACAGATCAGATCCCCGCGGAATTTCGGGATGGTGTGGATGCCTTCTTCAATGCCGTGGAAAATCGATAACCGATAGCGATCTGTGCCATATGAAATGTCAAAAATCCGTCAGAAGGATTCCAGAGGTACCTGTTCCAGACTCGGTAGTGCCGTACCGTTTTGCAGAGACATCCACAGCGACAGAATAAATGGGTGGGCGTCTTCCTTCACAAACGGAAACAATACCGTTTTTGCCTGGTCAGAGTTTTTCTGCTCTGCCAGGTGGTATGCCTGAAAGACCCTGGCCCACAGTGAATCCGGACTGTTGAAAATTACCTGTTCCATGTTCACTCGAACTTCTTCCTGACGCCGTAGTTGTTCCGTGCGTTCCTTCCAGTATTGTGCCTTTTCCGTGTCGTTCAGCAGAGTGGCAATTCGCTGCAGCAGAAATCCAGTGGTGCTTTTCAGATCCGCCTGGTCCTCCAGAGGCTTCAGCCAGTCGGCCGCCTGAGCAAATTCACGTTTCTGCATGGCCAGCTCTGCCAGTCCTTCTCTGGCCAATCGGATGCTGCCGCTGAGCAGCAGCGCTTTGGTCCATGCCTGCTCCGCCTCAGTACGCTTTCCCTGCTGACTGAGTGATTTTCCGAGGAAACTGTAAGCGTCAGCCTGTGGCTTGATGGCGATACTTTTCAGCAGCATCGGCGCAGCGTCCACGGTCAGGCCAGACAGCATCATGGCCTTACCATACTCCAGAAAAAACTCCTCCGGAGGTACCTGCAGCCCGTCTGCATCGGGGCGTTCGGCAAGCACCCGCTTCCACGCATCACAGCATTTCTGATTGTTGCCGCGATCACGTTCCAGCATCCCGATCAACATGTAGCCACGGGCCGCATTGCCGTCCAACACCGCAAATTCCTCTGCTGCCGCCACAGCCTTCTCATACAGCCCCAGCTTTGCACGACAGGCACTCAGTTCGTGCAGCAGATCAGAATCACCAGGTGTCTGTTGATTGAGATACTCAAGTACCGGAAGTGCCTGGCTCCATTTCTGCAGGATCAGTGAGGCATCTGCATAAGCCCGCATTTCTTCGACACTGGCTGCACCAACGCGTTCAATTAGTCTGAGAGCCTCGGCTGCCTGACCAAGCCCAACCAGCGCTCGAGCCTTCAGGGCGACAGCACGACTGTTGGCGGAATCCGTTTTCAGAAAGGCATCAACGACCTTAATCGCCGCTTCCGGATTGTTGTTGTTCAGGAGCGACTCCGCCTGCCGCAACGGACGCTCGTTCCACCACGGAATTCCCCAGAGACTACCCGCCAGAAGAAGTACCGCAGCGAGCCAGATTGGAAACCGTCGCCGTCCACTTTTCGGACGCCGTTTTTTTTCCAAACCGGCCTTCGCAGAGTTTTCATTCATGGATTTTTCCCCTACTGCAGGTAGCCACGGGTCCGGTTCCCTGAAACGACACTCATTTCAGGTCCTTCCAATGCCCAACACGGATGCAGTGATCCGTTCTCCGGAAACAGGTCCCCCCGAACATTCCGCAGGTTTGCTTCTGCTAATCCATCAGGCCAAAGCGAACAATACACCAGAGTGCCTGAAATCCGTCTTTCCAGCCGATCTTCTTCCCCTCCGCGTAGGTCCGCCCGGAATAACTAACGGATGTCTCGTAAACACGCAGTCTCCGTCTGGCAACACGCGCCGTAATCTCCGGCTCAAACCCAAATCGCTTCTGCTGCAGCCTGGGGCCGATCTCGTCAATCACACTGCGCCGAAAGACTTTGTAGCACGTCTCCATGTCACTCAGATTCAGATTTGTGAAGCAGTTCGAAAGTGTGGTCAGAAAACGATTTCCAAGGTAGTGCCAGTAATAGAGCACGCGATGAGCCTGATCCCCGAGAAACCGACTGCCAAACACCACGTCGGCTTTGTTTTCTATGATGGGCTGCAACAATCGCGGATACTCCGCCGGGTCATACTCCAGATCTGCATCCTGGATGATGACGATATCTCCCTCAACTTTGGCGAACCCCGTCTTCAACGCCGCTCCCTTCCCCTGATTCTCCTCGTGGAAGAAAATGCGAATCTGATTGAAGTCGTCCTGACCACCTTCCTGTTCCAGCGCCTTCAGGACATCTCGAGTTCTGTCACGACTGCAGTCATCAATCAGAATTAATTCTTTTCGAACAGGAACTGCACGCACCCGGTCCACCAGCACCCGCAGCGTCTTCTCTTCGTTGTACACAGGAATGACGACCGAAAGACGCAGGTCGGAAGGAATGACATAAAATCCCAGGGCGCGACAGGCAGACTCTCCCAGCGATTCTGCCTGCACTGCGTACCACTCGGGCGACCAGGGCCTCAGTGATTCCGTTCTTTTCTGCGGCGTTGTTGTCATTCGACTCCCTCCAGCCTTCCTTCTCACCCCGAAAGACCACTGCTTCCAGGGGCTTTGATCTGTCACCTGTCCGTCACAATGTTTTGCCAGGCCTTGTCAGCACCAACTGGTAATGACTGCCCCGTTAAATGCCTGATCGCCCGTGCATGATTCTCCGGATCTTCGGAGATTACAAGGCAGGTCCGCAAGCGTGCCGCCCGCCCGAATGGTCGTAGTGGACTTGTGTCAAGAACCTTTACGCCGAATTCGGCGGTTTTGCGAAATGCTTCCGCTCCATTTTTTTCAGTTTCTGCAGGTAAATGAGACCAAATCCCCATTTCACCAGGACGCAGATGCTTTTTCAGCGAAAGTGCCAGACGTCCCATCGTCTGACGACCGTTAATGTCATGCGCGACCCGCAATTCCAGCCGATCGGCCCGACGCAACAACATACAGTCAATTCCCATCGCTCCCCGAAAACCGGTTTCCGCTGCCCGTTCCGCAATTCGCTGTCCGTGAGCGATTGCCCCGAACCACCAGGCACAGGAATACGGTTCCTGGCAAATCACGCTGCCGCGATACTCGCCGCCACGCTCCGTCAGCATCTCACATCCACCACCAAACTCGATCCCCTCCAAACCCGCTTTTTCCGGATCGCCACCAATTGTCCATTGCAGGCCACACTCGGCAATCCTCTCTACCCATGGCTCCACATAAACACATTGACCACCGGACAGACGACGCTCCAGCCAGCGTTTGTGCGATTCCGAAAGTTGCTGACCCGTACCGAGAATTCGATTGCGTGCTGCATGGCTGATATCCGCCTTGATTACCCATTGCTGATTGCCTCGCTCCAGACAGCGTTCAAACGCATCGATTACCTCGTCGAAAGTCCGACACAGCCAGCCAAACTGCTCGTCCAGAATCCGTCCCTCAGCGGAAATGGTGACATCACTGACAGCTGCAAATCGCCGCGTATTCACGTAACGCACTGATTCCGGATCCGGTACCGACTGGCTGAGCCCCAGCGACTTCACAAGCTCTGCTGCCGATGCAGACCAGCCCCACGGAAGGACCTGCCACCGCTGTCGATCCTCGGCCGGCAATCCATTCAACCGCTCTCGCAACAGCGGCAAAGTGAGGTACTCTCCCGTTTGCAGAGCCCTCGGCAGGTCAGTGTGCTGAATACCTCGCTCCAGCACAATCAGGTCTCCCTCAGATGCCACAAGCCCGGATAATAACCCCAGTTCCTCTACCAATTCCTGCACGCCTGGTAAAAGCTTTCCCCGAGTCCCTTCAAGCTCAGTTTCAAATAATGGATTGGGAATATGAATTAGTGGCATCTGGTGAACCCCATCGAAGAAAAACATGTACGTCACTTACCGGACGTGCCTTCTGATCTCAGCGCCTCTGCCAAAGTCCCTCATAATAACCTCCGACCGCGTCGTCCTGCGGCCCTGAATTCTTTTACTCGTACCTCGTATTGCTCAGACGCACTGCTTTCCTCGACACAACGCCGCGTCTGCTGCAGAAAAGGTAGTATTTGCCGCAGCATCCCTGCTACCATCCGCAGGTAGTCCGTGCATCGGAATCCGCAGGGAATCCTTATCGAACCTGATTAAAATTTTGAAGACACTGCTCCGATGGCATTTCTGTGAAACTCGCTCCGTTCGGAGAACCGAGGGTTCTTCTGCGGACAAATCACGGTGGACCGCGTCCCGCAATTCATCTGAGTCTTTTTCGAATGTTTAAAGCATCCTCGAAAACTTCGCCAGAATCCGCCAACCAAACTGCCTCTTTACTCTTTCCCGGAGAATTCCCGTGCTGCTGTTTGATGGACATCTCGACCTGGCTCTGAATGGTGTTGACTGGAATCGCGACATGCGATGCTCGGTCGATGATCTCAGGGCCCAGGAACGTGCCCTTGGCATGACTGACCCTGGACGAACCGGAGCGACACTCAGCTTTCCGGAAATGCGAGCCGCAGAACTTGGTGTCTGCCTCTCCACTCTGCTGGCCCGACAGGAAAAGGAAATCAGCCATTCGTTCGGCTGGACTTCCCCACAGACCTGCTACGCCATGGCACACGCTCACCTCGCATGGCACCGCGCCATGGAAAGAGCCGGCTACCTGCGCGGCATTCGTACCAAACATGACCTGAAGGCCCATCTGAACGACTGGCAACATCGCCCCGGACAGGCGCCACTGGGATTTATTCAAACCATGGAGGGGGCTGACCCGATCCTCGTTCCCGATACGATCGACGAATTCCACGAACATGGTCTGCGAGCCATTGGACTCACTCATTACGGTTCAAATCGCTACGGCGGAGGGACCTCCTGCGAAGTGGGTCTGGCCGTCGATGCCATTCCCCTGCTCAAACGCATCGAAGAACTTGGCATGACCGTTGATGTCACACATCTTTCCGATGTGGCCTTCTGGCAGGTTCTGGAATACTTTGGCGGGCGGATCCATGCCAGCCATCAGAACTCCCGTCGACTGGCCCCATGGCAACGACAATTCTCAGATGAGCAGTACCAGGCTGTCATCGAACGAGATGGTGTCATTGGCATCGCATTTGACATCATTATGCTGCAACCCGGATATGTCCGCCGCGTCAGCGAACGACTCGTTACCATGGAACGAGCTGTCGAAAATATCGATATCATCTGCCAGCTTGCCGGAAATGCCCGCAATGTCGGTATCGGAAGTGATCTTGATGGCGGATACGGAGTTGAGCAGACTCCTTCCGACTTCGATCGGTTCCGGGACCTGCAGAAGATTGCGGAACTGCTGGAACGTCGTGGCTACTCAACCGCCGATATCACTGGAATCATGCACGGAAACTGGATCCGTTTTTTCTCAGAAGTTCTGCCGGACTAGGTCCCAGTTACTGCAGTCACTGTTCAGGTTACCGGCGTCATCGGCTTTCGCCCCTGACGCCGTCCCGCAGCGGACCTCATCAGCGATCGAAATCCGTTCGCACAGTCCTTGAAAGGATCCAGCGAAGGAATCCGGAGACTGGCTGTTACAAATGCGGAACTAACAACGACAAAAAAAATGCTCGCGTTTCCGCGAGCATTTTTTCTATTCTGCGATCACCGACATTTCAGGGATCATTATTTCACAGATGTCAGCTGCAGCAGTGGTCGCAACGTTTGCCGACGCGATTCCACGACGCCGCTGGCTGCCTGAACGGCCTGCTCAGCTGTCGCCAACTGTCCCTGCATCTCTTTCAGGCGACCTTCCACCGGAGCCATTTCTGCTGCAAGGGCCTGCACTTTCTCTTCCGATGCCGCCAAAGCTACCATGGATTCTGCCGCGGCTTTTTTCGCTGTTTCAATTTCAACCTTCAATGCCTCAATCTGTATACCCATGGCAGCGATCTGCTCTGTCATCACCGGTATCGACTTTTCCTGCCGATCGGCAACTGCAGCAAGATTCTCGATCGAGGCCTTGATTTCGGCGTTGTCAGGCAGCAAAGCCAATGCTCCCCTCGCCTGCTCTAAAGCCGCCCTGATCGATGGCACTGCGTTCTGCGTCCGATTCATCAGGTCCTGCTGAGCGACCATCTGAGCGTTCACGAGATTCATAGCAACAGTGACTTCCTCCGCCTTCTTTTCCATCGCTGTCATCGCAGTCCTGGACTCTTCCGCCGTCTTCGCGGCAGTTGCCATTGCAGTCTGCTTCTCATCAAGTTCGGCCTGAGCTTCCAGAGACGCTAACTGTGCGTTGTCACGCGATTTCCTCGCCGCTTCCAGAGCCGACAGCTCATCCCGAAGCGCGATGTAATTCTGCCAGCGATCCACAAGTCCGTTCGTGCGGTTGAGTTCATTCTGTGCTGCGGCCAGAACTGTTTCCTTCTCCTGAGCAGCCTTCTCGTAAGGTGCGAGTGCTGCCGTTTCTGCATCCAGAGCGGCCTTTGCTGCCACTAGAGTCTGTTCATCTGTTACCAGAGTCTGCTTCTGTGTTTCGACGTTCCCCGCAAGCTTGACCACTTCCGTCTTCGAAATGGACAACTCGCCATCTTTCCCCTTCAGCTCCTCTTCGCGGGCCGTCACCTGTGCCTGCAGTTGCTCGACAACTTTTTTCAGTTCTTCATCAGTCTTTGTCAGTTCCAATGCTTCCGCAGCCTTCGTTGCCGCTGCTTTAAGCTCTGGAATGGCCTTCTGAAGAACGCCAATCTTCTCCGACAGATCCTTCTCCCGCACCTGCTCGGCAGCCAGTTTCTGCTCTTCCACAGTTACGACGGACAACTGATCAGTTTTCTTTTTGTCTGCCGTTTGCCAGGTCAGGTTCACCGTCGCAACCTTCTCCTGCTGCGATTTCCAGGCAGCAACGGCCGCGTCGCGTTCACCGGTTGCAACACCCAGCTTCTCTGTTGCAGGGCCGACCAGGGCCTGAGTTTGTGCCAAACGCTCCTCCAGAGTCGGTGGATTGGTGCTCAGGTTTCCAAGTCGAGTTCCATCTGCGGCGTTCCAGACTCGGATTTCACCCGTCCAGTCTCCCGCAACGACTCGATCTGTTTCGTCGCAGTGTGTGGCCTGCAAAGCCAGGTCATTGAAGGCCTCAAAACTGCGGATCGCTCCACCATTGGAATCCCAGAGCTTCGCCGTTTTGTCCCGGCCGGACGACACAATTCTGCCATCCCGGCAATACTCAACCGAAAAGACGCCCGCGGCATGAGCGCCCCAGGATTTAATCTGGCCGCCGTTTTCCATTTCCCAAAGCCGAATCGTGGTGTCTTCACTGCCAGACGCCAACACGTTCCCGTCAATTCGCCAGGAAACTGAGTACACAGGTCCGGTGTGGCCCGTCAAAGTCAGGTATTCACGTCCCGTCTGGGCTTCCCAGACCAGCAATCCACCGCTGCGGTCAGATGTCGCCAACAACACTCCATCCGGACTGAACTCCAGTGAGTAAATCCAGTCGGTGTGTTTTTTACACTCATAGGCCAGTTCACCAGTTGCAGTGCTGTAGACACGAACAATCTTCTGTGGGCCGCCAAGTGCGATCAGCGACTGGTCGGCACTGATGTCCGCAGCCAGCACTTCGTCCAGTTCGTCACCGGCAGTCATCACGCGCTCGCCCGTTCGCACGTCCCAGACCACGCAAAGGCCTTTCGATGCACCGCGGCCACCCCCGGCCAGCAACAGGCTTCCGTTTCGGCTGAATTTCAGAACCCTGGGACGCCCCTCGGGAAACGGCAGAACTCCCAACGCTTCCATGGTTTCAGAATGATAAAGCACCACCTGCTTCTGACCGGCAACGGCCACAAGCTTTGACCATGGATTCGTTGCGATCGCCGAAACTGCTGTGGTCGCAGTAGTCTTGACCACAGGCTGAAGATTCAGGACGTCAGGCATCGGCGCTGGGCCTTCCGGACGCGCTCCGGCGGACACGGCACTCATCGCCACATTGTTCTTCTTTTTCAGAACAACCTTACTGGACGCCGTCTCTGGGGCCCCCCCTTCGATCCACTTCCGCAGCAACTCAATCTCCGCTTCCGGAATCTTGTCCGCATTCGGAGGCATGTAAGGTTCGCTGGAGTGTGCGACAAGGCCAAACAGGTAACTGGCTGCGGAATCACCAGGCTCGATCGATGCACCGGACGCCCCACCCTGCATCATCGTCGTATACGATGACAGGTCAAGGTCTGAACTCTTCTTGTTGGTGTTGTGACAGGTTAAACAACGATCCCGGAAAATCGGTTTGATGTGGTCCTCAAAAGTGACCTTGTCCTCAGCAATGCCCTGGCTTCCAACTAACTGAAGCGCGGCTATTGCAACACCAGCAGAAAAAGACTTCAAACGCTTCATAACTCACTCCAAACTCACAAGACCCCAAGACAGCAAACACCAGCTCTGACTGCAACGGGACATGCAACGCACGTATGCCACTTGCAACTTTGTTACGGGCTCATCTTCGGCAGAAACTGCCGAGTTACCGAAGTCCGCACACCCCCCGCTTACAGAAAATCCTGCCAGTCTTACCCTGGTTACACCAGACAATCCAAACAATTGTTATAACCGGACCAGAGGGCTGCAGAAAAAGCCCGACAGTTGCCTGCCGGGCTTGCAGTTCCAGCCCCCAATTTTTCAGTGATTGAACAGGAACTCTCGCGAATTCAGGAGCGACCAGAAGATGTCTTCGAGTGCTTCCTGAGGATTCTGCTGCTCTGATACCAGTGCTACCAGCGAGCTCACTTCCTTGTCCGTAGGACGGCGACTAAAGCAACGCATGTACATTTCTGTGACGATGTCTGCGTGCGATTTGCCTTCCTTCAGACGCAAAGGAACCATGCCTCCCTGTTGAATCTTCGCATTGGACGTATCACCGTTGATCAGATGCAGTGCCTGTGACAGGTTCGGCTCCATCTTGACCTCACAGGAACACACAGACTCACGTTTCGCACGTCCAAAGGTCGTCAGGAAGTACGTTGCCGTGTTTCCGTCAGCAATCTGCACGGCTCGTGCACCCGTCGGCAGCCCGGGAAACTTGTCCTGAGTCGCGGTGACGATGCTGATGCAGTCCAGAAGTACCTCTGCGCGAATTCTTCGCAATTCGGCATGAGCAAAGTTCTTATGGTCTGATTCGTTGGTGGGGTTCGTCTTCGTGGACAACTGATAAGTCCTTGATGTGCAGATGTCCCGAACCAACTTTCGGAAGTCGTAATTGTAGTCCGTAAAGCGACGTCCCAATTCGTCCAGCAACTCGCCGTTCACCGGTGGATTGCTGACACGCACGTCGTCCACTTCCTGAATAATTCCGCGACCAAAGAAATGCGCCCAGACAATGTTGGCCAGATTCTTCGCGAAAAATGGGTTCTCTGATGAGGCCAGCCAGTTCGCCATGACTTCGCGACGATCGCGTCCCGCCAGATCCGGCTCAATCCCCCCAAGGAACTTCGGCTTCATCACTCGACCACCCACAAGGTGCGTCACTTCGCCGCCACCGGAATTAAAAATGATGGTTTCACGAGGGTCTTCTCCCTGCTTGCGGCCAATCTGCGAAAAGAAGGCTGCAAACCCGTAGTAGTCGTCCATGGTCCAACGGTCGAACGGATGATTGTGGCACTGGGCGCACTGAATACGCATGCCCATAAACACCTGAGCCACGTTTTCTGAAACCTTCAAAGTCTCCGTCTCGGTCTGGTAATAGTTCGTGGCCGGATTAGAGAAGGATCCTCCACGGGCTCCCAGCAGCTCCTGAACCATCTTGTCCGTTGGCGTGTTGCCGGCAATCTTCTCTCTCAGCCAGTTGTAGTAGGCCAGCATCGGCTTCTTCTCAACCCGATTGGCAATCGTTCGCACCTGCAGCAACTCGGCCCACTTCATAACCCAGATGTCAACGAACTCTTTTCGCCCCAGCAAATCGTCAACCAGCTTCTCACGTTTCATCGCATCGGTATCTGCAACAAAACGCTCGTACTCGGCAAACGTCGGCATGGTTCCAGTAATGTCGACGTAGACACGACGCAGGAACTCTTCATCCGTGCAGAGTTCCGATGGAATGATGCGGAGCTTTCTCAGCTTCGCATGCACCAGTGTGTCTACGTAATTGTTTTCTGGCGTCTTTGGATCCTCGTACTGCAACCCCTTCGGCAGGACAATGAACTGTGACCCCACCGTGTGCGTGTCGAACCGCGCCATGATGAAAGCTTCACCCCGCGCATGTGCTGTCACCAGCCCAGTCTGCGCGATCTCAGCACTGTTTTCATTGTTGGAGCTGAAATACGCCAGATTCGTGACGTCTCGGTCAGTTCCATCCGCGTACCTGGCCCGAACCGTCAGTCGCTGTGTGGCACCTTCTCCGTCCAGAACTGCGTTCTTAGGATACAATTCCACGGAGACCACAGCAGGTACCGGACCCGGATCGTTGGGTGCTCCGGCTTCCAGCCAGCGCAAAACAGTGTTGTAATGCTCACTGCCGGCCTCAAATCGCTTGCCCCCCGTATGCGGAACCAAACCTGCACCCTTTTCCATCAGCAGACTCTCTGCTGGAAGAGCAAGATTAATGCGGCGTCCTGGAATCTCTCGCGTCAGTCGATAATGGTCGCCTTCCGGGTCAAAGCCAAACAGTGACAACCGAAAACCGTCCTTGCCACGCGCTGCCCCGTGACAACTTCCATTGTTGCAGCTGGTCTTCATCCACACCGGCATCACATCCATGCGGAAACTGATGGGTGGGTCCACCTGGCTGTTCTGCACTGTAACCGGGACCTCAATGGTTTGCCCCGAGTACGTCACAACAAGCTTTGTGGTACCATCCGCAACCGGATAGAACGTTGCCGCGTCCCTGCGGAGCAAGGCTTCATTCTCTATCTTAAATTCGACCTTCTCCGTGACGTCCTGAGTCAGTCCGTTGGGAAGTACCGCCTGAACAAGCAGAGACTGTCGGTCCCGCAGAGCAGACAGATGAATGTCCGCTGGCGCGACGATCAGGGACGCTGGTGCCACTTCGTCACCGAACAGGCTTACAGGCAGCATCATGACGGCTGCAAGCACACGGAATGTGACATCAAATTTCATGGATTTTTTCCGATTCGAAAATCAAACCACCAAACGCTCGTCTGTTTTCCTGCGGATCGTTCACACACATCCGCAACCAGTCTCAGCAGTGAAACACCTGCCCGTGTTCACTGCCCTGCATTGTTTAATTTCCCGGCAGGTAGGGGGTTCCGTATTCAGAGTCTCCGGATTTGAAGATCCTGATCCGGTCCAATTCGCTATGGCTTCGGTGCGCCACCCTTCTGCTGTGCCTCCAGACGCAGTTTCTCCAGACGAGTCAACCGCTTTTCTGCCGGGGGTGCCGGTGCTGCAGCCGCCGGAGCTGCGGCAACAGGCATCGGAGCTGGCGCCGGGGCCGCCGTCGGCATCGGCAATGGCTTATCAATTCGCAGTTCCGAATTCCCCAGCCTTGCATGAAGAATTGGCTCGTTATTCTCCATGACGGTCACCTGACAGAACACGTTCTTATGGTTCCCTTCAGGACTGTCCGCTGCCGTCTTGATCTTAAAGATCAGCTCTTTTGTCTCCGGCGTAATTTTCAGAGGCTCTGCAGTCACCTTGTGTGGCAATCCAACGAGCACAACTTCTGCCGGTGTTTTCAGTTCCTTCAACAACTGAACTTCAACCGCCACCTCGGTCTCTTTGCCCTGTTCGACCGAGGATCGCTGCACCGTCAGTCCCAGCCACGGCTCGGCAACTTCCAGTGTCGCCATCTGCGAAGAACCCCAGGCTGCTCCGTTAATATTGGCGAACCCAAGCACATAAACGGGCCATTTCCCGAGTGCGGCGTTCCCGTCCGCATTGAGCTGATACAGAGCTTCTGTCTGACCCTTGGGAATCGTAATCTCGCTGTTTGCCCCAATCCCCGGAGGACGGAACGGAAACTGAACCTGAATCGCCTCGTCCCAGCCTTCTTTTTTCTTCGCAACGACCTTCAGCATCATCTGACCGTCACGCACAATCGGCACATTGGGCTGAACAATCTCCAGCTGGAACGGTAACTCTTCCACTACCGCAAACGGCAACCGATCCACGTCCTTCCACACATACAGCGATTGACCAGGTCCGGCAATCACAAAGTCTGCTCGATTGGCGAATCGACCATACAAGTTCAGATTGGCATCCGTAGGCTTCATGCGGAAGTCCAACAAAGCTCCGGCCAGCGGCGCGTCGGCAGCGGCTTCAAACACCACTGGCATTACGTTCAGATTGGCAGGCATCGGCTGGGCGATCATCGTTACCCCAGCCGGCAACTGCAACCCATCAATCGTCAGTTCTCCACCAAAGTTCAATCGCTCGGCCGAAATCACAGTGGCATAACGATTACCACGTGGTACGTAAATCTGCTGACGAGACTGCGAGTAACGTGCAACGCGAGGAATTCCCACGCTGAGGGCTGGCTTCACTTCCTGAAATTCAATTCGGTACACAAAATCCGGACCACCACGATTCAGGTGATCAGCCACGCGAATCGCATAGTCGCCGTCCGCCGGGACCTGCCAGCGGAAATAACTGTCCGGGCCACGTGAATCATCGTTGCCCGTAATGCCCTCACCTGTCGATTTGTAGAGATTCATTACAGGGTCGATTGGCGACCGAATTCGACGGCCAAAGCACTCGACTTCAAAGACCTGCCCCGCCTTCGCTGCGAATCGAAAAATATCGACGTCTCCGGGCTCCTGGAGAATTCCATTAAACGCCGAGGGAAACACGGACACCACTGTCGCCGTGTCGAAACCCTGATTAGGCTCTGTCTCCAGCGAATTGGCATGCTGAGAAACTCGCAGCGTATGGCCTGATGGCGTGATGCCGTCGGCATCTTCAATGTACACAACCGTTTCTGCGCCTTCAGCCGGAAAAGCCGTCGGCCTAGTGATCGGTCCGTTGGCGTCACCAATGAACGCAATCTCCTGAGTCTGACCAGCCTGACCACCGGCAGGGTAAGTGATCGTTGGGCGTGGAAACGTACCAATGTGCAGTCGATAACGACAATTGCCGTCGCCACCATAACCACTGTCACGCATCTCCACGACGTAACGCCCGTCTTCCGGAACAATAATGGATGCTGCAGCATCCTGCTTCAACAACGGAGAATCGTCGACCGCTGCCAGTTCAAATCGCTTGTCGTTCAAAATCGCAACGTATGGGTCGAACAGTGTCTGCCCGAATCGCATACCCTCGACTTCCACGGACAACCTCTGCCCCTTCTTCGCTTCCACAGCGAAGTAGTCCACATCTTCGTTCTCGACCGTTCCGCTGATGGTCACATTCAACGAAATCTGCTGCGGAGCCGCAAAGTCGGTATTCGGCTCTACCTCGGCAACAGTCGGAAGTGCACCGACGAAAAACGTTCGGTAGTCCGAAATGCCACTTTTGGTGCGAACCTGGGCTGTGTGCTCACCCAACAAACAATCCGAGGCAATCTTCACCTTGACGTCGATGTTGTTCGCGTCAACCGTCTTGATCTCCAGAACCTCGAAACCGGGTTCGTAAAAGAAGATCTGCTGAGCATCGTCCAGGCGGGCTCCCGAGAACCGGAACACCTGCTCCGTGCCTCGCTGCGCTCCGCGAGGAAGAATGATCGAAAGCGCTGGGTCAGCGGCGATCGCCTGAACACCCTGAGTCACTATCGATAACAGCAACAGGGTTCGAAGAAATGCTGAACGCATGTTTTTAGGTCTCATCCACTGAGCCAGTTACAGTGGGAATCCTTCCCGACGTGATGCCCTCGCCTTCCATGGGGGGGCACGCCTCTACTGAACTTTTTTCACCATCCACACAGATACGATTGCTGCCAACCACACCAAGTGAACCGTATGCACCTGCGACGCACTAAACTACACCAAAACGTCAAGGCGTCTTAGAATGTTCGGCGTTCAATCCTGCTCGCTTAACCACCACTAGGTTCACAACACGTGCTACCGACTTCAGAGCCAGTGGCACTGCGTTTATCGCTTTCAAACGATGTCCCGCACATTCTTCGGCCAGATAACGGCCCGCATTGTCCTTCACCACGCCACGCAATAACATCACCCCAGCGGTCACCATCATTGATGCTGACTACAGCACTGTGTGAGACCAGAACCAACGAGTTCCATTGATTCCCTGTCGTAAACACAGGCAACGCGGCAAATAGTCCTAACAACGCTGCAGTTGTTTGAGGCAATCTGCAGCGTTGTTTGTCCTCGCTTTTCAGACCAACAGTTCTGAACGCACTTTTCCGCCATCGACGATTTCGATTGGTCGGTCACCGGGAGCCATCAATTCTTTGTCGGCAACAATCCCAAGGCAGTGATAAATCGTGGTTGCCCAGTCTTCCACATTCAGAGGATTGTCTTCCGGTTCGCTGGCCGTCGAGTTTGATGAACCGTAAATCTGGCCGCCCTTGACGCCGCCTCCCGCCATCACCACGCTGAATACCTTCGGCCAGTGGTCTCGACCAGATGTTCCGTTAATCTTCGGCGTTCGGCCGAACTCGCTGGCGATACAAACCATTGTGTCCTTCAAACGCCCCCGCTCGTCAAGGTCCCGGATCAAACGCCCGAAGGCCTGATCCAGAGGAGGAACCTGACCGTTCATGCCGGCCGCAATATTGTCATGCATGTCCCAGCCGCCGTAGGTCAGAGTGACGAAACGGGAGCCCGCTTCGATCAAACGACGAGCCATCAGCATGCGAGCACCTGCCGTGTTGCGACCGTATTCATCACGCAACGCGTCAGACTCTTTGCTGAGATCAAACGCTTCTCGAGCCTGCTGTGAACTGATCAAACCGTATGCACGCTGATAAAATGTATCCACGGCGTCCAGCGAATCCGCTTTCTCTTTGTTGACGAAGTAATCATTGACAGCGTCCAATGCTCGACGACGTCGATTGAATCGTTCGTCTGTTACTCCGCCTGGCAACTTCAGGTCCCGAACTGTGAACCCGCCATCAGCAGGATCCGATCCCAGACTGAATGGTGCAAATGAAGAACTGAGATAACCCGTACCGGCAAACTCGTTCGGCTGCCCGGGAATGCAGATGTACTGTGGGATGTTGTTGCGAGGTCCGAATTCATGGCTGACCACGCTTCCAATACTTGGATAGGACAGCGCAGGGCTGGGGCGATAACCCGTGAACATGTTGTGCGTGCCACGCTCGTGTGCGGCTTCACCATGAGTCATGCTGCGGCAAATGGTGATTTTGTCCATCACCTTCGCGGTCTGTACCCAACGCTCATTAATAAAGATCCCCGGAACGTTGGTCTCGATTGATGACATCGGACCACGGTACTCAATAGGAGCGTACGGCTTAGGGTCAAAGCTTTCCTGATGGGCCATTCCACCGGGCAGGAAGATAAAGATAACGGACTTTGCGCTACCTTCTTTGCTCTCGTAATTCTTGATGTCCGCCTGGGCTGACTTCATCTGGAAGTACTGAGCCAGACTCAGGCCAATGCCACCACAGAATCCAACATGCAGAAAACTTCTGCGAGACTGTCCAGAAATCATCCATCTCTCTCCAGGAAAAAACACCAGCGGCAGACGACATCGCCTGCAGCCTGTTGAAGAAATCTACAAGAATTAAACCTGAGAACCGGGGAAGCAGTTGGCTAAAACAATCTGCCGAGGTGGGAATTAAGGCGGGCGGGAAGCAAATACTGCTCCTATTTTTCACAAAGTTTGCGAACAACTCATCTGTTTGTCAAGAAACATCGAACAAAATCGAACGCCTCAGTCCCATTGATTCTTATTTACCGCAATCCGGTTACACCGCTGGCGGTTCAGCTTTCGGCCCTTTTATAACATCGTTTGTTGAACAGAATGTTCGTGCATTTATTGAAATTCCGAGATTTCCGCCGGGGGAACCCCCATCTGACAGCGATGTTATCTCAGGATTTTCCGGAATTCTCCGATTCCCCGGAATAACTGCTAAAAAAACAAGCATGCTGCCGGAATTCATCGCGTACGTCAGGCTGGATTTTCTCGAATCTCACCCACTCACCCTAACGCTTTCTCTAAGCTTGCCACCTGAGTTTCGGTTATCGATCCATGGGCAATTGGCCAAGGGGTGTCACTTTGAAAAGTCGCAGGCATTGTCCAAATTCCGTCGCCTTGAGAATTGAACGAAAGGCCGGACAGTACCGGGGGGTGTGCCTACTGCTTTGAGAAAAAATGAGTGCCCTCGGGCGATGCCCACAGTTTTGCCCCACAATACGTTAACCCCGATGATCTGCTCCGTTCAACGAATTTGATACACAAGACGTCTTAAACCGGCCCAACGTCATACCAGAAACGCTCCTACCCTGATTCAAGGCCTTTCTGCGGAGCGTAACCCCGTCCCGATCATTTCAAACAGTCAGGCCGCCAGTCGATCTCCCTCTTTCCGTGATCGCGCAACCAGGCGTTCACCCGGGAAAAAGGCCGACTTCCCCAAAAGCCGCGGTACGCCGATAATGGAGACGGGTGAGCACTTTGAATAATCAGATGCCTGGAATGCAATCCAGTGGCAATTCGCGAAGCGGATGCTCCCCAAAGCAAAAATGCCACCCCGGGCAGTTCGTTCACACGTTCAATCATCGACGCCGTGACCCGCTCCCAGCCGCGGCCGCGATGCGAGTTTGCACAGTGCGCCCGAACCGTCAATACAGTGTTGAGCAATAACACACCTTGCTCAGCCCAGGATTCCAGACATCCATGCCCCGGAATCACGATCTGCTGATCCTCTGCCAACTCGCGATAGATATTTCGCAGCGATGGTGGAATTGACACCCCGTGTGGCACCGAAAAACTTAGCCCGTGGGCCTGCCCGGCGTCGTGATACGGGTCCTGACCAAGAATGACGACTTTCACCCGCTCAAGGGGGGTCAGTTCCAAGGCTCGAAACACGTTCTCGGGCTGAGGAAACACCTGAAACGATTGCCTCTCTTCGACGAGAAACGCCCCCAACTGTTGCAGTGTCGGCCGCAGTTCTGTCGCACCCAGTACTTCCCGCCAACCGCATGTCAGTGTGTCCGGGATCATCAATTCACTCCCTTCAACTGGCCCCGGACAACCACCTTCGGTCCTGCCACCTTCAGAATCCTCGACCGCCTCTGCAGACGCAACCAATTTGCCTGGCAATGCGAATTCCTCAAAGGCAAACTGCGTCTGCAATTCCCTGCCTGGGCTTTTCACACGCTAGCTTACGGGCTGCGGACGAAGCGTTTTCCGGAAGGTCAGCAGCCGTGCATGCAGTTCAAACCTCGCGGAGGTGAATAGTTCGATGGCTGCCTTATTCTCTGAATCCACCTGGGCCTCCACCAACTGGACAGATTCTTCACGCAGTCTGCGACAGATCTCCAGAACCAGCGACTGCGCAAATCCAAACCGCCTTCGGGTCTCCGGCACGTAAATTCCCCGAATGCCAACGCTGCGAACACCCCACTTCGGTATAAACAAATCCATGCCGATGATCTGTCCCGATGCCACCAGCGCATTATCATCCCGCGACCGCATTTCAAATCGCAGCGAATCAAGATGGCCGAACCGCACAAACCACCACCAGGATTCTCCTGTTGGACGGTCCGTAATGACGAGGTTCAGGTTTCTGCGATGCCGCAGCAGCCGGGCGTGCACAGGATCCCGACTTTTCAGCAAATCCCGCCGAAACACGTAGGTTTCTGCTCCCGCCGCATATCCGCTGACAGAAAAAAATTCTTTCCAGTTGGCTGCCTGACTGCAAACCCCCGATGGCTCAAGGCCCCCATAGATTCCACAGTAAAACCCATTTCTGTTTAGCCCGCCCCCGGCTTCGACACTGATTGCCCCCCGCGACCTGAGGTACTGTTCAGCACGCCGAACCAGCTCTGTGCCAATCCCCTGCCGGCGAAAGTCCGGATGGACCATGAGAGCCGACAAAATTCCCTGAGTCCTGTCGAGCTGCGTTTCTGCCGCGTTGACGGCAAAACTGGCATGAACAAATCCCACAATTCGCGTTCCGTCGACAGCGACAATCAACCCTTCACGTTCAAAATACGGCGGGGAAATCGCAAAAAGCTCGAAAACGTCGCACGGAAACCCTTCAGCCGCATTTCGACCGAGCTGGCAGGTATGCCACAGCTGGTGTAGTCGGGGTGGATCCGAATTGTGATAGGGCCGGTATTGCACGAACAATTTATCCCGGACGTCAACGGTGCGGCGGGCCTGAAACACGCTTTGCCAGATTTGCAGACAAACAGCTCGAACTTACCAGAATTCTGAAACTGTCTGTGGCAGTATGTCTCTGCCAGATCTTCCGAGTGGTCAACTGCAATTGCCGTTCAAGTGATTCATCCGCCGAAATTCTGCGCACTCTGCGCAGCTCGCCAGATTCTAACGCACAATCGTTGCTGTCACAAGGTGCCCCTTCAGGAGTCCCCTCGTTTTCCTTATCGACCACGATACTCACTTCCGTGAACATTCCCCAGCATTGTCTGCTGAATAGTCGGACAACATGGAGCATTTCAACCCGGATGGAAAACGCCCTATTCGCAGCTTTTTCTGGGCCCTGGCGAGCCGTTCGCTGACCTCTGCCCGTCACTGAAGTCACTTCCCCGGCTCGGGCTTCCGAGTGGAGGAGATTCCCTCCAAAACTATTCTGCAGTCTTCGCCTTCTCGTCAGGCGACCAGATCTGCCATACTGGGCCATCAGTGTTTTCTGGTTATGACCGGGTTCATCCGGTTCCGGAGTACAGGGCATGGAGTGGACTGATCGTGAAATCACAGCGTGGCTGGACGAACTCCTGCCCGCGGTACGGATGGCCGAGTTCGAGCAGCAAATGCGTGTTGATTCACGACTGAAAATTCGTGTGGCGGACGTGATACGAAGTCGGGATCAGGGAGGCAACTCAATCGGGGAAATCTGGCAGCGACATCGTCTCAGTTGCCCCACCCGCAGCGAGTTGGGCGGCTTCCTGCTTGGAACTCTCTCTCCGGACACTGCTGACTACATTGAGTTTCATCTGCAGACCGTGGGCTGCCGTGCCTGTCAGGCAAATCTCCATGATCTCGAGGAACACTCCAAACAACCTGATCAGGCCACCGGACGTCGTCGTCGATTCTTCGAATCCTCCGCAGGACTGCTCCGGAAGCCTGATGAACCAGACGGTTTTCGTCCTCAGTAACACGTCTTGAAGCTGCAAACAGACTCTACCACTTTGAACCAACAAATGCGGCGTTCGGCGATGCACACAGTGCTTTGACAGTCGATTGTTTCGATGTCACCGTGCCGCACCGTATTTCATCGGTTCTGTGCTTACGGGCCTTTGCCATGTTGCCGCCGCAATCCCAGAATGACGTTCGCAGGTCTGTCTCCTTTCTCTTTCAATGGCTGGTTCTGGCAACCCTCGTCGGGGCGGTTGTTGGTTCGACCGTAGCACTTTTTCTCTGGCTATTGGATGCCGCAACCCATCTGCATTGGCGGTACCCCTCGCTGCTGTTTCTGCTTCCGCTCGCCGGCCTGCTGTCCGGATGTCTTTATCATTTTTATAGTCGTGACGCCGAAGGCGGTAATCATCTGATTATCGAGCAGATTCATGAACCCCGAGGTGGTGTCCCGGGGCTCATGGCTCCCCTCGTCTTGATCGGAACTCTGCTTACCCATGTCTGTGGTGGTTCAGCAGGTCGTGAGGGTACAGCCGTGCAAATCGGGGGAAGCCTGGCCAGCGTGCTCGGTCGCTGGCTGAAATTCTCGCCCGATTCCACTCGGATCCTGCTGTCCTCCGGTATGGCCGCCGGATTTGGTGCCGTCTTTGGAACCCCTGTGGCGGGAGCCGTTTTTGCCATAGAAGTTCCCACGATCGGAAGACTCAGCCTGCAGGCCTTTCTGCCGTCACTGCTGGCTGCCATCGCCGGTGACCAAGTGGCTCAGGCCTGGGGCACGCAACATACTCCCTATTGCATCGTCTCAACTCTCAATTCCGTGGCGACACTGAACTCCGGGCCCCTCGCCCTGCTGCTGCGATTGCTCCTGCTGACGTTTGCGGGACTGCTGTTCGGTCTTACCAGTCGTCTCTTCGCGGAGCTCGTTCGCAAGGTCAGTCAGGGCCTGAAATTCTTCATCACAATCCCGTGGCTGCGACCTGTCGTCGGGGGGATGGCTGTGATTGCACTATCCCTCCTGACCGGAACCCGCGACTACCTGGGACTGGGTGTCTCCGCCAGTCCGCAATCACCGGGTTCCGTGACTATCCTGTCCTGTTTCCACGTCGGTGGTGCCGGCTGGTTCAGCTGGTGGTGGAAATCATTGTTCACAGCGGTAACCGTCGGCAGTGGCTTCAAAGGTGGCGAAGTGACACCGCTGTTCTTTATCGGCGCCGCGATTGGACACTCGCTGGGCAGACTGACTGGCATGCCAGTTGATGAGATGGCAGGACTGGGCTTCGTCGCTGTCTTCGCCGGCGCTACCAATACCCCGGTTGCTTCAATCGTCCTGGCGATCGAATTATTCGCTCCCCACAGCCCGAATCTACTGCAATCCGGATTTGCCGCCGATGTCGCTATTGTCTGCGGCTGTGCATGGCTCTTCAGCGGTCAAAACGGTATCTACAAGTCCCAACGCGTCGGTTCTGGGAAAACACCTGAGAACGTTCTCGATCGTTGACCGTCACCTGACACAAGCAACACTTTAGCTGGCCCCGGCCGTTTCCAGGTTTTCCCTGCCCAGCGCCTGCAGTAGTGCCCGAGGAAGTTGTCGGGCACTACTGCCACACAGGATTTATGGCAGGAAGCGTGATCCAGGTTGCAATCCGGCAACGCCAGCCGCTGCCACCAGAAAAGACTTGTACCAACCTGTACGCAGCGTTTTTTTCAGATACCCCGTCGTCGCCAGCATTTCAAAATACCAGCCACAACGGAGCCTTCTACAGCTGTTGCTGAGACCGTAATCTTCTGCCGTCAGGCTGGCGGCCAGCGATTCGCCTCACCCCCGTGAGAGAACGTATCGCCAGCCGTCGTTTTGACCTCTTCAGATCTGCCAACCCCGGAAGAATTTCCGGCCCATCGCCTTATGCTTATCGCCTGAAGTTCGGATGCTTTGGATCTCCGAAGGATTCGAGATAGGCCAGCAGGTCCAGAACCTCGTCTTCAGTCAAAGTATTCAGCAGCCCCGCCGGCATCGGTGACACTTTCGAGAGTTGCCGAGATTCCACTTCAGACTTTTTCACCGTCACCGTTTCCGGCTGAAGTGGATTTGGACGCAGTGTGATCTGGTCCTCTGTCTCTTCCGTAATGCGACCGACAATCACTTTGCCAGCGGTCGTTTCGATGGCCGTGTTCATGTACTGCTCAGAGAGTACTTTGGACGGTTCCGTCGACGATTCCAGAATATCCTGACGCTTATACCTGGTCGACACGGCAGTCAGGTCCGGCCCCACGGCTCCGCCCTGATCCCCATAACGATGGCAGGCAATACACTGCGCGTCGTTGAACAATTTCTTTCCTCGACCAAAATCTCGTCCACTGCCCACTTTGTCAAGCAATGCCACTAACTCGGCACTGGTCCACTCTTTCACCAATGGTCGAGCCGGTCCGGGAACATATGTCTGACGGTTTGAATGGACCGCATCGTACTGCGCGAGGACATCGGCCAGTGCTATGATCTCCTCCGGTGTCATCGTAAACTTGGCTTCTTCGTGGGCATGTGACAGGAAGTTTGCAAAGCTGGATCCGTTATTAAAACGGATCCCGGCGTCTGCAAACCATCCGGTAACACGAGCCGGATTCTTGGTGGATCGTCCCTCGTTCCACCATGCAAGGTACGTTTTGCGAAGATCCGTATTCCATCCGGTCTTTACGTTCCGCAGATAAACCACATAGGCCATTTGTTCTTCCTGTGTGGTAGCGGCTTTCATCAGTTCAACGGTTCTGGAAACCGCATTTGGCGCATTCATTGCCAGCAACAGCTGACTCAATTCCCGATTCATCGCCTCGCTTTTAGCAGGATACAGTGGGTCAATATCTGCCAGCACCTGCTTCGCAACGTCCCCTGTCGGTACGCCATGCCGCGCGACCGAAACCTCAATCACACGCAGCTTGTTCAGCGCCTGCTCTTCACTAAGTCCCGAGAAGGGGATTTCTGTCAATCGCTTCAGTACCGAAGCCTGTACTTCGCCCGCGCCGAGCCGCGCAAGGCTCAGCAGAGCCGTTAATGCGGCGTCGGGCTGCTTTTCGGCGAGGGCCTTCGCCTGCCACTCTTCGACGGGATTACGTTCAATCGCCATGCGGGCTGCATACCGAATAAAGCGGTCGCTGCTGCTGAGATGCGGCCATGCAAATTTCACGGCGGCAGCATCGGGCTTCACATTGAACGATTCCAGTTTGCGACGCAGGTCTCGGGCGTCGGCACCGTCCTTGTTCTGCAGCTGAGTCGCCGCCAGCGGCTCCGACACGTCGCTTCCCGTGTAGCTGACCCGGAACAACCCGGCCTGAGTTCCACGACCACCGATCGTGAAGTACATGGAACCATCGTCGCCAATGACCAGGTCGGTCAGATTGAACGGCGTTCGTCCGCCCTTGCCCTTCAGCGACTTTGGAGCCACAAAATTCTCAAAAGTCCCCGTATAACTGGCTCCGTTCGGAGTCAGGTGCACAGCAATCAGTCGTCCGTAGGTCCAGTCACAGATATAAAACGCTTTCTGGTATTTCACAGGAAACCGCGCACCCGTTCCAAAGACCACACCAGTCGGGCAGCCGATGCCAATCGTGGTCGTCTGCGGCAACCCGTCCGCGTAGTACTCGGGCCATTTCGCCGTCCCTTCGCGGAATCCATTATCCCCGCCGCGTACCGAATGAAATACGTGAACCGGACGATACCATGGAGTTCCCCAGTCCCATTCCATGTCACTGTCAAAGCCAAATAATTCCCCGTCAGCACTGAAGCCAATGTCGTAGGTATTGCGTTGACCGGCAGAGAACATTTCAATGTTCTGACCGTTCAGGTCCATCCGCGCCACATAACCGCCCGGCGGCTTTGCTCCAGCCCCAAAACCGTTTCCGTCTTCCATACGCGGCAACGCCAGATCATCCCCATAGTTGCGATGAGGCGTGCTGTCAGCAAGATCCCGGGGAACGGAGGTAAAGTTTCCACACACTGCGTACAGCATTTTGTCCGGGCCCAGCACCAGACCGTGCGACCCGTGCTCGCCGGATCCACCCGGCCACTCGCGAAGAAACTCGACATCGTCATAGCTGTCGTCACCCTTCGTGTCTTTGCAACGGTACAGTGCGAAACCACGACTGCCTTTGCCGCTGACATACAACACATCATCAACGAACAGCAAACCCATTGTTTCACTGACCGGAATTCGCAGGACTTCCTGCTTTTCCACCTTGCCGTTTTTCAGCGTGATACGTGTGATCGGCTGCGAATCCTGGCCACCCAGCAACAGCCGCCCCTGAGGGTCTCGGGCCATGCAGATCCACGACCCATTTACCCCGGCGTCGGCACTGAGGATGTGTTCAACGGTGAACCCGGGCAGCGTATCCAGGACCTCGGCGGCGTTTTCAATACTCACGGGCCGCGATCCATCGGCTGGGCCGTAGAACGCCTTGAGAATCACGAGCTTCCCGCCTTTCGGCGCGTTGATCTCGACCCTCCCGCCTTCACCAGCTTCTGTAGTCAGTTTCTCGTCACCGATGCTGTACTCAACCGTTAGTTTTTTGGGAACGCCTGGAGCCGTGTCACCAAATGTCGAATTGCTGGCATCGACGGAAAGCGTATTGTCTTTAACAACCGCCGTCACCGCCGCCGTGACGTCTGTCTTGTCTTTGGCCAGTGCCGGTCTGGCACAGCAGGCGATGACAATCGCCAGAATACAGGCGGCCCAATGCGACGGCCGCTGAGTCAATGAAAGGAACTTCATGGTTCACGTGTTTCCTGATTGGGAACTGAATAACTACCTCGTGGCGACCATGGTAATTTATCAGCAGACTTATGCCAGCGTGACCGCCCTGCGGGGAACAGACGCAGACTGCATTGTCTGCACAGGAAGGTGTCACGGCCCGCAAAAAGGGCCCCGATTTGCGGAACCCAATCACCCAAAATCTGACGGACCTCGCACACCGGCCACAATCCAGGAACCCTGGAATAACGGACATCAAGGGTCAGAATCCCGCTGCGCCCGTAATGATGCATCACTACATTCCCTATAATCCGCCGCCACAACCAAAACTTATCCACCGATTGCTCTTTGAATATTTCCATTGGTGTGAGACCATCAGCATGTTCTTAATGATGGTAACTTTCTTCCCGCACCCAGTTGTTCGACGAGAGTCACCGGCGGCTTTTCTGCAGGAAACGACGTCTTTGGCACCCGCAGAACAGGCAATCGATGGCAACCCCGGGACTGATTTCCAGTCAGGCTACCTAGCCGGCATCGGTCATTTTGCGTCCTGATCCAGTCCTAAAGCCCTGCATTCGCCCCGTTTGACAGCGAGTTCGCTGGCTGGCCGTGCAAAAATAAAATTTAGCCCGCCCGGGTACTTTTTACGCGTTCTTACTGCCCAACCGGTTTTCCCCTGAAATTTTAGAACCAGAGTTGCCTGGAACCGACTGTCCCGGCGAATCGCAAAGTTTTCGTGAAAGCGACCTTCAATGTCTGCGTCAACTCTGCCTGGACACCAGTCTCAGTCCAGCCTGACTTCCGTGTCATTTCTTGGGTTTCTGCTGATGAGTTTTCTCACAGCGGTGACAGACAACATGTATCGCTGGCTAATCATTCCCATTGCCAAAGCGCAGTTGCGATCTCAGAACCTGACAGAACAGCAGATCGAGTCCGGCGATTCCTTTATTCTCTCCATGGGCCTGGTGTGTCTGGTTTTGCCCTTCGTCGTCTTTGCTCCATGGTCCAGTTGGCTTGGTGACCGTTTCAGCAAACGAACCACAACGATCTGGCTGAAGGCAGCCGAAGTGATTCTGGTCGCGCTGGGTGTCGCCTCGATTTATCTGGGGCACCAGCCAACGATGTTTGCGATCCTGTTTCTGCTGGGCAGTCAGAGTGCTCTGCTCAGTACGGCCAAGTATGGGATCATTTCAGAAATTGTTCCGCCCCAGTCCCTGTCCGCGGCAAACGGGATGGTGGCTCTGGTGACACTGGTCGCCTCGATCGCTGGAACCGGCGCTGGCATGCTGCTCGGTGACTACACCTTAAAGCATCAAAGTCTGCTGCTCGCACTGGTGGCTTTGGAGTGCGTGGCTGTCCTCGGCGTGGTGGGAAGTCTACTGATTCAGCGAGTTCCTTCCGCCAACCCGTCGCTGGAATTCCCATGGAATCCGATTACCTATTCCTGGCGTGACCTGACTCTGTTGATGAGTGATCGTGCGGTGCTGCGTGTCACTCTCGGAATTGCCTTTTTCTGGTCGCTGGCTTCTCTGGCGCAGATGAATATCGACGTCTACGTAATGGGGGAACTGGGGAAAACGCAGAGTGAAGTGGGGATTTATCTGACCGTGTTGTCCCTTGGCGTAGGGCTTGGAAGTGTTCTGGCGGGCTGGCTGTCGGGGGGACGTGTTGAGCTGGGAATTGTGCCCGCCGGCGCACTGCTGATGGCTGTCGCCTGCGTGCTGCTGTTCGTATTTAAAGGTTCCGCCATAACGGCAGGGGCAATGCTTGGAATGATTGGGATTGGCGGCGGCCTGTTTAATGTCCCACTGAATGCCTTTCAGCAGGAACGAAGTCCTCATGAAAAACTGGGGGCTATCCTCGCTGCGGGAAACCAGCTGACATCGCTGGGAATGGTCGTTGTCTCCGGACTATTCTGGTTGCTTCGTGACTCACTAAAGCTGACGGCAGCTGAGATTTTTCTTGTTACGGGAATTGGAATCCTGCCAATTCTGGTATACGCAATCTGTCTCCTGCCCCAGGCAACCATTCGTTTCGTCGTCTGGCTTCTCAGCCGTTTCGTCTACCGAGTCCGCATTTACAACATCGAGAACCTGCCGGAACGCGGCCCGGGCCTGCTTGTGGCAAATCATGTGTCCTGGCTGGATGGTGTGTTGATTCTGCTTAGCAGCTCCCGCAATATTCGGATGGTGACCTACGCTGATTACGTTCAAGGGCCATTTTCCAGCTGGCTGGCACGTCTGTTTGGCAATATTCCTATCCGTTCGGGTGACGGTCCCCGGGCGCTGATGGAATCTCTGAACCTTGCGAGGGAAGCCCTGCAGGCTGGTGAACTGGTCTGTATTTTTGCAGAAGGTCAGATTTCCCGTACTGGACAGCTGCAGAAGTTTGAACGCGGGCTGCTCAAAATTCTTAAGGGAACCGATGCCCCGGTGATTCCCGTTTTTCTTGATGAACTCTGGGGAAGTATTTTCAGCTACGACGGCGGAAAGATCTTCTGGAAAAAGCCGCGTCACTGGCCGTATCCGGTGTCCATTTCCTTCGGCCAGCCCATTCCAAAAGTCGACGATGTGGATGTTGTGCGGCACGCGGTTCTGGAGCTCAGTGCCGTGTCCATGGAACGCCGCAAAGATCGTCGACTGCGACCTGTGATGCAGTTTATCCGGCAATGCCGAGTCTCATGGCGCCGCACCAAGTGCGCCGACTCTGCAGGGACCGTTCTGACCGGTGGAAAACTGCTGACAGGTGCACTGGCACTGCACAAGCTGCTGACAACGCGTGTCCTCAGGCCCGACAGCAGCAATGTCGGCATTCTGCTGCCGCCATCGACAGGAGGAGTCCTGGCAAACACCGCCGTCTCACTTGCAGGTAAAGTGGCCGTCAATTTGAACTATACGCTGACAGATGACGTCGTGAATTACTGCATCAGTGAAGCACGCATTAAGCAGGTACTCACCAGTCGACGCTTCATGGAAAAACGCCCCATGCAGCTCAATACAGATCTGGTTTATCTGGAGGATCTGCTGCCACAGCTCAGCGTGTGGGATAAAGCCAGTGCCTTCTTCAGGGCAGCGTTCCTGCCCCTCGGTCTGCTGCAACACAGTCTGGGACTGGATCGCCTGAAACCTGATGACGTGATGACCATTATCTTCACGTCCGGGTCGACAGGTGAACCCAAGGGCGTCATGCTCAGCCATAACAATATTGCCTCCAATATCGAATCAGTCAGACATCTGCTGCATCTGAAGCCTACCGACATGATGCTTGGGGTTTTGCCGTTCTTTCACTCATTCGGTTATACCGTCTCGATGTGGCTGCCCCTGTGCACGGATCCGGGCGGCGTCTACCACTTCAACCCACTGGACTCAAGGATGGTGGGGAGCCTCGTGCAAAAATTCAAAGTCACCATTCTGATGGCGACACCGACCTTTTTACGGTCGTGGATGAAACGCTGTACGGTGGAGGAAATGGCGTCTCTGAATCTCGCAATCGTCGGAGCAGAAAAACTTCCGGACGACCTGAGAAAAGCGTTTTGCGAAAAATACGGTGTTGAGCCCAGCGAAGGTTATGGAACCACGGAACTCTCCCCCATCGCTGCCGTCAACATCCCCGCCTCTCGCATCGGAATCGATGTTCCAACCCAGCCCACATCAAAGGCGGGCACCGTCGGCCGCGTCATTCCGGGGGCCGTTGCTGCGGTGTTCGACATTGAAACCAGCGAACGCCTTGGAACCAACAAGGAAGGCATGCTGAAAATCAAGGGTCCCAATGTGATGCTCGGGTATCTCAATCACCCAAAAAAGACGGCCGAAGTTGTTCAGGACGGGTGGTACACAACCGGCGATCTAGGCATGATTGATGAGGATGGCTTTATTCGCATCACGGGACGCCTCAGTCGCTTCTCAAAAATCGGCGGCGAAATGGTGCCCCATATCCGGATCGAACAGGAGATCGCACACATTCTGGACGAGACGCCGAATGATGAGCCTGAAATCCTCTGTGCCGTCACTGCGGTGCCGGACCACGCGAAGGGCGAACGACTGATCGTCCTGCATAAACCCATGCAGCAGCCGATCTCTGGAATTCTGGACCGGCTGCAGCAGGCCGGACTGCCAAATCTGTGGATCCCGGGGCATGACTGTTTTATTGAAGTGGATCATATTCCGTTGCTGGGCACCGGAAAGCTCGATTTACGCCGTATCCGCGAACTGGCGCTGGAACGGTATATCGCACGATCCCGGTAGGCGACCGACGGTGCAGGATTGACTGTGAAGCCTTGATTGATCTGATGAAAACTGCGGACGCCACGGTTTCTCTTTCTTTTGCCAGAGCGCGAACCATGACTCGTCAAGGACGTCCATTTGGTGAACCGGCCGCCATCGCCTTCGCAATTTTGTTTCCCAGTCTAATTACCTGGATCTATTTCGTGCTGCTGCGAAACGCCCCTGCTGCGATCCAGCAGGGAGCCTACGGGGTTGGCAAGTTCATCCAGTTTACCTTTCCTCTGGTCTGGGTGGTCTTCATCGTTCGAGAACCCGTATTCGGGCGACAACGGCGGCCAATCTCTGGTTTTGGACCAGGCATAGCCTTTGGTCTGAGCGTCTGTGTGGCAGCGTGGGCCCTGTATACGCAGGTACTCAGGTCTTGGCCCGGCCTGGACGTGGCGAGGCAAATGGCACAGGAGAAAGTCTCCGGGATGGGCATTGACTCGACGTGGAAATACTGCCTGATGGGTCTTTTTTATTCCGTCCTGCATTCCGGGATGGAAGAATACTATTGGCGCTGGTTCGTCTTTTCGCGGTTAACAAAACTGCTGGGAATTCCGGCATCGATCTGGATTTCCAGCCTGGGTTTCATGGCCCATCACGTCATCGTTCTGGCCTTCTTTTTCGGCCCAACATCGCCGCTGGCCTATCTGTTCTCTGCCGCGATAGCGATTGGAGGAGCCTGCTGGGCCTGGCTGTATCAGCAGTCCGGAACCATCCGCGGCTGCTGGATCAGCCACGCCATCGTGGACGTCGTCATCTTCACCATCGGCTACGACATGGTGCGGCAGGTGCTGGTCTGAATACCGCCAGCCGGCATGCCTTCGCAACGCCACCTGGCGCCATCAACAGGCATGTGGCCACGGCTTTGATCCCCTGTGACTCCCCGCACCTTTTTACGCGTCGCACTCCACTGGTAAGCCAACGCATGTTTGCCAATTCCGATGGATGGTTGCCCAGGAACATACTCGTTTTAGCCAAATTCAGGGCTTGATTGCCGCAGGCCCGAAATTGTTATCACCATCTGGCTTCCGCAGCAGGAAATCAGAGTGGGTGAAGACTTTTCAGGTTGCCCCGATGTTGATGTAGCTGGCTGAATCACGCAAGAGACTGATGGAACCATCAACCTTGCCGACAGTATGTCACGGGCCTTGAAAAATTCTCAGGGATTTGTTGCTGTCACCGCAGGTGCGGCCGTCACTGTGGCTGCGGGGAATGAAGATTCCAGCTGGCCGGTTTCTGAGTTGAACAGACGAATCATGCCATCAAATCCGCCAACCGCCACCTGTGCCTCATCCGGCCGGAAACTTACCGCAAACACCGGGGAAGTCAGTCCCTGAAGGTCAACCACCTTCGCCGGGTCTGCGACCAGATAGACACGCGCGGCTCCCATCACCGCGGTGCTTGAGCCGACGACGAATCGTGAGCCGGATTTTGAAATGTCAAGGTCTGTCAGACGCCCCTCAATCCGCCCATAGGCCCGAATCAGATTGAAGTCGTCCCCGATCTGGCGGGCTCGCTCCCGGAAAATTTTGTAGAGCCGCGGTTCTCCGTCTGCCCCTACCGCAAGAACCTCTTCTGCCGCTGGCATTCGCTGAACATCCACCAGCCCGCCTTTTAAGGCACCTGGGGTGATACTGGTGATGTTGTCGACAAACTGCCCATTGGCCACGATTGACAGCTTCATGGACCGATCCCGACTGACGCTGATCACATGGTCGTTCTTCAGGGAAAATGTGGTTCCCTGTACCCAGTCGGCGTGAGCGTCCATTCTCATTTGCTGCTCGCCGGATTCCACTTTGACAACTCGCACACGGTTGTCGGCGCCGCCAAATGCCACCATCGTTCCATCATCGTTGAAACTGACCCCAAACAGAGAGTCGTTACCAAAGGTAACCGAATGCAACAGCCTGCCTTCAGCCACATTCCACAACTGCAGTTCTCCGAACAGAGATGGAGTTCCTCCGGCCACCGCCAGGATCTGCCCATTCGGAGAAAATGCCAGCGATTCAATTCGCTGTGCTCGCCCAATGAGTCTCTTCGGCGGCGCACTGCCGTCAAGGGTGTGTATTTGAACCTCGTGATAGCCCGTGACAGCCAGAAGACGACCGTCCGGCGAATAGTCCAGCGATGTGACGACTGGCGGCGTTGTGTACACCGGCGGATTTTCGGCTGACACGATGTTGCCTACGGAAGCCGGCGTGTCATCCACTGCCCCCTGACTGATCCATTTTTTCAGCAGTTCCACCTGTTCCGGCTTCAATGGGTCTGCATTCAGTGGCATCTCAGGATCCTCTCCTGTGACGTTCTGAATCAAAACACTTTCGTCCGGCTTTCCAACAATAATCGATGCCCCGGCGTCACCCCCCTGCAGAAGGCTGGCTACCGAAGTCACAATCAGACCGCCTTCTTTTTTGCCACCAAAGTGACACCCCGAACAGGTCCTTTGCAGAATCGGTCTGATCGAGCGGTAATAACTGACCCTGGGTTCTGATGCTTCCTGAGCGACGGCGGTGGAGGCCATTGCACAGAATGTCAACAATCCAACCAGACGCCTTAGAGTTGGTTTTGAGTCAGGCATGGAAGACCCTCGTGAGTTCTTCAGAACAACAATGGTAGGAAGAGATGCGGAATCAGTGGCAGATCGCAGCCGGCAGATGTCTGACAATGCACTTTGCCACAACCCATGTTGTAATCCCGCCGGCCCGGAAACGCAAAGAATCTCGGCCGGAACCATTCCGTATTTTCCCGGGACCAGCCTGAAGGAGCGGATTCGACATGCGAACTGAGCTTGAAAGCCACTCGCTCCTCGACAGAAACACGCCGGAAAACCCAGCTTTCGTGGAAAAGTCCCCGTTGAAGGTCCCCACTTACCATGAACATGGTCGCAGGAAGACTTTGAGGCAGATCTGCCGGCGTCTATGACCAGCAACCATTGAGGGGCTGGGGCCGTCAGCGATGCATGTTTCCGCTGATTGCCGCGTCGGGCAGCAATAAATCGTCCCAGGACCCGCTGAGATCAGCAAGTCCCGGGATCTGATTTTTGGGCACAGATTCGGGGTACAAAGGGGCTCGCATTTCAGCAATCCGAGCACCCTGTCGCTGCATTCCCCAGTGGATTATTTCGCCTTTTCAGCTTCTGCAGCGGCTTTTGCAACGTTTTCCTGCTCGGCGGACAGCTCTGGATTCGGTTTGGAGTCCAGTTCAATGTCCCCACGAATCCACTTCACGGCTTCTGTGATGGAGGTGAGGTAACGTGGATCTGCCCATGAGGTTTCGTTGTGGCCGAGGTTATTGAAATAGACACGACCTTCGCCGTAGGTCTTCACCCATGCAACAGGCACATGATAAGGCATGGATGGTTTGCACTTTGACATGTCGAGACTCATCAGGACGCGTACTTTCTCTGGTTGCCAATTCTTGTACTGATAGATCTCGTCTCGAATTGTGAATTCTTCGCCGAAGGATTTCATCAGCGGGTGCTTTGCGTCATGCACTTTGATCGTCACGGTGTCGCCCGCATTCCATGGGTGGCCGTTGAACGTTCCGCCAACCATATCCCAGTAGGGCTGATAGTCACCGTAGGTATCAGCGGCAGAGTGAAAGCCCACAAAACCATGGCCTTTGGCTGTCAGCCATTCTTTGAAGAAGTAGTCCCGGTCCGCTTCGGCGATCGGCAGTGCACCGGTGGTGTAAAACACGACAATGTCGTAGTTTTTCAGGTTCTCTCGGGTGAAATCTGCAGCAGCGTCCTGAGTGCAGTCGACCTTGAATAATCCGGTCTTCTCTCCCAGCTGAATCATTGCCACTTCTGAAACGGCCAGTTTGTCGGCGGCCGGACGTCGAACGCTTCCGTGCATAAATCCGGCACTCTGCGTCAGCATCAGAACGCGGGATTTTTCCTTATCTGCAGCGGTCAGTGACGTGCCCAGAAGGCTGGACATCAACGCGGCAACAAAAAGGCCTCTGAAAGATCTCATTCATTGTCTCCTGCAAGTCCGCATACGCGGAAATCATCATCCGGCCGAGTCCCGGGATGGCCACGTTGCCACTCTCGGGTCGACAGAAGTTCCGGTCCATTGTGAAGACTATGCAGAGGAAATTCCAGGCTGCCGGAATTTTGTGGGGCAATTCGCCGATCCTGCAGTACCAGCGGCCTCCCGTCATAATGCAGCCGGCCCGGTGTTTTTTGACGAGGCAAACCTTCAGTCAGGTTGCCCTTTTGCCGAGATTTTGTAACGCTGCAGACAACTATTGACTCGGACCATCGGCAGTTCCACTTGACAAGCGCCACTTCAGAGATTCCTCCTCAGAGACGTTTGCAAGGGAGCTTTCCGAGACTCTGCACTGTCAGCATTTTCCAGCCCCTCGGGGGGTTGAGTCAGACGGCGGCGTTTTCTCGAGCTGCGGCAACGACGCCCTGCAGCGTTGTGGAGGGAATGTTCGCCAACTGAAAACAGTTGCTCATCACCACTTTACCGTTCACACTGACTCGTCCCTGAAATTCAAACACATCGCCAACTCGTTCAATCAACTCAACAGTCGTGTGCAGCAAATCTCCGGGGCGCACAAAACCGCGGAATCGTGCTCCCTTGACGCGAATCAGCACACCGAGCGCGTATTCGTTGAAAACCGGATCATGCGTATTGTACTCTTCCATAGGATTAAAACGCGCTGCCAGAAGAATCCCGGCGCTTTGGGTAGTGACTTCCTGCAGCATGGCTCCCGGAACAACGGGCGAACCAGGAAAATGGCCACGGAGAAAATCCATCTCGTCAGTGATCCGAGTCGTCGTCTGGATCGATCGGTCACCAATTTCTGCGATGCCACCCACCATCAGGTACGGAGCACGATGGTGCAGATAATCTTCGACGTTGGGAAAATGATGCTGATGGTCCGGAAGCGCCATGATGCTGTCCCTGTTTTTCAAAATGCCGTTTGTGACGGGTGATTTTAGGCAGCTTTTTGAAATCGTCACATCGCAATTGCAAAACGCCTGAGTGAGCAAGGGGAAGTTCTCCCGTAAAAAACCCTGAATTTACGGCCTCTTTTTCTCGAAAACGGTCGCGGCTCCCCTGCGAAACGTCCCCTCCGATCCTGGCGGGCAGCGTACCGACACGACTTGCGGAGCCCACGGCTGTGACTACTGACAATCTGTTGCAGCTGACGATAAAGAGGTACAAATCCGACGCACGACTGAACCGTGATGAATGGTGTTTGGTGTTTCTGCTCTCACATCACAGGAATTGCGACGAAACGGTCAGAATTCACGCGGATTGCTGGTCGGACCAGTTGGACAGGAATGTGAAGCCGACGCAATTTGCGGCATGGCACTTCCCGGCAAACCCGGCAGCCAGGTCGGGGCGTCAGCGAACGCCCTGTTTCCAGGCGTTGGATGCCCAGCTGTGTGCCAGGCAGGACCTGCAAAAACATGTGCTGGCGGAGAATTGATGCCGCTCGATCACAAAAATCGGAAAGGCAAAGGGTGATTACGGGGGTGAAACGCGAGCAAAACGTTTAGAATGTAGCCGCCAGAGGTCTTTCGTTTTTTTGGGGGATCCGGCAACTCATAGCCTCGGATATTTTTTGGATGAGCAGCGGAACGTCATCAGCACAGCGAACGGAACCGATTTTCTCCTGTCCACCAGCGGTGTACAACGAGGTTTACGGATTTGACGGGCAGCCACGAACACACTGGCATAAGTTTTTGCAGGTCTTTCGAGGAATCGGAAGCGAGGATTTCGCACGTCGGAACCTGCAGGCCGATCGAATGTTGCGCGAGAATGGCGTCAACTATCACTCTGTGAACCCAGGCGGAGAGGGCGCCCGTCCGTGGCGTCTGGACCTGTTTCCGATGCTGATTTCGGCGGCGGAATGGTCCCAGGCCGAAGCAGCGCTGGCACAGCGTGCTCAATTGTTGAATCTGGTGATTGCGGACATCTACGGACCCCGACAACTGGTGCAGGAGGGACTGCTGCCAGCAGAGTTATTGTTTGCCAATCCCGAATTTCAGCGTTCCTTCTGCGATCTCGGAAGACCTGGCGAACTCCCGATGTTCCTTTATGCAGCAGAGCTGGCACGTGCCGCCAACGGGCAATTTTTTGTGATGGCCGATCGATCCGAGGCACCAGCCGGCCCAGGATTTGCCCTCGAGAATCGAATTGTCAGTTCGCGATCCCTGCCGTCCGTCTACAAACAGGTTCCGGTGGAGCGTCTGGCCTCATTTTTTGTCCGACTGCAAAACGCCCTGCGCAAAAAGACGGCGCGGCCCACAGACAGTCCCCGAATTGTTCTGCTGTCCAGCGGACCACGGCACCCCTATTACTTCGAAGACGTATATCTGGCCAGGTACCTTGGCTACACCATGGTGGAAGGTGGAGACCTCGCCGTTCGTTCAGACACCGTTTATATGAAGACCCTTTCCGGACTGGTCCAGGTGGACATTGTGCTGTCCCGATGTGCAGAATCCGGTCTGGATCCCCTGGAATTAGGAGGATACTCCGAGCACGGAGTCCCCGGTATTCTGAATGCGATGCGCTGTGGCAATGTCACTATTGTCAATACCCCGGGGTGCGGGATTGTCGGTGCGCCCGTGTTTATGCCGTTTCTGCCAAAAATCTGTGAGCGACTTCTGGGGCAATCGCTGCAATTGCCATCCATTCCAACATGGTGGTGTGGAGATCTTCAGAGTTTGTCCCAGGTCCTTGAACGGCTGGACGAGCTGGTCATCAAACCGGCATTTCAGAAAAGTGGGGGCGAAGAGATCATTGTCAGTGATCTGACGGCAGACCAGAAGGCTGCCTGCATCGCCCGCGTAAAAGCAGAGCCATGGGCCTGGGTCGCTCAGGAAAAAATCAGCCGCTCCGGAATCCCTGTCTGGAGCGAATCCGGGATTCGCTGTGGGCATGTGGCCATCCGCGCGTTTCTGGTGGAAGATGAACGACGCTGGCATCTAATGCCCGGTGCACTGATTCGGATCGCCCCGGATACTGGACCGATGCAACTGTCCGTCGCTGCGGGTGACAGCAGTAAAGATTTGTGGGTCCTTGCAGATCGGCGAGTAGACGTCGTGTCGCTGCTGACACCCCAGGATCAGCCCGCGGAACTGAAACGCACAGGGGCGCTGTTTCCCAGTCGTGTGGCCGACAATCTTTTCTGGCTGGGTCGTTCCCTCGACCGCTGTGACTTCCTTGCCCGACTGGTTCGTGCTTTGGCCGAACGCCTGTCTGGCGAGGGCAGTTTCGACATGCAGGAAGTGCGCTTCCTTGCTCGTTTGCTGAGTGAACAGGGGCAACTGGAACCTGGGTTTGTTCTTGACGGGATGGAGTCCCAACTGCCGTCCCTTGCCGAAGCGTTGCCAACTGCTGTTTTCGATCCGGGCGAATTCGGCGGACTGGCAAGGACGGTGCGTGATCTGACCCGCCTTGCATCACTGGTTCGAGACTGGATCAGTCCCGATACCTGGCATCGGATTAACGTCACCGCGGAATCCTTCTGGACCACGCCAAACCGAGAATGGCGTGATCTGTCCGATGTCGTTTCTTCGACGGGAATTCTGGTGGGAGACATTGCTTCCGTCAGCGGATTAATCGCCGATGGCATGAATCGTGGTCCCTCGTGGCGGTTTATGGAGATTGGCAGAAGCATCGAACGAACGGCAGCAACAGCGCGACTTCTTATCACTGCCGACCTGCGGAAGGGAAACGCCACCCCGCAACTGCTGAAGACGCTGGTAGAAGTCCTTGATGTTCGCATGACCTATCGTTTTCGATACCGCGAAAATCTGCAGCGAAATGCGGTTCTGGATCTTGCAATCACGGACGAAACAAATCCTCGGTCGCTGGCCTATCAACTGGATCGACTGGTACAGCACACGGACAGACTGCCGGGCTATACCACACAACCACTCCGATCACCAGAAATGCGACTGGTGATGGAAGCAACCCATGCCGTACGCATGCTGACCGCGGAGGATCTCGCCAACGCTGGTTTGAAGACTGTCACATTGGCGTTGAAAACCGTTGAAGACGCTGTACTGAAACTTTCCGAAGCCCTGACGAACAAGTACCTCGTGCACTCTGGTGTGCCAAGGCAGTTCATGGAAAGCGCGGAAGGTTCGACGTGAGATATAAAGTTATTCATCGAACGCGATACAGTTGCCATGATCCCGTTTCCGTCGGGCACAATCAGGCATGGCTTGAGTTTCGCCAGGTAGATCGGCAGTCTGTCGAGTCATTCTCGCTGGTGATTTCACCGGAACCGTCCGTGCGAACGCGTCGCATTGATGCCTTTGGCAATCCGGTGCACATGTTTTCATTTAATGAGGGATACCAGCATCTGGATGTGACGTCCGCCATCGTGGTGAAAATCGATGAAGTCGGTATCTCCAGCGCGGGCAGCACGCGCACTCAGCAGGAACTTGTCGATTCACTTCGGTATTCCAGTAACCCCTTTTGTCAGAATGCAACGGAATACCGATTTCGCTCGCCACGGATTCATTGGACGCCGGAAATCCGAGCCTATGCGGCAGGCTCACTGTCTGCGTTCCGTCCGCTGCTGCAGAATGTGGTTGAGCTGACAAAGCGGATCCACGCTGACTTTGTCTACGATAACCGCGCGACAACTGTCAATACTCCCGTGACCGACGTCTTTCGTCTGCGCCGCGGTGTTTGTCAGGATTTTGCTCACCTTCAGATCGCAATGCTCAGATCGCATGGGATTCCCTGCCGTTACGTCAGTGGCTACCTGCGAACAATTCCGCCTGTCGGGCAACCTCGCCTTGTCGGCGCCGATGCTTCCCATGCATGGTTGTCCGTCTATCTTGGCAGCGGAGAGTGGGTGGACCTGGATCCCACCAACAACCGAATTTGTTCTCAGGATCACATCACGCTGGCATGGGGCCGGGATTACGGCGACGTACCGCCGCTGACAGGCGTTTTTATTGGAGGCGGCCAGCATCAACTGACGGTCAGCGTGGACGTCCAGCCACTCTGAAAAACTCCGAAAAACGTTTCCGGACACATCACGTCCACCGGCATTGCTGGCATAGCGTATCGCCGAGATTTCCTTCATCTCGGAATGCAGGCCTCAATAGAACAGAAAGTGAAAAAGCGGCAGAAGCCGATACTGCTGCGACCAGCTCTGGATCACTGACCACGCTTCTGCTTCTTACCTGCTGATTTCTGTTGCGGATCCGCTGGCTTTGCTGGATCCCGGACCACCGATTTCAGGAATTGTTCATCCAGCTCCGGCGGTCGGGCGTCCCGGAACTGTTCCAGCACAGCCCCAAGTTTTTTGACTGCGGAAACGGCATTCTCGTCAGACACCCCTGACTGTAGAGGATGCTTTTCATCCGGATCGATTCTCAGATCAAAAAGCTCTCCAGTTCGATAGAGCTTGAAGTTCCGATCAAACACGGATTCACGTATCCCCATGTCGGCCTGCTGACGAGGTGAATACCATGAGTAGAGCCATTCTCTGGGCGTACCGCGTTCCCCGCGAAGTTGTGGCACGAAGCTGATCCCGTCGACCCCATCAGGAACTGAGAGACCAGCGGCTTCGCAGAGCGAAGGCAGAAAATCCGTGCTGCTGATCAAATCGCTGCAGACGCTTCCACGACTGATCACCGCAGGCCAGTTGGCGATGCAGGGAACATGCGTGCCTCGATGAGTCGTTTGCCCTTTTCCACCCTTAAAGCTGCTCTCTTTGAACTGGCTGTGAATACTGCCCAGCGTGCCGTTGTCGCCAAGGAAAATCAGGAGCGTGTTCTCTCGCAGGCCGAGTTCCTCCAGCCTGAAAACGAGTTGTCCGATCAGCTTATCCATATACGCGGTCATATCAGCGAAGTGCTTCACATTCTTCTGTGCGTTCTCTGATTTTATCTTTGGATCCCAGTTTTTACTGTCGGGGGTCGGCTGAAACGGATCGTGAGTCAGCATCATCGGATAATAAAGAAAAAACCTGCGGTCCCGATGCCTTGCAATGAAATCGAGGGCAAAATCATTGACCAGTGCGGGGCCGTATTCCCCCTCGTCAAAATCCTTTTCGACACCATTGTACTCCAGTCCGGGATTGGCATAGCGAGGCGGACGTCGTGTGTGCTGCCAGAGACATGATTCCTCAAAGCCAAAATGCTGCGGGGAATCCACCTCTCGCCCCAACTGCCACTTCCCGCAAACTCCGGTGGCATATCCAGCCGCTTTGAACAAATGCCCAAAGGTTGTTTCCGAACGGACCAGCGTCCCAAAGTTCAGGTAGTTACGAACATTGTAACGCCCTGTCATCAGTTGCACGCGTGTGGGAGTGCAGAGAGGCTGGACATGACAGTGATCGAAACGCACACCTGTTGCCGCCAACGTGTCAAGGTGAGGCGTCTGGTACGACTGACCTCCGTTGGCAGTGAGGCATTCATAGCCGAAATCATCAGCCATGATCAGGATCACATTGGGCTGGGAATTTTCCGCCGCAGACAGCGACGCGACCTGCATGACGAGCAACAGGCACAAGCGGCATCCCAGCGTCTGCAACGTCTTCACGGGAACTTCCTTTTCTACTACGGCAACAAATCAGCGGCAAAAAAGAACCAGCAGGACGATGCCTGCCCTCAGAACAATTCAAGGATTCGATACAACCGGACCGACCTCCATGGGGCGTCCTGTTCGCCTATGCTGCTCACAGACCGAGCCAAAAAAGTATAACCACCCCTGGCCGGAAGAGGAACTCCTGGTGCGGAACTCCTGGTGCCAGCCACCCAAACCCAGTGCCAGCCACCCACGTCGCGGCCACAGGTGCCGCCGCGGTCACAGGTGCCATGCACCTAAAGTTGCAAAGCCAATCTGAGAAACGATTTACGTTCATTGGCTCCGCAAAATTGCGGCCTGACGGATGCGACGTGATTTTGCCAAAATCCGGTGCCAGTCACCCCAACCCGGTGGGAGTGCGTCGCGGCCACAGGTGCCATGCACCTAAAGTTGCAAAGCCAATCTGAGCAACGCTTTACGTTCATTGGCTCCGCAAAATTGCGGCCTGACGGATTCGACGTGATTTTGCCAAAATCCGGTGCCAGTCACCCCAACCCGGTGGGAGTGGGACCCACGGTGCAATGCACCTTGACCACGCGATACATGGAATTCCGCTGACCATACAGACTGGAATCGCAGCCCCACCGCAGCCCCTCTCCCCCGACCCCTCTCCCCGAATCGGGGCGAGGCGAGCAAGCCTTCAGAAATACGGTGTTTTGAGATCGCAACTGGAGACGTCGGCCTGACCACCGGAGGGCTCGCGCAGGCATTGAGTCAAGTGCTGGACTCGAACACCGATCCCGCGACCATTGCGGCACTCATTGTCCGAGAAGGCGTTGTTGCAGGTGTCGGCGAAAGGTATGCATCTCTTCCGGAGAATAAAGATCATCGCGAGTCGTCATGGTCAGATTGAATGCGTCGCCGAGCGTGGTAAGGCCAGCCATCATGGATGTCATAATGCCCGTCCCTGTGAACCGTGTGTACCCCAGAATTTGCCCGCAGGCGATCTCTTCCGACAGAAATTGGCCGAGATTCACATTCGACGCAAGTGCCGCGACAGGTGCGATTAACGGACCGGCCAGACGATTTGCTGCCTCGGGAAGTCGATCCCAGATGTGCGATGTGAATCTCAGATGCTGTTCATAGAGTCGATAGTCCTGTTGCTGTTTCACGACCGCAGATTCCTCCGTCACTGTCTTTACCAGTTGTGCAAAACTGGCTGATCGCGGGCGTCTCAATCTGAGCGTATAGCCACCCAGAATCTGCCCAAAGGCTTCAGGTACTGGCGGAACTGTTTCGGCTCGCAGGTCGACAGGCGTGTAAATGCCAAATCGCAGGCGATTGGAGCGCTGAGGCAGGAGTTCGGCAAAGGCATCCAACAGAGCCGCCACAAAGAGTTCCTGAACGGTGGCCTGATATCTGCGTGCCGTTTCCTTCAGCAGCGCTGTCGGCAAATTGTCTTCGCCACCGCCGGTCACCACAAGCCCGGTGGTGGGATGTCGGTCGTGCGCACGCCATGACACAGCCCCATGCACAAACTCTTTCCAGAGTTGCCTTGCCACGCGCAAGGGATACGTCCATCTTTGGAAGTCGGGAAGAATCTGATGCAGATCCGGAGCAAGGTCCAGAAGATCTGTAGGATCTGGTTCACTACGAGCAGACCGAAACAGCGTACGCAGCAAAGCGGAAATACTCCGGGAATCTGCGACTGCGTGGCGGTACGTCACAACCAAAAAACTTCGCTGGTCTGCAGAAGTAACCAGATGAAACCGAATGGGCCAGTGGCCCCCTTCAGGAAACGGAATGTTTAGCTGCTGCCCCAGAATCGCATGAACCGCAGACAGGCCCTGCAGGAGACTTGGGCGGCATTCCACAGTCAGCGTGGGGCATTCTGTGGTTTTCCAGTCAACAAATCGCAGATGATTTCCGGACGAAGAGATTTCAAGGGGACCTGCTAGGTGACGAAATACTGCCGTACTGATTCCCGCAATCAGACGCTCCGCGGAAATTCCGCCTGCAAGTTCCACGACGTGGGCCGCATTCAGTGGTTGGAATAGTTCCCAGCGAACCATCATTCGCTGCAGACCATTGAGCCGTCGCCAGGCCGTGGCCTGCGGGTCCGCTGGGCCAGAGCGAGGTTCTCGACGCTGAACGGGGATCGTCAGGTTCATACGGATTGCGTAATGCCTTGTGCTGGGCGCGCACGAGAAACGGCAGCAGAAACGCTGACGCGACGCACACTGACGAGAGCCGTGATTTGTGCAGTGAACAAGAGGCCTTCCGTACCGCCTGGACGACGCACTGAGGATTATCGGGTCATTTTATCGCCAATAAACACCTGAGCATCGATTTATCAGCTATTTTTTACCTGCGAGGGCAATCCCGACTCAACGTTCTGGCACCGTGCCGTCGTATCGCGTGGGAATTTCTCCAGCGGAACATGGCGGTGCTCTGGCTTCCGGCCGAAACCGCAGGAAGTACAGGCAGACAGCACAAAACGGGATCGCCACTGCTGCCGTCTGAATTCGGTTCGGAAACCCGAAAAAGTCACGGTTTTGAATGCTCGTGGGGCCGCGTTGAAACCGCAGCAATCCGTTCGCGCTGGCAAATACGCAGAGACTGCGGGGATTTCCGGAATCCAAATAACTTTGTCAAAGCACGGTTATTGTCCGGGGTAAACCTGGCGTCCCCCGAGCCATGTTTGTTCGACTTTTGTCTCGCGAAATTCGGCGACAGGGCACTGCAGCAGGTCACGGTCAACGACGATAAAATCTGCCAGCTTACCCGGTTCCAGAGACCCCTTTTCCTTTTCTTCAAAAGTCAGCCAGGCATTATTAATCGTATAGAACCGGATGGCCTGTTCTCTGGAGACACATTCTTCGGGGTGCAAAACATCATCTGTCCAGCGTGGCTGTCGGACGAGCATTGCCCACATTCCAAGGAAAGGATTGTAGGGATTCAAAGAACGCAGACTGCCAATTTTCTGCATGTGGTCTGATCCACCTCCGGCAATCACCCCCTGTTCGAACAGCGAACGATAGGGATGAAACCAGCGTGTTCTGCGTTCTCCAAACTGTCGGCTGAGTGTTTTTCCGTCGAGATACAGCCACACGGGCTGAATGTCTGCCACGATCCCCAATTCTTTCATGCTTTGAATTGCTTCGGGGCTCATGAAATTGCAATGCGTGATGCAGGGGCGTTTGTCCTGAACTGGAAAGTCCAGACTGACGCGTCTGTAGGCATCAATCAGAGCATGAACGGCTCCATCACCGGCAGAGTGTGCTGTGATCTGAAGATCGTTTTCCAGACAGTACTTTGCGATCTGGTAGAGTCGCTCGGGTTCAATCATCAGGACGCCGCGGTATTCCGGGTCGGTGATGGAATAGATCGAACTGACGCCCCACGGCTCACGCATCCACGCACTGCCAGTCAGCATTCCACCGTCCAGGAAGACCTTCACGCCCCGCAACCACAGCATGTTGTTATAGGTGTGAGCGGGGTGTTCAATGGCTTTGCGGATTCTGGCCTGCACTTCCGACCATTCCCCGCCGGGCGAGATCCCCCAGCACAGAAACGTTCGACAGGTCAGCTGATTGTCTTTCTGCAGGCGTTCAAAAAGTTCGAGTCCGGCAGAATCCGTGCTCCGCTGGACGATGCCTGTGATTCCCACGGAGTTGTAGTCAGCCAGCAGTTGGCGAAGTTGCTCCTGCTGTTGTTCCGGCGAAGGAGTTTTCTCGGCAGATGTCATTTTGATGAACCGGGCGCCGGAGCGAATCACGCCGTTTGGTTCGCCGGACACCGGATCTTTCTCGATCTTTCCGGGCTGCCCATCCGTGATTTCGAAATTCCGATCGATACCGTTGAGGCTGAGGGCCAGAGAGTTGAGCGCGGCATCGGGCCCGGTGCGGAAGCAGACGGGATTCCGCGGGGCGACCTGATCCAGTTCTTCCCTCGTTGGAAAACGCTGATCCCTCAACCGAGTAATAAACACCTGGTTCACAGAAATCCACTGTCCGTCGTCAAGTGTCTCGGCACGCTTCTGAATGTAACGCAGGACATCGGCCAGCGTTTCCATTTCGGGGATAGGATGGTCGAACTCAAAGACGGACGCTCCGGTGGCGTGTACGTGCGAATCAATCAGCCCGGGAAGTACCATTTTTCCGTTCAGATCGATCTGCCGAGTGGACGGCCCGGCATAGGCCCGAATTTGCTCGTTCGTTCCCACGGCCAGAATTCGATCGCCGCGGATGGCCATCGCGTCGGCCAGAGCAAACGCGGGATTGACGGTGACGATTTTTGCATTGGTCAGGACGAGATCCGCATCCTGTCCGAAGCATACGGAGTCGCTGGCCAGCAACAGAATCAGGAATACCGGTATCCATCGCCTCATGACACAGACCTTTCCGGAGACACGACAGAGCAGTTTGTTTCGCTGAAAACTTGCCGGTCAGAACCGCGTCACGGCGAGCCCCAGCGGCGTTCGTGACAGGAGATTTTCGGCACCATGCCTCGAACAGTGACAGCGGCGAAAACTTTTTTTAGAGCTTCAAGGACTGGAACTTCGTGAAAACTGTACATTGTTCCCGCTTGCGATTCCATGAAGCAGTCGTCCCTAATTTCCGCACAAACACGGACGGTGGCCCACAGTCGTTTGCGGCGTGATGTAGTTTTGGCATTCCCGATGCAAATGTCGTAACCGGCGAATTTGCCATTGCGACGCCCCCCGCTGGCTCTGTTATCCTGCAAGGTCACGCACTGAATGTTCTCTTACTCGGGCCAGTCCGCTGGACTTTCTGCAACACATTTTCGGGTGGCAGATTTGGATTCTGAGATGTGATGGCAGTGCGTACCACAGCAGCAGAGTGACTTTTCAGGGATGACGTCCACATGCCAGACAGATTACCGACATCAGGCAGCGTTGGTGAGTGGCTTCAATTTTTATCCAGCCTTTCAACTCCTGTCATCGTGGGTTTTGCGGTTCTGCATCTGCTGTATTTTGTCTATTTGAGATTCTGGTGTGGCCGCGATTTGCGGATCCTTGCAGCGACACTCGATGACTATACCAGAACGCTGCGATATCGCAGTGTGCTCGAGCGATCAACGCCCCTGCCAACTCAGATAGACGCTTTTGTGCAGGACGTGAATGAAGTGTTGTCGGATCCGCTGCGAACTGAGGATCGAAGCCAGTGTCTTCTGCGCATGCAGGTTCTGGATGAAAAACGGAGCTATCTGGATTCACTGAAGTTTGAAACCGCGGCTCATACGGCCCGAACAATGATTGAAGCCTATCCACTCAGCGGTGTTCTGGGGACTGTACTTGCGATTGGATCAGCACTTCAGGCGGACGCATCTGGTGTTTCCAGGGCTTCCGTGAATCTCGTCATGGAGCGATTTGGCGATTCGATCTGGTCGACATTTGCGGGACTTTTTGCATCAGTGATTCTGATGTTTGTCAGCAGTCTTCAGGAGGTTCGTTTTGCGAGGCTGACGGAGTGTCGTGCTGGTATTCGTGAAATGATATCACGTGCGAAACGCGAACTTCGGCTTGCGGCCCATTCACAGGAGTCAGAGGCCTGATGCTCAACCGTCGACGACTCGCACTGCAACTAACACCGCTGCTGGACCTGATGCTGATCGTGATGTTTTCGCAGTACCTGGAAAATCGCAATCGATCGGTGATTGCTGAAGAGGTTCTGCAGACTGAACGTCAGCAAATTGAACGTCAGCGTCAGGACATGGAACAGGAACTGCGTCAGCAGCAGGAAACGCTTGACGACCTGCGCCAGACGTATGATGCACGGTTTCGCAGCCTGCTCGGTCAGCACCGGGCCGTGGCCGATCTGTTGACACGATCGCTGAATCTTCCGGAACAGGCGATGAACGAAGTTGTCGCACTGCGAGCAGAGGGATCTGCCGAAGATGCCGCGAGGCTGGAATCCGCTGTCGACCGTCTACGGGCTCGTATGCCGCTGCAGGGCAAAGAGTTGTTTCGGTTTCTTCTGCAGGTGGACGAGATGCAGAAACATGTCAGCGTCTGGGAAGTTCACATTGAAGAGAACGGAAAGGCGACAATACAGGATGGCAGTCGGTCGGCAACCGTGGATTATGCTACTGAGGAAGAGTTGGCTGGCCGGCTGTTTGAATCCAGCAAGAACTTTGGCGATCCACGCAATCTGGTGCTGATACTTCTGACCTGGGGTGATGCGCAACTGGGGGCTCGACAAAAGGCAACAAATGGGATCCCCTTGTTCCTGGAGCGTCTGCGGAAGGATTCTGCGGGAATTCGCTGGTATGATTTCTCGATTATCGGGTATCGTGCCGAAGGCCCGGTGTTCAGCGGCGGCAAATAGAACCTGATGGATTCTGAAAGTAGCGACAGGAATTTAAAAATGGTTCAGAATCAGCCCGGAATCAAATTCAGTCAGGTCCCGGGAAAACTGGCCCGCGGCACAACAAAGGCAGGATTGGGTGCAGGGGCGGTCGTTGTCGGGATCCTGCTGTTCCTTGTGTTTCGTGGCTTTGGTTCCGGAGGTACCGGGCAATCGGGCTCCTCTGAAAGTTCAGGACAATCCGCAGATACGGATGACGCGCTGCTGAAACAGTCCCCGGATGGCAGCACATCGCCTGACCCAGGCAGTGACAGCCGGGACACACAGTCCCGCGGACTTGCCGATCCGGAGGACGATTTGACGCCTGACGAACGAAACGCCTTGTCTTCGCAGGTACTGACTGTGCTGATTGATGAGCGTCAGTATATGATTCAGATCGCCAGTACTCCAACCCCCCTGTTTCGTCCGACCACGCTGACCCGAATTGCGACGCTGGCGGATCGAACCGAAGGAGATTCCAACGGAATTCGGGTGCGTATTCTGCGGCGCGAGACATCGCGGCCGTCTGCGGAGAATGAATTACGAGAAGTCCTGAAGACCGCCGACATCAACGAAGACAGTATTCTGATGCCAGCCGAAACAGTACCTTAAAGAAATTTCTTCCGGGCACTTGCGCCAGAAAAGTTCGTCGAGATGGTGGATCACTCTGGAATTCGACATCGCCCATTCCATCACTCTGACACTGAAATTTCTGCGATATGAAAACGCAGTTTGAAGAATACAGGGCACGAAGACAGCGCACAGGGGCCGTTGCGCTGATTTGTCTGATCAGTGCGTTGGGGGGCTTTCTGTTTGCCGAACCCGGATCGGCATGGGTGGCCGCTGCGATGCGGATTGGCATCGTGTTCAGTGCCCTTTGGCTATGCTTTCCCACGCGTACACGCCCTGCGGCGTGGGCCGTTTTCAGTCCCGCGCGTCTGGTAGTTATCGCGCTGTGTGCCTACTACTTTCAGCGGATTAAATGGTTTCTGCCGGCTTTGGCAATTTTCGCTTTGCTGTACAGCATTCTTCGTCCTCGAATCAAAAAATAGGGTTCTCGCAGGAAGCATGCTTCATTCGTTTTCACTGACAGGCAGCAACTGCAGTGCATCCACGATGACATGACCGGTGGATTCCTGATTGCTGATCACAACGCGGATCATCTCACCCTTTTGCAGATCGCATTTCAACAGAGTCGTAAAAAGTCCGTCGATCGTTGGTGGTTCTTTTTGGTTGATTATGAGGGCGGATTCCCGATCTCCCGTGCGGACCACGACAGAAACTTTTTCGGATCGATTTGATCCCGGTGAATAGCTCAGGTTCAGCACAAACTGACCAGACTGCGGTGCTGTCAGTATCCAGGTGGCGGATTTCATCCCTTTTTCGCTGTCACTGTCGTGGAGATAACCAATTCCGACGTAGCGCGGTGACGAACTGCTTGAAGTCCAGTTTCCCTGCAGTACAGCATCGGCATCATCCAGCACGACGCCCTTGAGTTGTGTTTTCGAAACCATAATTTTTGGTGCGGACTGGGGTGGCAGATCGAGAACCTGACCATCTTTCAGCAGTTGTTCGCGGAGCGACGCGTAGGTGACTTCCTGCAGGCTCGTTTTGCCTTGAATGGCGAGCACGGCTGCCGTCGCAGAACTTTGTCCGAGAATCATAAATACAGGTTCCATACGGATGGAGCCGTAGGCAATGTGCGATGAGGACAGACAGACAGGCACACCGAGATTCTTCACACTTCCCCGAGCCGGGACGATGGACTGATAACTGATCAGATAGGCCCCACCGGGCGAAACCTGAACATCACCTTCGTTCTGAATGAATCCATCTTCAGTGAGAAATCGGCGAACGTTGTGCGAATCCATGTTGTAGCTCCCAAGCCCGACTGAATCCGGCGCTCGTCTTTCGCGGCGGCAATCGTATTCGGTGACCACGTAGTCACTGACCATTCGCCGCGCCTCACGGATATACAGCTGGTGCGGCCAGTTTTCGTTGTCAACGAATTCATCAGATGGCAGGCCCCATTGTGACATCTCCTGCCTGATAGACTCCGGCACTCGAGGATGATTTGCGAGGGTCCACATCAGGCCTTTCTGGTACCGTTCATGTTCACGCACAATGGCTTCTCGTTCCGCATAGTTGGCCTCTGGATAGCGATAGTTGGCACCAATAAAGTCCGTTGACACGGCACAATTATTGTTGGTGTCTGTCTTGCGATTTGGCATCATGTCAGGCTTCATTGGGAACCGCAGATCGCCTGCTTCGAAGTTTCGCAGCAGCAGTTCATAGTCCAGTTCGTCGTACCCCTCGGGCTTGGGAAAGGGGCGTCGGTTTTGGGGGGAATTGGACATGCACATGCGGAAACAGTAGGCCTGAACGCGGTGATCACCGGTACCATCCGTACCTGCGGCTGCGTCTTCTGCGCCCGGCAGCAGACCGCTGGATCGGTCACCGGGCACCCGCCATGGGTCGACATTCTTCAGGAATCGATGATTATGAGTATTCGCGAGAACCTGATTGCCGTTGAATGTTTCGCCATATATGGAATTTGCTTCACGTCCGACGGTGTAACGGACTCCAGCCGCTGCCATCAGGTCGCCCTCATACGTGGCATCGATAAACTGACTGGCGGTGAACGTTATCCCCGATTCCATCCGAATTTCTGTGATACGTTCCTGATCTTTGCTGACGCCGGTTGTTCGATTCAGACGTTCGTTCAGAATGAGTTCCACGGAGGCTTCCCGCAGCATTGTTCGCAGGATCTGTTCGGCAACGCGTGGTTCGAATGTCCACATGGCGTCTTCGGAAGGTCGATAACGCGCATAGTCTTCCCGGGCCTCCTGCTCCCATGCCGCAGCGTTGTCATAATGCCTGCGGACTCGCTGATAAAACTCACGTGCAATTCCGCCAATGACGCGTTTGTCGCCGCTATCCGTAAATCCAAGGCCTCCTGAGGTCAGGCCGCCAACATGCGCACTGGGCTCAATCAGCAAAACCGTATGGCCCATACGAGAAACCTGGACGGCGGCCGCAACCCCGGCCGAGGTCGCGCCATAAATCACGACATCTGCTTTTTTCGAGCGGCTATCCGGAGCTTTTGCGGGACCACCTGCCAGGAGACTTTCAAACTGGCTTACGAGCAGAAGAATGACACAGGCAGGCAGCAGGCGAATCCCAGGTGACACACGAAAGACCAGTCCGGTTCTGAGCATTGGCAGCAAATCCTGATAGCAGTGCGAAGAAACATTCCCGGGAGCACGGGATGCTTATTTGTATCCGACGAACGATGACAAGCCACGTGACGACAGGTACCCAATTTCATTGAACTTTCGTGGGACCTGAATTTGGGATGCTACTGCGATCAACATCGATCAGTCTACCCGACAGATGGTACGTTTCCGGAGAAGTGCGATGTTGGTCGCTATGGCATTTTTCGTGAAGTGTTCCTTCGTTCAGCAGAGTTGATTACGATCCGTATCGATGCCTCGCAAACACTGTGATGATCGTTTTGAGGGAGCCGGACATGCGACTGATGCTGATTGTTGTTATGGCTGTTATTACGCTCTGTTTGGCGGAAACGGCCGCGGCCCAGCAGAAAACACGGGATCAGAAAGTTCGTGAAGATCGGGAACGTGTTACTGAACAGGGCTTCTGGATCTACAACGATCTCAACGCCGCGTTTGCTCGTGCCCGGACTTCCGGAAAGCCAATTCTGGCCGTGCTGCGATGCATCCCTTGTGAAGAATGCGTGAAACTGGACGATGAGCTTGTCGATCAGGATCCTGTCCTGAAGCCATTGCTGGAGAAATTTGTCTGCGTGCGAATTGTCTCGACCAACGGACTTGATCTGTCGTTGTTTCAGTTTGATACAGATCAGTCTTTTGCTGTGTTCATGCTCAATGCGGATCGAACGATTTATGGCCGATTCGGGACACGGAGTCACCGGACGGAATGGGTCGGCGATGTCTCTTTGAAAGGACTGTCAAAAGCCCTCGAAGGGGCACTTGAACTGCACGCAGCTGCTCCGGCATCTAAGGCGATTCTTGCCGCGAAGACGGGACCAATACCGGCCTTTGCATCGCCGGAACTGATGCCGTCGTTAAGGGACAAGTACGCCAGTCAGCTGAACTATTCCGGAGACGTCGCAAAAAGCTGCATCCACTGTCACCAGATTGGCGATGCTCAGCGCGATCTGTCCCGCAGCCGGAACGAGGCCATTCCGGAACCATTGCTGAATCCCTATCCGCATCCACGATCCCTGGGACTGATATTGAATCCCGATGAGCGGGCAACCGTCAAAGAAGTTCGTCAGGGCTCGCTGGCAGAATCCGCAGGCCTCCACGCTGGGGACAGGATCACGCATCTGAATGGCCAGCCCATGCTTTCTATCGCGGATGTGCAGTGGGTGCTGCATAATCTGTCCCCGGACGGTGACAGTATTCTGTTCAACCTGCGCCGAGGCGAAGCCCTGCACGCGGTGACACTGCAGTTGCCTGCCGGCTGGAGAACACTGGATGATATCTCATGGCGTACCAGTGCGTGGGGACTGCGGCGGATGGTGACGGGTGGACTGAAGCTTGAACCCATCAATCCAGCGGATCGCGGACAAGGTGGAATTCCCCTTGATGGCATGGCACTTCAAGTCCGGCACGTCGGGCAATATGGCCCGCATGCTGCAGCGAAGAATGCTGGATTTCAGACTGGAGATGTCCTTGTATCGTTCGATGGTCGAAACGATCTGCTGACCGATTCGGATGTGCTGCGTTATGGGGCGTCCGAAAAATCACCCGGGGATCAAATTGCCGTGGAGATTATTCGGGCGGGCGAACGCAGGACACTGCAACTGCCGATGCAGGAATGAATTGACAATTCCCGACTGTAAAGTCAGCGGCCAGCGGCCGTATTTGTGCCACGCGCGGACAGCTGCACCACGTACGGTCGTCTCGCCTCAGGAACAATTCCAGCGAAAGCTTTGACCAGCGCTGCTTCGCAACATGGATGGAAAACTTTACATTGTTCGACAATTGCAGGACAATCACGGCGCGAGTCCACAAAAATCCGCGGCACGCATGCGGATTCCTTCTTTTCTGAAATCTGAAAACAGACGAAATGCACCCGATTCTTAACAGAGTTACTCGTCGTTTATCCCCGCTGTTGATTTGCATCATGACTGCCGTTGCCGTCGCTGATGACGAATGGACACAGTTTCGCGGACCGGACGGCCAGGGAGTCTCTCAGGCCATTGGTCTGCCGATGACGTGGACTGAAACGGAAAACATCGTCTGGAAAGCTGCCATTCCGGGCGAGGGGCATTCCTCTCCGGTCATCTCGGGAGATCAGATCTGGTTAACCACAGCCATCGCTGAGCAGCTGTCAGAAGCAGAGATGCAGGAACGCCTGTCTGCCGTAAAAAATTCGCAGGGCCTTCTGCTCGCGGGAACACTGCGGCTGCAGGCCGTCTGTATCAGCCGGACGAGTGGCGAAGTGCTTCACAACATCACCCTGCTCACAGTCGAAAAGCCAGAGCCAAAGCACGCTTTGAACAGCTATGCGTCACCAACTCCCGTGATTTCCGGCAACCGCGTCTTTTTTCATTTTGGAACCTACGGCACGGTTGCAGTGAATCGGGAGACCGGGGAACTTTTGTGGAAGAATGATTCCCTGAAACTGGAGCACCAGAATGGACCTGGCAGTTCGCCTATCGTCTGGCAGGATTTCGTCATCGTGCATCTGGATGGGACCGACACGCAGTCGATTGCGGCACTGAAATGTGCAACCGGAGAAGTTGCATGGCAGACCAAACGTTCCGGCCAGATGGATCCAACGCCAGAGCTGCAGAAAGCGTACGGAACGCCTCTGCTTGTGGAACTGGAGGATCGTCCACTGGTGATCTCCCAGGCGGCAAACTGGGTTTATGGATATGACGCACGCGATGGCAAGGAAATCTGGAAGGCCAGCTACGGAAAGCTCGGATTCTCGACTGTCCCGCGTCCGGTCGTTCGTGGCGACACCGTGTACGTCGCCACCAGTTATATGCAGTCCCGATTGCTGGCCGTAAAGATGACCGGAGAGGGCGACGTCACGGGTACGCATATTGCCTGGATGTCAGACAAGCAGATTCCGCAAAAGCCCTCCATGATTCTGCTGGGGGAGAACATTTACTTCGTTAGCGACGCGGGAATCGTCCGCTGCCTGAATGCGGAAAACGGCGACGAGAAATGGTTCAGTCGACTGCCTGGTGACTACTCCGCGTCACCGCTGGCGGCCGAAGGACGCATTTACTTTTTTAACCAGGACGGGGTTTGCACCGTGCTGAAAGCGGGGGACACATTTGAAGTGCTGGCGAAAAATCCTCTGGATTCTGCAATCATGGCATCCCCTGCCGTTGCCGGGAAATCCATGTTTGTAAGAACAGCAACAGCCCTGTACCGCATCGAACAGAAGTAAAGTGAGTGGCCGGTCCTCAGTGTGGTGTCACGGCTGAAGCTTTCAAGCGCCGACCGCAGTTTTCGGCCGGTAACTGTTACTCTGTGACATCGTTTTGAAAGAATGGCAGGCCAAAGAGCGGCGGACCAGCCGAGTCCTCTTTGCCACCCCAAAAGTCTTGAGATTGGTGGCAGTGTGGTTTTCAGCAGCCTGCCATGGTTTGCCGCAATGGCAACGCGGACGCAGTTTTGGGCAATAAAAACGACGGCACCATCAGACCGTGCTGAAGTGTTGAACAAAACAGTATGGAAAAGTGTTTTTGATTGCTCCGCCACGGGCTTAACCGTGGTGTTTCTGATTCTGGAAAATCCGTCTGATGCCGCCGCGATTGCTGAGCAGGTTGGAAGATCTGCATGTGGGCGCTGGGATGTCGTCACACACAGCCCGGCTTTTCTGCGTGGACATCATGAGGTTCTCGGACTGAAACATCAAAGGAACTGGAATGCAGACCGTTTTCAATCTGAAGCAGTTACTCGGATTAACCACTTTTTTTCAGTCGTTTGCTGCCGACGAGATCGAACGAATTGCTGATCGAGGTCACATCCGGTTGTTTTCGGATGCTGAATTAATTCTGCAGGAAGGCGATGCTGGCAACTCGTTGTTCCTGATTATCGAGGGCTCTGGGCAGGTCTTCGTTCAGGGCCTGAATGAAGAGGAGCTGGTGCTTGCCAGACTGGAGGCCGGGGAGGTCTTTGGTGAACAGGCATTTCTTCGGGACGGGCCCAAAGCTCGAACGGCCAGCGTTCGCAGCATCGGCACACTGCAGGCTTTTGAGATTACCTATGCTCAGCTGGTGGATTGTCTGAATTCCGACAACGATTTGCGGCAGCAGATTGAACGCCGCGGAACCGAATTTCAGCGAAATCGGCGCAACAGATTGCAGGAGGCGGTTTACCAGTTCATCAATCCCGGAGATTGTGACCTCGATTCCCGTGTCGAGACCTATGACGCGGGACAGGAAATTTTTGCCGAAGGGGATCCTGGTGATCGCGTCTACCTGCTGCTGTCGGGGTCGCTGCATGTCACTCGAAATGGCAAGGACGAAAAAACTCAGATTCTTCTTGTCCCTGGGAATCTGTTTGGTGAATTGGCCGTTATGCAGCAGGAACCCAGAAGTGCAACGGTCACCTCATTGGCACGCTCAGAAGTCCTCAGCTTCAACGGGGACTATTTCTTAAAGGCCAGTGCGCGAAATCCGGCACTGCAGTCGATGATGCAAATGCTTGCCCATTGCTATCACAGTGGCCACAACGGCGTCGTTGTTCGACACAGTGGTCATCTGAACGGTGAGCCATGCCTGACAACAACATTCCTGCTGGATGATCGCCGTCGAATTATTGCCACTCGGATACAGGGGGCTCAGACTTTCTGTGCCGTGGTCAGCGGCGATCTCCCCGAGAACGCTCAGCATTTTGAATATCAGTCATCAGACGGTCCTGTCCGTCGAGAAATCACAGCAGCGGCCGGGCGGATTTGCAGACTCTATTCTGAAGGAGACTGGGGTAGCCTGGGGATTGCCTTCCGTAAATTGCTGGATGGTGCCGACATTCGGCTCTGGCAACTGGAACTGTTTCGTGAAACCGGCGAACTGGAACAGCAACAGACAACATCCCTCACAGAAGACACCGACACAATCTGTGCATGCATGTCTGTGACCCGAGGTGCCCTGCGAACAGTGATCACAGAGGGCTGTCTGACAGTCGATGGTATTGCCGAAAAAACGGGGGCGACGACAGTTTGCGGTGGTTGTATTCCCGCAGTGAACGAGATGCTTGGAAGGTCTGACTGGACTCCCGCAAGTCTGATCTCCGTCATTCCTCTCACGCCGGATATTCACGCGTTTCGCTTTCAGCCTCGACACGGGGAATGTCTGCCATTCCTGCCAGGTCAGCATATCGTGGTCCAGGGAAAAATCGCCAATCGCTGGGTTCAGCGCAGCTACACACTTTCTTCTGCCAGCAGCAACCAGTCGTGGTATGAAATCACAGTCAAGCGCGAACCGCGAGGACTGTTTTCTCGCTGGTTGTTTGAGAAACATTCTCCCAGCGAACTGTTCCGAATTTCCAGGCCTTCCGGAAATTTCTTTCTGCCGGACGATCAGCAAAACGATGTGGTCTGTCTGATGGGAGGAATTGGAATCACTCCCGCAATTTCCATGTGCCGCTCTCTGGAAGGAAAAACACGCGACTACCGCCTGCACCTGGACTATTCCGTCTCCTCGCCCCGTGAGCAGATTGCAACCGAGGAATTCGCTCGGGTTGCTGCGGGAGACTCGCTGTTTTCCTGGCGCGTTCGTTTTACACGCACTGAAGGTCGCATCACGCAGAGTGAGGTGAGTGATCTTGTGGCGATGCATCCTGAGGCCACCTGGTTCCTGTGTGCGGGTGAAGCCTATCTGCAGACAGTCAGCGGCTATTTGCGACAGGCAGGCGTCGCAGAACAGCAAATCCGAATGGAAATCTTCACTCCGGCCGTCACCAAAAAGGCGCAGCGTTTTGCCGGAGCAGGGGCGGAAGACGCTGGTTCTGGTCGTCCAGGGGTTAACGCTCGTCCCGCTGCACTGACGTCGGAACAGGAAGCCGAGCAGTATCTGAGTCAGTTTTTTGAGGAAACAGGGAAGACCGACAGATTCCCGGATCGCTGGCGGGAAGTGCAACAGGAATTTCAGCAGGTCGGAACGTACACACACACCCTGGAGGAGCTTTCCTTTGCGGCCAGACTTTCGTGGCGAAACAGTATTCGATGTGTCGGTCGCCTGCACTGGCAGGGACTGAAGGTGCGGGACTTCCGACATGTCACCACGGAGGACGAGATGTTTGACGCCATCTTCGAACACATTGAAATGGCCACGAACAAGGGAGAAATTCAGGCCGTCATGACCGTATTTCCGCCGGAGAAGAAACTGCAGGCACGAGTCTGGAGCCCGCAACTTTTTCGTTACGCGGGCTACACAAATTCCGATGGAACGATTCTGGGTGACCCAGCCAATGTCGATCTGACACGCGTGGCCTTAACGCTTGGCTGGAAGCCGCCGGCGACCCGGACACGGTTTGATCTGTTACCGGTGATTGTTCAGATCGCTGGCCGACGACCGGTCTTCCGCGAAATTCCTTCCGAACTGATACTGGAAGTACCTCTGCAGCATCCAGACTTTGCCTGGTTTGCGGAACTGGGACTGAAGTGGTATGCATTGCCGGCAGTCTCTGAGATGAAAATGGACGCCGGAGGCATCGTTTATCCGGCGATTCCTTTTAACGGGTGGTACCAGGGGACGGAGATTGGTGCGAGAAATCTGAGCGACACCGGTCGGTACAACATGCTTCCGGTCATCGCCCGAAAGATGGGCCTCGACACGCAGAATGACCGCTCGCTCTGGAAGGACAGAGCACTTGTCGAACTGAACGTCGCCGTGCTGTTTTCGTTTGAAACGCATAAAGTGAAGCTTGTGGATCATCACTATTCCACCAGGACTTTTGAAGAGTTCGAAGAGAACGAGAAGAAAGCCGGACGCCCTGTCCACGCCAAATGGCATTGGATCGTGCCCCCCATTTCGGCTTCGACAACCAATGCATACCTGCAGGGAAACAAGTGGCAGCCGATTGAATTCAAACCCAATTTTTATCGCCAGCCGATCCCCTGGGAGCAGGACCTTTCATGGCAAAATGACCCAGTCTCCGAATCTACCTAAATGGATCAACTCGGTTTCAGAGCTACACGAATCCTGAGGCTTCCACAATTTTACGGAGGTTAAGCAGCCTTAAAATTTATTCCGATCAACAGAGACGGAGCCGTACACAGCAGTTAGCCCGGAAAGCGTCATGCGATTACGGGCAGATGCGGGTCCAGAACTGGCGTCCCTGTGTCATGAACGTCGTTGCTGCAAATTGGCTGCCGTCGGCGTTAACTACGGCAGCGTGATTTGTTGCGCTGGCCTCCAGTTTTAACGACGCTGTTGCCAGGGAATTCCACATCAGTCGCCCCCTCCAACTTTACGCACCTCGAATGACAGGCATGTTCCCTGATCCCTGAGGAACAGAACCGGCATGACAAAGCCGACTGAGCCCCCCGCTCATTTACTGTCCAGCCTGATAACTCCATTCCAGCCCGAAGGAGGAGTTTGAGGGTATTTCAGCATCAGGCCGCGGTAGAATGCTGCAGGGCCATCATCCTCCGGAAACTGCTCCAGCGCAGAGCGAACAAGGGACCACTGGCCCTGCATGAATCTCAAGGCCATCGCAGTAAAATCATTGAAAAACGCCTCCATGGTCGGTTCGTGTTTACGAAGTTCGTAAACACGAACCGGAATGGACATCCCGTGGGGTTGGACACGTCCCAGCAGACGAAACAACCATGGTCCGGAGACCGCGTCCTGCTTCAGTGCAGCAACGGTGGATTCATCGACACAGAGATAAATTCCAAACATTTTCGTCATGCCCTGAAGGCGTGCTCCCAGATTCACAACTGGGCCAAAAACACCGATCTTTGCGAGGTGATCGTTGCCAATCTCGCCCGCCATCGCATGGCCATGAGCGATGCCAAATCCGGCTTTTGATCCCGCCAGCAACTGATCGTGCGAGGAATTGGCGGCATCAAAGGAGTCGATCATCGCCAGAGCCGCGCGACACGCCGGGATCGGACCGGATTCTTCCCGGCAAGGCCAGCCCCAGAAGCCCAGAATTTCATCTCCTCGAAAATCAGCCACCGTTCCATTGTGCTTTACAACCAGCCCGGTCATCAAGTTCAGTGCACTTCTGGCCCTGTTCAGAAGCGTCGGTAAATCATGCTGCAGCTGCTCGGCCTGCAACGAAAAACCCCGCAGATCCCCAACTAAGACCGTGACTTCAGCTTCGCGTGGTTCGATGGCATCTGATTGATTGAGCTTTAGCTGCTGGATCACCTTCCGGGAAAAAAATGATTGCAGTTTTGATTGCTGCATCTGCAATTGACGGTTGCTGAGAAATGAGCCGATAAACGAATTTAACAACTCTGCAAATCGGAGATCTCCCATCAGAGCCGCGTTTCTTGCCAGTGCGATGCCATAACGTGAGCCCTCACCGGTGACGACTGTGGCCCAGCCACGACATGCGTCACCCGGAATTGGTGCACAAAACGCCCAGCGAAATCCGCCAACAAACGTAAACTGACTCTGATCACTGGAATCCACGAAGTAATGCACAACAGTGGTCCTTGCCTCAAGGGCTCGGCGCACAAACCGGCGGCTTGGGACAAAAGGCGCTTCGCCGGCCACCCGGCTTCGCTTTTCAATCCAATCTGGCTCCAGTTCTCCACCTCCGGCACCCACGTGGTGCGAATTAAACTTCAATACGCAAACGGCAGCTGCCTCCGGGATGCCTTCAAGGTAAAGATCCAGCAGATTTCTCGCCAAATCCTGCTCAGACATCGTCGCGGCAATCCGCTCCGGAAGCTTTGCCAGAAGTTCAATCTGCTTCGCGGAGTCACTGAATCGGACCTCGTTCAGCTCTAGCGATGTAAAAGTCGCCTCAATCGGAGCAAATCCTGCTGCCGTGCGGGGCTCTTCAGCGGCGTCATCCCGCAGAAACAGGGATGTCTTCCCAGCGGCATCAGATCCATCTGCCGTAAAATGAAAGTACGTCCCGCCGATTTGAAAAGAGTTGCCTGGCTTTAGACACAAACTGCGATGGCGACCATTCAGAATCAGGGGATTTCGAGCCTGCTCAAGGCACTCCACCCTGAGTTGATCGCTGTTTTTGTCAATCACAATCCGGGCATGGTTCCGCGAAATCTGGATGTCCGAACCGACCACAATATCGCTGGTGTCAGCTCGGCCGATTATTAACGGCACTCCCGGGGTTAGCTCACGAGGTTCCAAAACTTCTCCGGAATTGGCCGCTCGAGTCTCTAAATAAAAACGCATTGCCTGATGTCCTGAAACAAATCCACATGGCCCCCGCGATAGAGATTTCGTGTGGCTTTAGACAATGGCATTTTCGTCGTTCTGTCAGCTTTACGATCGTCGAATTGAACGTCCAGAACTCATGAACGCCCTGGAAAACTCCTACGGCGAACCTGATGCGCAGAAAACGCCGATGCATAGGCCGGGCAACTAAAGCAGCCTGTAGAAAATCGATATGGATCCCCGTTCAGGTCGGGATCATTGGTCGGTGTTGCCAAAAATCACTGGAGTCTCGCCTGGGCGGGAATGACGCTCCTGGCGCTGGCACAACCATCCGGAGTTTTCAACAGGCTGACAGGAGACCTGACCATGGCAGGGCTCTCAACGACAGGACCGCCGAATTCCCGTCCATTTCTGACAACAGCATCTGCGAATTCAGGGATTCCTGCTCACGCTAAGCCGCCAGAGCGTGCACTGAATTGGCCAATGACATCTGGCGAAATCTTCCACACTTCAATCCTGGCCATAATGGACAAACTCCATCAGAAAAAGGGCATTGCGTTCTCTGCAGATCTTTCCAAAGAACGTCTTTGACTGTCTTCAATGTGGCACTGGTGCTTAAATGCTCTGAAGTCTCTTTCTGCAAATGTTCCTTCACATTATGGTCACACGACGCCCCAAAACGCCTCACAAGCCGCATGTCAAATCTTGTTATCGCGGCCTGAAGACGGCAAATCCAGGACGGTTGGCCACCAAACAACCGGTCAGAGCGGCGGAACGAACGGTGCAGCGTTGGACGCCCACGAGGTGCGTGGCACCGGAGGGCCCGCTGAATTCCGCGCTGAAAAAGCTTTTGTCGTTATTGCCCTTCGACGACGATTCCGGGATTTCCGTCTCGATCAGCTTCACTCACACAAATTCCCGACAAAGCTCGAATCGGCCCTTGAAGGACAATTCGATCGTCGTTTTAATCGACAGGAAAGTGCGATAAATATCCTGAATTTAACCGTCCTGGCACGCGTCGATCCGTTTTGCGCGGTATTTCTGCCTCGCAGCGGCTTCGTCCTGAAAATGGGGATTTCAGAACATAATTTGGCGGCAAAGTGATCTGAAGAACAGTAAAACGGGGCTTGGTGCACCGTCGACTTCTCTTTAGAGAGCCTCCATGGTACCGCTTGAAGTGGCAGGGAATACACAGGCATCATCGCTCTTTCAGGGGTAGGCTCGCCAGGAAATGGCCAACACAGCCGCCACGCTCCGCCAAAACAGATTTGGACTCTCAGCTTGGTGACAGGTCAATAAAAACGGGAGGTATCAGGGTGACTAGTGCGTTGTCAAAGCCTGAAATTGGAGTTCACCGACTTGAAATTGGGGTTCACCGTCATTCCCGCGCAGGCGGGAATCCAGATCGCGGCACTGGTTTCCCGCCTGCGCGGGAATGACGTAACCCAAAGACTAAGATTTGACAAAGCACTAGCCCCCGGGGCAAAGTCGAAAATGTCGCTGAACCAACAGATCGCCAACTCAAAGTTTTGACGTCCCCAGGGTGGAATTTGAAATTGTCAGCGGACGGTAAGTCATTCGTTTTGTCACATGTTGTGGCTGAAGTGCCCGCGCGAACGAGGTGGTTTATGATCAGTCCTCATGCAGGTGATTCGCGAAAACGATTCGGATTTACACTGATCGAACTGATGGTAGTCATTGCGATCATTGCGATCCTGCTCGCGTTGCTGCTTCCGGCCACTCAGAACGCGCGCGAGGCCGCCCGACGTCTTCAATGCAGGAACAATCTCAAACAACTGGGGATTGCGATGCACAATTACCACGATACGTTCAACACCTTTCCCCCAGGTTTTCGATTCATTGCAGGGTCACCATCCGCTGCCCTGGGGACAGCGTTCTACTCATTGTTGCCCTATTTGGAGCAAGGCAGTCTTGGAGCCAGCATTAATCTGAGCGCCCCATGGCATTCGCTGACGCCTGTTATCGCGCAAAGGCAGGTTCCGGTCTTCGTCTGCCCATCCGACTCAGCGACGAATCCCACAACTTACCCCCTGCTAACCACAATGAATTTGCCTGTCGGCGGCACGTTTGCGAATGCGTCGTATGGTTTCAGCGTGGGGTTTCGAGATTCTATGTGTTTTAGCCCAGGTTTTGGTGCGCCTCCCACAACACCACAATCCGGGGTCTTTGCATTTCATTCCAAAACACGATTGGCAGACATTACCGACGGCAGCAGCAACACCTTTGCCATTGGCGAAGCCGCGAGTGGACTGCCGCTTTGCAATGGCATTGGTTGCACGACCCCTGATCCCAACGGCACGAAAGCAACCCACAGCTGGCTGGTGGGAGGCTTTAGTATTGAGTTTCTTTACGTCGCTGGATTTCGCTACAGCGGAGGCTGGATCAGTACAGTCGAACCGCCGAATAAATCCCCCGTGACGGACTCGCGATACATGCTCTCTGGAAACGCGTTCCAGGACTGTCGAGCGAGTTGGGAAGGCGGACCACATTGGGTGAGCAACGCCAGAAGTATGCATACCGGTGTCGTTCAGTTCCTGTTCTGTGACGGTTCGGTGCGCCCCCTCAGTAACATTATTGATCGTAGTGCCTATAGAGCCCTGTCAACGATCCAGGGAGGCGAGGTCGGTGGCGAGTTCTGAGGGAACACCGCGATCAGCTTGCCTTGTGAAGTGCGGGTCAAATAGACAATAAACACAAGTACGCATCGGCGACGAAGCAAGCATTGGTGCAACAGGGAGCAGCGCAACCTGTCCGAGGACTGAATTCCGATACTTTCTTAGCTGCATCCCCGGATGGTGCGGCAAGTATCAAGACTCTGGAGCCCGACGCTATGTTGATCGATGGCTGGAAGGCGATTTTACCCAGTTCGAGGAGGGTGCGATCCAAAAGGGGCAGGCGGGCATTGCCGCTGTTGCCGCCTGCGGCATCAGTGACGCCAATCACTTCTCGAAAAAGCTCGACAGATCATGCCGAAGGGAACTGCGACAGAGATGGAATCCCATCTCTGCATTCAGTTGGTTAATGCCTGCGCGGCCATCGATACGCTCGCGTCAGCCGAGGAGACGTATCGGGCAGCCATCAGACTCGCCGCCCAGCCATGGGGATCCTGCCGAAGCATTCAACGGTTTGGGCAACGTGCTCTCACTCCGTTGCGAACCACATGAGGCATTGAACGCCTTTGCAGCGTTTCTGCGAGTGATCCGGCATCCTTTCCGAAAAACTCAGTCAGCAATGTGTACGATTTTCTTTACAACACAATGTTTAAGTTCATGAACATGTTCAGTTTTATGTTCATGCTGTCTGAATCCACGCGATGAAACATGAAATTTCACCGCCGGACGGAACAAGAGCGGAGTCTGGCATTTCACATCAGACATAGTGCTTCTGATGCCCACGGGGACGTTAAGCACGGCAGCGCAATGCTGGGGCGGATATTCAGGCTACAGGGTGAAGCTCTGCCTGGGATTTTATCCGGGAGATCTGTGTTTTTCGTGGTCAAAAACACAATCGCATTTTTAACACGGAGTGGAAAACACTGGGTGCCATGCACCTCGAACTATATTCGATATTCCCAGAACCACGCCCCTGAATACTAGCCCGAAGCGCAAGCGAGAATATCACGATGGCCAGTCCGAAAGCTGCGGCGCAGGTGCCAGCCACCGGAAGGTACTTGCGCGACCGAGTTGAATGCCTGAGAACCACAAAATCGCAATGAATCAGATAACAGAAGACTTGCCGTACAGCTGCGCCAACTGACCCCGGCAAAACCAAACACGACAGGGTTGCTAGCGAACTGTCCCACAATCACTCTTTCGAACAGCCGGGCGATTGGTAAAAGCCGCGGGTCGAGTCGGCATGGTGTTCTCTTGTTCTCATGTATCAAGGGACTGTCACTCACGGAAAGTCGTCAAAGTGAGCACAGAAAATGCCGCTGGAGAAATCAAAGCGGTAGATTCGGCACGTGGGTTAAAGCCCATACCCAGGTGAAACTGATTTTACTAGGTATGATTTCAGTATTCGCATTAGGTGACGTGTAAACACTCATTTCTCAGTCGCATTTTCCAATATTGGGGAACGTCTACGCCACTAGCATGTCGTTTCGTATTAAAAATATGTCCTTTCGTACTTTCTGCCAATTTTTCGACCCAACTTCTGTTTTAATTTTCCTTTTCCACGTCAACCTATGTTGCCCAATTAAAACAACCGATTTGGCTGGTTCTCGCCATGCTTGAATGTCCAATAATTTTGATTTTTGGGTTGACTCAGGGCCAAATCCGGCCTGGTCTCTCCCCGCAGATCAAGTTGGGGCGTTGTCAGGCAGCATGCTTTTGTCGATGTCTGTTCGTAACGAAGCAGTCTGTGATGAAATTGTAACGGAGTGTTTAAGATGATGAATGTGCCTCACTTGTTACGGTTGAAGCGGTATCAAGCCCGTGGTTTTCTGCCTGTGTTCCGCGGCTCTGCGCAATCTCTACAAATCGACACGCTGCAAACGCAGATGTCTGCAGCACAGTGTTGCGGTGGTTCTGAATGCGCTGTCTGAAAAAAATTCCAGGTGCGGATCGCACATCGCTCGTTTTCCTGACCGGTGACAGTTCACTGCGGGTCTACCGCGGTCGATGGTACCCGACAACGGTGATGCTTGCCGATCGCAAGTCCCGTTCTGTTTCACGCCCATCGAAACCGGGCCATTTGTCGGCTGCGGCAGCATGTCGCGGTTCGCAGACATTGCCGGTGCCGTAATCCAGTTCCTGTCCCACGATGTTTTCCGTCTGTGTTCATTTCACGCGATTGTTCAGTCAGGCAGAGTCGCTCAAATACCATCTCGGTACGCTCTCAATTAACGATCAGTGCTCCCTGCACTCGCATATTTTGTACTGCACTTCCGCAAGACGCGATTGCGCTCATCCAAACGATCTTTGCACGCGAACTTCAACGGACCTGAAGCCAGCACCGGCAACATAACGCCCCCAGTAACACAATGAACGATCCTGTTAAGCCGAATGGCAGTTTGTTGCGCCGTTTAATCGCTCTGCTGAAGCCACGTTCCGTTGGCCCTCGTCAACAGAGCCGCCAGCGAATTTCGCGCAGGCGCACGTCACGAGATCGCGTTCAGGCGCTCGAACAGCGGCTGATGCTAACCAGCGACCTGACGGAGGTGCTGAACTACGGCTCACTGAGCCTGTCCGCTGAAGACACTTTGGAGATTGAAATCGGCGGCCCGACAGCGGGCAATCCGGCCGGTGGAAACGACGTCGATGGCTACGATCAGATCAACGTGACAGGCAGCGGTCCCGTTTTCCTGAACGGGTTTCTGGATGTGCGGCTCGTCAACAATTATGTTCCCACGGTTGGCACAACGTTTAATTTT
>CAIQIE010000055.1 GCA_903871805.1 uncultured Planctomycetaceae bacterium | reverse complement strand
CGCACTTTGTCTTCCCGATTCGCTTCCTTCGCAATCGGTTCACACAGACACTTCATAAACCAGGACAAATTCGACAACCGCCGACGCTTTTCCTTCATCCCGTTGGGGCTGTTGTTGATCTTTGCCAAGTCCTCCTCGGTCGGTTCCGCCGGTGATTTGTCTTTGTTTTTTCGCTTTGGAAACAAATTCCACCACCGTCGGGCCACATCGTCATCGGACCATGGTGTGACCACATCCGGCCGGGTCCTGACCACCACGTGCACGTGATTGCTCATCACGGCAATACCAAGAATATCCACGGCAAAGATGCCTGCCAGAAACTCCAACCGCTGGCGGATCCATTCCCTGCGATGCGAGTAATCCTTTCTGGACTGCCGATCCTTTCCGCACAAATGAGTCCTGCGGACACAGCGATTGACGACATGGAACACCTGAATTTCCCCGTCCGCAACGATCTCTCGCCGATTGACCCGTGGCATACCTGTCGCTCCGCAAAACCGTGTTTAGAAGACACTACGCATAACAATAAAAAGACTCACATCCTCCGTCAAGGTGCATGGCACCTTTGGGGGCTGGATTTTCTTTAAGAGTATCGGGAAGGGCTGACTTTTGATGCGACTAGAGATTGAAGTCGGAATCGCTCATCGGACTGTAGTTTTCAAAGCGCATGAATTCCTTACGCCATGTCAGGCGGATGATGCCCGTCGGGCCGCTACGGTGCTTGGCGATGACAATCTCTGCTTCGCCGGGACGATCTTCGGGATCATAGGCGTCCGGACGGTGCAGAAACATGACCATGTCGGCGTCCTGCTCGATGGCACCGCTTTCACGAAGGTCTGCAAGGCGAGGTCGCTTGTCCTCTCGCAGTTCCACCCCTCGGTTCAACTGAGCCAGTGCTACCACGGGCACCCGAAGTTCTTTGGCCAGAAACTTCAGGCGTCGCGAAATTCCGGCAATCTGCTGTTCGCGTGGTGCATTCTTATCCTCTGGTTCAATCAGCTGGAGATAGTCGATGATGATGATACCGAGCGGTGAGCGACGATGCAGGCGACGAGCCAGGGCGGCTACCTGAGTCATTGTACGGCCAGGCTTGTCGTCGATGAACAGCGGCAGACGTGCAAGGTCATCGGAGGCTTTGACCAGCAGGGTGTGCTGTTCTTCCGACAAATTGCCCGCTCGAAGGTCGTGCCCGTTGATTCTTGCTGTGATCGCCAGAAATCGTTCAGCAAGCTCCAGATTCGACTGTTCAAGGCTGAAGAGCAAAACGCCTTTCGTGGACTTCCTCGCCACGGCTTCTGCGATGTTACAGACCAGCGCCGTTTTTCCCATACTGGGACGGGCCGCGAGGATGATCAGTTCTGTCGCCTGAAAACCAGTTGTATGCTCGTCAAGGTCTCTGAAGCCGGTGGTAATACCGGTCACGTCACCGGCCTTCTGCAATCGCTCGTCAATGCGATTGAAGGCGTCCATCAGAATGTCGCCGATAGCAATACTGGCGGTGCCCCCCTGTTCCTCGACAATACTGAAGATTCGTCGCTCTGCGATCTGCAGCAACGATTCCACTTCATCCGTGGCCGCATAGCACTCCGCGAGGATGTCTGTGCACGCATAAATCAGGCTGCGCTGCATCCATTTGTCTCGTACGATGGATGCGTAGTAGCGCACGTGGGCGGCGTGCGGAACTGATTCAAGGATTTCTGCGAGGTACGCTGGACCACCAATGGCTTCAAGTTCCCCGCGTCGAATCAATTCTTCGGCCAGCGTGATGGCATCGATACCCCGCACGCCGGATTCGTAGAGCTTCTGAATTGCCGCATAGATTTTCTGATGCGCATCGCCGTAGAAATGATCTGCTTTCAGCGTTTCTCCGACCTCATCGATCGCCTCATTCATCAGCAGAATACTGCCAAGCACGCCGCGCTCGGCGTCGAGGTTCTGTGGGGGCAATCGAAGCCTGTCGTCAGCCATGGGGCTCTCTTTCTTTTACACTTGCTGAACACAAATCTGTCACAGCGGCGAGACCATACTCCGGTGGAAGTTCTGGAAGATACTACAGCTGGTTGCTGCCGGTCTGTCAGAAAATCAGTGACCGTAACAAGCCCGTGGAGCTGATCGGAACGAAACGCTGGTTGTGGCATCACGAGCGTCGAATGCACAGGCATCATTGAACGCAGCTTGCGTCGAGTATGGAATGCGTCAGACTACGCTTGGGGTATTCGCGAAAAAAATCCTCAGGCAAGCGAATGCCTGAGGATTTAGCGAAGTTTTCGCGGTAGTTTAAGGAGCAGCGATCAGCCGCTGGTTGCAGAAGGCACAACCCAGACCTTGACTTCGCTCTGCACCTTGTCGTGGAACTTCAGTTTCACGGTGTACATGCCCAGCTCTTTAATTGGACCGTCAAGCCGGACGTGATCGGCTTCCACTGGATGGCCTGCAGCCTTGAGTGCTTCGCTGATGTCGCGAGCGACGACCGAACCATACAGGTGATTGTCTGCGGTTGCGTGGGCTTCAATAGTCGCACTGTATTTACTGACTGCTTCGGCGATTCGCTGCAGCGTCTTGATTCGAGACGCCTCGATGGCAGCAAGCTTCTCGCGATGCTTCTCGACCATTCGCTTGTTATGCTCGGTAGCAAGCGTGGCTTTGCCCTGTGGCAACAGGTAGTTGCGAGCGTAACCGGGCTTCACGCGGACGATCTCGCCACGCTGGCCGAGTTTGTCGACGTCGTGAACCAGCAGGACTTCCACATTTCTTGAACCAGTTGGAGTTGTAGTGCCAGCCATTTGAAACAGATCCTTTATGCTCTAAACGGGAAGTGATTCACGCCCCGGAAAACAGTACTCTTTATGCTATCAGTTTACGTTGAGTTTCTTTGTCAGTTCCTGCAACCCAGGCATGAATCTGCAGCCAGGAAACGCCGGATTAAAACGGAACGTCATCTCCACCCGAGGGCATGTCATCATAAAACGTTTGATCAGGAGATTTTCCTGAGTCAGCGTTGGCAAAGCTGTCATTCCCGGCAGCAGCAGCAGGCCTTGCTGCCCCTCCCGGCCGATTCGGAGCGGATCCGGCCGGCCCACCTTCGCCTCGGCCACCAAGCAACTGCATGCTGTCCGCAACGACTTTCAACTTTGAACGCTTTTGGCCGGTTTCTTTGTCGTCCCACTTATCCTGGTGAAGTCGGCCTTCAACCAGAACTGGACGCCCCTTGGCAAGATATTCGCCCGCAATCTCTGCTGTACGACCCCAGAGCGTGACGTCAATAAACGACACTTCCTCTTTGCGTTCGTTGGAGCGTTTATCTGTGTAGCTGTGATTGATTGCCAGCGTCAAGTCGCAAACGGCAGATCCGCCAGTTGTGTAACGCACCTCGGGATCACGGGTGAGATTACCAAGCAGAATAACTTTGTTGAACGATGCCATCAGAGACTCCGGTCAGACTCGATTCGCTGCCGCCCAGACACACAGTAGCATTGTAGATCTGCCCACTACATCGGGCCGACAGCAACAGTGCTGCTCATAGAACCCAATCTCTCAGCCTACGTCTTCGACGTCTGCTTCAGGAGCTTCAGTTTCTTCAACGACTGAAGGTGTCGCGCCCGTCAACGCAGCCACAGTCGCATCAAAAATGCTCTGGGAATGCTTGATGGTCATGTGTCGAACGATAGTTTCGCTCAACTGACACTGACGTACCAGCGTCTTCATGCCAGTGCCCGGCATTGTGAAGAGCACAAGATAGTGCAGCCCCTTCTTCATGCCTTCGACTTCGTAGGCCAGTTTGCCGTCCTGCCATGGACGATGAGCAACAACAGTGGCGCCGGCCTTCTTCAGGACCGTCAGGATGTCATTGGTGACACCTTCCTGGTCCGTCGCGAACTTGCCACTGTCAACCAGGAACATGCCTTCGTAATAATGAGGCGTTACGACTTTTTGAGCTGCGACAGACACGAAACTGATGCTCCCGAAATGAAAAATCATCGAACCGAACAGCGGAATTACCACCAGATCGGCCAGCAAAATGCCACTCAAATCTTTCGGATCAGAACGCGATTAAGCGTCCTCGTCCGACTTATTGTACCGATTCATCGCAGATGTAATTCCCTCGGTTAGACAAATTTCTGTAGAATCCGCTGCGATTAGTCGCATGTGCTCCACAGAATCACGCTCGTCTGACCGAAACCGGGACAACACCCAGTTTGCAGGATCCATCTGCCCAGGAGGTCTACCGACACCCATTCTAAGCCGCGGAACTTTGTCAGTTCCCAGCTTCTGGAGGATATCAGCCAATCCCTTCTGGCCGCCAGCAGACCCCGAAGCCCGCCAGCGAAGCTTGCCCAGAGGCAAGTTCATATCATCACAGATCACCAAAACGTCCGACGCCTCCAGTTGGAAGAACCGGACAATCTGCAGGGTTGAATCCCCACTTTTGTTCATATAGGTCATCGGCTTTACAAGTACAACCTTGCCACCACCAATGTAAGCCTCTCGGATTTCCGACTGGTACTTCGACTGTGGCCTTTCGGCCTTCAAACGCTCTGCCAGGTGATCGACAACATCGAAGCCTACGTTGTGGCGAGTCCCCGCGTACTGTAAACCCGGATTTCCAAGACCCACCACAACCTTCATCCCCGCGACCCTCTTAAGTATCCGTCAGACGGTCTTGCGAGGATCGTAGAGTTCGGCAATCAAAGTGTCAGCTGGTGTCGCCAGCTGTGCATAATCGGGTAATGCGAGGTCAGACGCCTTGATTGCGTCGCCAATTCGCATCGCTCCGATTCTGACCAGGATCGATTTCGGAATGCGGAAGTCAGGGCAGCTAATACTGACCTTTTTCACAACTTGACGAAGAAGACCACCGTCCTTCAGACCGACCGGCTCACCACGCAATTCAATAGCCACGTCCACCGTCGTGCGGCCATTCGGGTCGACCCGGCGAAGGTCCACGTGAAGAACATGAGTGCTGAAAACGTCCCACTGCAGTTCCTGGACGACTGCTTTGTCAACGGCGCCGTCCAACTCAACGTCCACTACCGATGAACGCGTCGCGACAAGCTTCTCGACAGCCTCACCGCAGATGGAAACGCATTCGCCAGGCTTTCCGAAACCGTACAAATTTGCTGGAACACGGCCCTGTGCACGAATGTGACGTGTGGCCGTCGATCCAGGTGCCGCGCGACGTTCTACCTTCAAAAGCAGATCTTCCGACATTGGAAAAACCCTAAAAAAACACAGACCTGTAACTATCGGGGGCCGTTTAGGCTCCTGGAAAGCAAAGCCAGAGACACAATGTCACTGCAAACTCAAACGTATTAAATAACAAACTCATTCACCAGATAACGCCAGAAAATCCTCTTAATCCACTGGTCGATGCGACAATGTCGACAGTCCGAACAGCGAATCCGCAGAGAAAATCCCGCCAACGTCATCACCGGCGATGATCTTAATCAGCCAAAGGAAAAATCAACGATACTCTGTATGAACCTTCGCGAGGAGACCGACGCCCCAGGGTCGACCTAACCCTACTGCTGAAAATCAACAGCTAATCCTGACGGCGGGAATCTACCACCACGAACAGAAGTTGCATCACCAAGGATGACGCCGGTTCTGCTTCGATACACCAAAATCACATCAACAAAATTTTCCAGATTGAACTCTGGAAATCTGATTTTCGTGAGTTTATGTTTTCCATTGATGGCGCGCAGAGACCTGCTGCGTTTCAAGGGAAACGTGCTAGCATATCGTTTGTAAATTCAAGGTTCAACAGCAGAATGCTGGTTTCAGGGGAAATCGCAGACCTGAGGTTGCTGTTTGACGCACCAGCAGCCGCTGCAGCCAAACGCTGCCCGTGAGTTGCAATTGCAATTATAGGGTGTTCATGTGTTCAGTTTTGGGGCTCACCTGCTGTTGAGATCCCGGGATTTGGCTGTCCGCGCCGCAGCCCAACGCGAGTTCAGTCGGTTTGCGGGTCGCCTGTTGGCTCGCCTCTCGCTGATCAGGCGGCGTCCCGAAGCAAGTCCTCAATCACCTGACGCTTACGAAGTCGTTTTTTTACCTTGGATATCCAACGATCTTCGGTGCCGCTAGTCTCACGAAAAAATGACCCCGAAAGAAGCCTGTAGAAGAAGAGCAGGGTGAAGGCCCCAAAAACGGCGGCAAAAAAGCCCTTAACACTAATTGGGTCGATCGAAGCGTCGCGCCAGAAAAACAATGCAGTGCCGCATCCGATTACGCTGCCGCCAATACCAATCAGCATTGTTGAGATCGCGCCACCGGGGTCCCGCCCGGGCATGATTGCCTTTGCGGCCAATCCAGTGAGGGTGCCGAATCCCACCCAGCGAAGCAGTTCATTAATGCTGGACTGCAGGATTTCCAGAAATTCGACTTCGCTCATCATCGCCTCCTTCCTGGCAAGCGTCCCGGGTATTCGATTGTGGTATTGTCGCGAATTGCCCGCGGCAGTCGGCCCCGTCGTTTTTCCCGCAGTCTGGTTGAACAGTGGGATAGGCGGTGTCCTGGGCGGCCGGCTGCGCGCGACGAAATCCGATCCCGGGTCAGGTGGAACTGTTATTCGGCAAACTCCACCCAGCTTGCTGAGTTAAGCTTGTGAAGCGATCCGGAAGAGACAGCTTTTTCTCGTTTTACTCCGTACAACGGGTATTTCTGCCGGTTTAAGGCGGTGTGGGGAGATTTTGGCCCGAACGTTCGCAGGAAGTGGGCGGCGGTTGCTCAGCATCTTCGTGTGATGCAAGGAAGGCAGCGCGGTGGCCGCAACGGCGGGCCGTTCTGATGATGGTTGAGGTGTTGCGCGAAGAGTAGTTGGCTGGCAGAGTGGCCGGGAAAACGCAGGAGCATGAGAATCAGCGCTGACGGGTGGTCGTCTGGAATCACCGCTTTATTTTTCCCCAATGTATCGAAATCGGGGGGCCATTTGGGCATCAATCAGCACATGTTCTGTAAACATCGATTTGGGGCGAACCCAGAGGGAGAAATCACCATAGTCTGTGCGGTAGACCACCAGTTCTTCGTTAGTTTCTGAGTGTTTTGCGACGCCAATAACGATATAGTCGCGGTTCTTGTAATGGCGGTAGCGTCCAGGGCGGACAATGGACTCAGATTGCGTCATGAGGGTTCTCTGGTCGTCAACAAGGAGGCAGTCTGGAAGTCACCAGCGGGTGCTGGTCGCACGGCAGACGACTGTCAGCGACGCATAAAGCCATAGGGGCCGCGTGCGAACAGGGTGGGTTTGCTGTTGCGTGATTCGGTGGAGTTATTCAAGGAATGGGTCAAACCTGTTGGACTCTGAGGCTGTTGCATCCGCTTTTATCGGCGGGTGCTTTAGATTGGCGTCCTGCGTTGCCCGAACGAAGTTAGGCTCCGCGTTCTGACTGGTCTCTGCGTCAGTCCGTGCGACTTGTGAGTTTTGGATTTCGTCGAGCAGAAGTTGTGCCTGATTTTCCAGGGCCGTGGTGACTTCTTCGAACAGAGGCGCTGGATTCGTGTCGACTGCAGGCTTTCGTTTTGATGTGGAGGATTCCAGAGGGTCACCAGAATCACCAAAGATCCTGCGTTCGACCTCCTCAGCCTGCTTGATCAGTGACTTATCTGACGAGGGCTGCCTGCCAGATTTTTCAGTTGCGTTCTGCAGGCCGTTCTGAACATCGACGTCTGAAAACCGAGATTTCCCGCTGCCCGTCGGTATCGGCTTCTCAGGCTTTTGAAAAGGGTCGGGAAGTGTCCTGGATCCGGCGTCTGTCGGGAATGGAATAAGTTTCCCGGGGTCTTCGTGATCGTCTGGTGTGCTGTTGAAACCTGAAAGGCCACCTTGATCTGCAGGTCCAGCGGAGGCGCGGACGGATTTGCCAGGTTGCGTGCGGGAAGAATTCAGAAATTGCTGCAGTTCATCGAGAGTCGTGGCGTTTTCGGGCACGTCCCCTTTGAGTGAGTCGACGACAGAGTTTGCGATCAGGTCTGTTGATCCATTTGCCATCAACGCCCGGGCCAGTTCAGGCCGATCGGCCCATTGAGACGGGCTCCAGTTGCGAATGTCTGCATAGGCAAGGCCAATGCTCTGCTGTGGTGATCGCGGGACGACCTGAAATCCAGTCGAAGTTTTGACGACGTGGTACTGCAGCGAGAAAAACATCGCCGCAGCACCCATCGTCGTGCCAATCAGAAACGGCTTGATTCTGCTCACGGAATTTCCTGATGAATGTGACGTCAAGGGGTGGGGAAGCACTCGCGAACGCAGAGGGCAGCGGGAGCCGACAGATTCAACCTACCACTCCGGGCTGTTGGGACTTTGGTAGATTGCCAAAAGGATCTGGAATTCATGTGATTGGAAATCTGGCGGGCCGTTTCTTTTTCGTAGTTGGCAGGTTCGGCAAAACGAAAGAAGTCGGTGTTCACGGCATTCTGTGGTGAAGTTGTGGTTATTTTTGGGGAAGTTAAGAAAGAGATTCAGGTTTTCTCTGGCGGGCCGGAGGTTTATGCTGCTGGCCGCATTTGGCGATTTAGCTCTGTCTGGTGGGGATTGCCCATGAGATGGTTTCGCTGTTGTTCACCCGAATCAGGAGGCTGTGAGTGGCGGGCATTCTGAATGAAGATAAGAGTAAGTCGGCAAGGGCCCATGATGTTAATCCGACTACTGCGGCGCTGGGCGGTCGATCGGGGGCATGGGTATGGTGGATCAGCATTTTGCTGCTTCTGGCGACCATGCTGAATTACATGGATCGGCAGGCATTGTCGGTGCTTTCAAAACGCATCACGACGGAACTGGAGATCAACAACGAGAAGTATGGTGAACTGGAGTTTGGGTTTGGGATCGCGTTTGCGGCCGGTTCTCTGATCTTCGGAATCCTGGCGGACCGGTTTTCAGTACGGTTATTGTATCCGATGGTACTGCTGGCATGGTCTGCTATCGGGGTGTTGACGGGATACTGTCAGGACGCCAGTTCATTGCTGGCATGTCGAGTTCTGCTGGGCTTTTTTGAAGCAGGGCACTGGCCATGTGCCCTGCGAACGACTCAGATCATTCAAACGGGCAGTCAGCGGATGATGGGAAACAGTATTCTCCAGAGTGGTGGTGCGCTTGGGGCAATTGTGACACCGCTGGTAGTTCTCGGATTACTGGCGGGGAGCCAGCAGTTGGGGGCATGGCGTTTTCCGTTTGTGTTGATTGGGTCCAGTGGCGTTTTCTGGTGTCTGCTGTGGCTGATCTCTGTAAGGGAGCGGGATCTTCCTCCTGCTTCTGTTTTGATTCGTGAGGGTTCAGTCGGGGAAGGCATGTCCTTTGCTGTATCACGTCACTGGTTGCTGGAATGCCTGACAAATCCTCGTTTTTATGCGCTGGTTCCGGTGGTGATTTTTCTGAATATGACATGGCAGTTGATTCGGGCGTGGTTGCCGAAGTTTCTTCAGGAGGGTCGGGGAGTCAGTGAGTCAGCGGCGTTGTACTTCAATTCGCTGTACTTTGTGGCAGCGGACATTGGGTGTCTCTGTGCGGGTGCAGCGGCGTTGTTTCTGGCGAGAAGGGGGTTTCGGCCGCATTGCGCAAGAATCCTGATTTTCGGGATCTGCGGCATTTGCACATCGTTGACTGTCGTTGCCGCTGCACTGCCGGCCGGGTGGTTGCTGTATAGTGTGCTTTTGATTGTTGCTGCAGGCTCGCTGGGGCTGTTTCCCTGCTACT
>CAIQIE010000054.1 GCA_903871805.1 uncultured Planctomycetaceae bacterium | reverse complement strand
CAGGTGCCGCCAGCAGTGGCAGAGTCACAGCAAATTCAGAGCCGAAGCGGACTCGCAACAGACTCGTGGCAGCAATGTCCGCCGTCCCAAGGATTTCCATACCGCTCCAGATGGCGAGCAACGCTGCCAGCAGAGCATGGACAAGTGGCGACTCCAGCGCGACAGCCAGCGGCAGAGTGCCAAGGGCCCACCACCAGACCGCATCTGGAGCGTGACCGCTCATGTGAAAGATCTGCGAGATCAGCATGATGCCGCAGCCATAGAAGGCGGCACCGAGAAAGAACAGGGTGTTGGAAACCTCCAGTTGTCCGCGTCGGCGTGTGGTAAAGGCCGCAACGTATGTGGCGAGGATTGCGACGAAGATGATCGTCAGTTTGGTGGTCGTTGTGAGTTGCTGCCAATTGAAGGAAATCAGCAGCAGCACGCCGGCGAGAACCAGCATCGCGGCAGTGCTCATCAGGGCATTGACAATCCGGGCACTGGTGTTTGCAGCGGCGGTCTCCGCGGATTGATACATCCCGAGAATCTCTGATGCCTGTCCGGACTGGAGCAAACCGGCGGACTCCCACTCACACAGTTCGTTCACAAGCCAGCGTCGCTGATGGGAAGGCAATGGTTTCTTTGGCATTCCATATCCCCCAACCTGACGGTACATGAAACGTCGAGTGCTTTCGGCGGAGTGCGTCACCGTGCGAGCGACTCCGATAATCGGCAAGTCTAGTCTGAGTGCATGCCTCGATCCATCGAAACCCCGGATCCCGGGGCGAATTCGCCCGCAGCGATTTCCCGTGCCCGTACCTCCAGCGATGCCTAAGACTCAAACCACGCAGTCACGTTTTGACAGGTTTGACGAGCAGGATACAGCGTTAATCTGTCACTCCCCCGTGGCATGACCGCGTGACCTATGGTTCGCCGTTCACGCGGCAATGGAGGGAACCAGGCTCCTGTTCGACCGCTGGTACGACGTTGAAGCTGCAAGTCTGGTAGTCGATCCTGCAGAACCCGTCAGCATGCGATGTCAGGTCCCGAGGGCGGCATCATTTGAGAGTCTGAAGCGTTGGAACAACTCCGATGTTCACCGCAGGCGGACGTCGCATGCACACCTGTCGTTGGGTATGAAAAGGTTCCCAACCAGAGAATGCGTGACACACGGGCAGGAACCGCCTGGTCTTCAATCGTTAGAAACCTCGCCAGTCGACGCCCGGATCTCTGGGCACCTTCAGTCATGAGTTGGTCTGAACCGTCGCCTTCCGCAGGTGGTTGTTTCAGGGGCATGCGAATTCGGCACAGGATTCTGCAGCGCCTGTTTGGCACGGCATCGATCCATTTGAAACATTCCGCCGGTGTTCGACTTCCGGAACTCACCTTACCGCGCAGCCACCATCATTGACGTCTTCAAGATCGTTCTGCTTCGAATCGTTCGGCCATGCGAGGGTATCAGCTGAAGTCGCATCCGGGCTGCGGAGATGGCGGATCGGCATGAACGCAGGGAGCCCGGACGATTTCATGGAATGCACAGCGCCTGATGATCGCAACACCGTTGCGACTTCACCAAACACACACATTAACATGGATCAACTGGGGTGTCTGGAGAGTTTTCAGCGACGGTATTTGGACGTTTTTCAACTAAATCCCACTTAGAATTCCGCCATTTTTTCCATGAATTTCTGGATTTTATCCCGAATTCTGCATTGAACCTGCGTTTGGATTGGAGGGAAATACCCACCTACTAACCGGTACCCGCACACTGCTGCCGTGTCGCGATATCTTTTGATCTGTTGGCGGTTCCTGTGTGTGACCGACGGTCTGTTGTTCGATTCTTCGAGACTCTCTTTTCATCAAACATCTCTTTTTGAAAGTTTCGGAATGTCTGATTCCCTGCTTAATCGGCTTTCCTCACTGTTCCGCAGTTCCTTAGTGACACCGCGTCGACCGCGTGGGACCCATCGAGTTCCGGTTGAATCTCTGGAACATCGGTGCCTGTTATCGGCTTCTCCGCGTGTGAAAGCGTTTGAGCTGGCAGACGAGGGAGTTGTGAAGGAATCTGCGTCGTGGAGTTTACGGTTGACGGAACCGGTGACGGGTTTGGATTCGTCTGATTTTCAGGTGACCGCTTACGATGGTGTGAGCTGGCAGTCTGTGAGCGTGATGGGTAATGGTCAGGAATGGATCGTGACGGTTGAGGGGTTGACGGGGAAGGGCTACCTGCGGGTCAACCTGATTGATGATGGCAGTATCCGGGATACAGACGGGAATCCACTATTTGGTTCCTCCGGGATTTCGTTTCAACAGATGTATGAAAGCGGGACTGCCGTAAACTATCAGCATCTCCTGGCATCTGACTTTGATGGAGATGGTCGGGACGAGGTTGTGTATGTGGAGTCCTCCCCGGGCGGCGGGCCGATGCGGATGGTTCGAATGGATATGGATGCGAATGGCACACCATCGACGACTGTGATACCGCTACTGGTCACAAACTACGTACCGATTCGGACTCTGGCTGCCGATATCACGGGCGACGGGCGTGAGGAGCTGCTGGTGGCTGAGGCGGGCGGTGTGTTTGAGGTATTCAGCCTGGAAGCCAGTGGTGCAACGTTGACGATGTTTTCCGGAGGCCTGCCCGCTGAGAATGGAGCTCCGGTCTGGTACAACCCGGGCGGGGCCGTTTTCGCGGACTTTACGAATGACGGCCTGACGGATATGGCTGTGGAGTATAACTCGCTGAATGTACGCGGGGTGCAGATTCTGCAGGGCAATCATGAGGGGCAGTTCTTCACGGCCCAGTTTATTCCGCTGGTGGAATCGCAATTCAGTGCCGGGATTCGCACGCTGCTCAGTGAGGACCTGAACAATGATGGATTGACGGACTTGCTGTTCGACGAATACATGCTGGACCAACAGGACAACCTGATCGGGCGCAGCCGTGTGTTTCTGGGAACGGCGTCCGGAGAGTTAGTAGAGGCGGGCGTGTATCCCGGCCGGGACAACAAAGCCGGGACGGGTCGACTGTTTGACATGGATGGCGACCAGATCATCGACTGGATTGGATTTGACGCTGATCTCGGGTTGTGTGTCTTTCCCGGCCTTGGTGACGACAGCGAACGCAGGAACAGCCTTTGATGCCACCGACCTGACAATTCTGTTGCGGAATCCCGTGGAGCAGACGGAGTCACCAATCCGTCAGACGATCATCCTTTCAGAGCCGGAGGGGAATGAGCCGACATTCGTT
>CAIQIE010000053.1 GCA_903871805.1 uncultured Planctomycetaceae bacterium | reverse complement strand
CTGCTGCTCTATCCACGGTTTGCGGTGATCGAAGTTCTTCCCGCTGAACTTGTCGTAGCCCATCAGGAAACAACGCCGAACGGTACGGGAAACCACAAACACGATGGCGATATCGGAGGTTGCGAAGATGTCTGCTCGAGCTAAACGTGGCATGATCAAGCTTCATTATGATATACACAATTACCCCTACAACATTCACACACAACACACCAAAACACAGCGGAAGTCAAGGGATTTCTGATAAAATGCACGTTGGCGATCGGTGATTTCACTGGACTCATGCCATTTGCAGCTGCGGGCCGAACTGGGGCCAGTCACCTAAGGGTGCTGCAGCGGCTCAGTTATTCCCGTATCAGCGAACGACTTCCGAATATCCCGGTGATCCCCCATGCCGAGGCATACGCGACCGCGTTGACTGCGTTGCCGATCGTCAGAAAGCTCATTCTGCAAGTGTCGCCAGTCGATCGGGAATTGTTCTCGTGGCGGCGGCGTGGATGCTGCCACGGGCATGATGTCTGTGATTTCGTGGCAGTTCAGCACTGCACTGAGTTTTCCGGAGCTTTGATTTGTCGTGTTTTTCCGAACTGAAGCAGATGTCCATCGAACGGTCCGAGACAAAGCCGCACGCCAATGAAGATATGCGGCGGACTGATTCACATGTTGCAGACCGGCCGCCAGTTGCCATACCGTTGGCATTGCCAGCGAATTGTGTTACACGTTCGAGATTAATCGCGCAGGCAGCCACATGAGGCATACGGCCCCCTCAGTTCAACGCGTACCCGGCCGTCGATCACCCAGAAAAATTATCAGCTGCGATTGCCCCGCGTTTGGTTCTACTTCAGGCGCTGCATTTGCTGCGGCCATAACATCATGGGCAGCGATGACCGGAACGACACGAGACATGCAGGTCAGAGTCGACCAGCCTGACCCGCATTTACAGCGAAAGAGATATTCTGAAACTGAAGTTGCTGACAAAGATCATAGACTGAAATGAACTGCTGCACGTCGATATCGTCATGGATGTTCAATACAAGTCGGATTGTGGGATCGATCGCCACCAGCTTCTGCAGTCGGCTTGAGAGTACTTCCAGCCCTGGCAGACTCTGCTGATCCAGCAGGATCCGCATCCCACCCGCGTCCGGCTCCAGCCGCACCTGAATGACGGGGAGCGTCCACGTCTCCTGAGGAGGCTCAGCCGACTTCGTCTCCGCTGTCGTGGTCCCTCGAAGCTCGGCCGGCAGCAACTTGTCGGCAACGGTCCCGACAGATGCACAAATAAAAAAAACAAGCAACAGGAAAACGACGTCAATCATGGGCGTCATTGGATCACCGTCATCAACGTCGCCGCGGAGTCGTCGTGGAATTCGCATGACAGCCGTCCCTCACACGTAGTGCTCAAATCGGAATCAACGAATGCATCTCTGCAATCCGTGATTTCCGAATAACTCTTTTCAGACAACGGCTGACTTCAGCCCCCATCAGACACAGCAAAACGAATACTGCTGATTTTCTGTTTCGCACACTCCTCGATCAGCAGCCGAATCTCCGAAAACCTGGCCGATCGATCTGCGCGTATCCGAACCTGTGCTTCCGATTTTTCCTCCACCACTCGCTCACTCAGCAGCCGTATCTTCTCCTGCACGTGCTTCATTGACACGAGTTGTCCCCCGACAGAGTACTGACCATCATGCTCGAGAGTGATGGTCAGATGTGCCACCGTATCTTCCGAGTGCTTCTTTCCCCCAACAGCTTCCGGGAGAGTCACAGGCCTCGTCTGTTCGCTGCGAATAAAGTAGCTGGCAACAAGAAAGAAAATGATCAGCAGAAATACAACATCAATCATCGGCGTAATATTGAATCGAAACGGAGACCGTTGTCGCGCAGCAAGCGGCATTCGCACCAGAAGACTCCTCATTCGTCAACCAGAGAAATGACGTTCCATGGCCCTTCCTCCTCCGTCCCCATTCTAACTTTCAGGTGGCAACTCTGAAACATTGATTCAGCCGGGAAAACCTGTGATTCAAAGCGATCGCGACCAGTTGATTGCCCGCGGCAATTCTCACAGGACTCCCCGGAAATGGCACTTTCTGATCACTCACGATTTGCGTCCCCCGCCGCCTCCCCCCGTGAATGGACGACGCAACGGTGAGCAGATGGTATGCTCCGCCGTGGGATTCCACCTGCGACTGTGTTCCAGCAACGGTATTCCTGCAACATTGGTTGCTGACCAGCATTCGTCACAGGCCCGGAGATGCTGTCTGCCTTGTCCGGACCGGGTCAGAATCCTGAACTCTCACGGTTCTCTTTCGTAGCGAATTCCTTCAATTCCCAGGACCTGAACAATCAGAGATTCCTGTCCAGCATTGACCACACTCACGATTCAGTTCCTCAGCAGCGAGACTGGAATGATTCGAATAATTCAGCGGATTCGACTGCGTATTCAACTCGTGGTCCTTGTGTCCACAACACTGTCGCACTTTGCGTTCGGTGATCTACCGCGAATCGTGGTCAGTAGCAGCGGTGACGGTTTTGTGTTCGAAGGTACTGACCAGGCTGCAACGATCATGGGATTCAATTATGACCATGATGAAGCCGGCCGACTGATAGAAGACTACTGGCATGATGAATGGGATCGCGTGGTTGAAGACTTCACCCAGATGAAGGCACTGGGGGCCAATGTCGTCCGAGTGCATCTGCAGTTTGGACGATTCATGGAATCACCGGATCAACCACGTGCAGCTGAATTGCTGCAACTGAAAAAGCTGCTGGCGCTCGCTGAGGAACAGCAACTTTACCTTGATATCACGGGTCTGGGGTGCTACCACAAAAACGCAGTTCCAGCATGGTATGACAATCTGGATGAATCAGCTCGATGGAAGGCTCAGGAACGCTTCTGGGAGCATATTGCCACCGCCTGCAAAGACAGCTCCGCCGTATTCTGTCTCAATCTGATGAACGAGCCCGTTATTGGTGGCGAGCAACCCGCCGGCGACTGGCTGGGTCCGGCATTCGCCGGGAAACACTTTGTTCAATTCGTGGCACGACAAACGAGTGGACGACTACGCCACGACATCGCACGGCAGTGGATTGAGCAAATGACAACCGCCATACGGCGCCACGCTCCCCGTCCTCTGATTACAGTGGGCTTTGTCGACTGGAGCCTGGATCGCCCGGGATTGACCTCCGGATTTATTCCCGACCGCGTCAGTGAGCGTCTCGACTTCCTTGCTGTTCACATCTATCCCGACAGCAAAAAGCCGGGGCTGGCAATGGACACATTGAAAGGCTTCCAGATCGGAAAACCTGTTGTTGTTGAGGAAACTTTTCCTCTGAAATGCAGCAACGAGGCTCTGGAGAACTTTATGACTGAGGCCGGCTCACTCGCAGATGGCTGGATCAGTTTCTTCTGGGGACGTATGCCCGATGAATACTCAGAAAAAACCTCGATCGGCGATGCAATTACGGCAGGTTGGCTGAGACGGTTTTCCATCCGGATGCAGCAGTCCCTGTCCAGCCCGCCGCAGGCTCGCGTTTCAGATGATTCCGTCCTCAAGTCTGTCGTCCAGCATGTTCGCGCCCATCCCGATGGAATGGCTGCAAATTCCATCAATCTGTCTGCATGGGACACGGAAACTCGCAAACTGCCTATCGGCGTCTTCGACTCCGGCATTGGTGGTCTCACCGTCCTTGAAGCTATCCTGCAGGCCGACAATTTCGATAATGCCTCGCTAAGACCTGATCCGGATGGAATCCCTGATTTTCAGAATGAAAACTTCATCTACATGGGCGACCAGGCAAATATGCCCTATGGTAACTATCCCGCGGTTCAGCAAACCGACTACCTTCGTGAATTGATTCTGAAGGACACCATTTTTCTGCTCGGTAATCGCTACTGGCCGTCACAACAGGCGGCGATACCAAGCCACACAAAGCCACCAGTCAAGGCGATTGTGATTGCCTGTAATACAGCAACGGCATTTGGTATCAACGATATTCGGCATGCGCTGGCAGAATGTGGAATACCGGTGTTTGTACTGGGCGTTGTCGATGCCGGAGCTCGGGGAATCCTGGAACAAGCGACTTCGCAGCATCAGCAAACGGTTGCTGTTATGGCCACGGTGGGAACCTGCAGCAGCAATGCCTATCCGAAAGCAATTGCGAGAATACTGGGGCAGGCCGGCCGACGCGTTCCGGAAATCGTTCAACAAGGATCCAAAGGACTCGCAGGAGCGATTGAGGGAGATCCAGCTTTCGTAACCACCTCGGCTCGATCAGCAGCTGAATACTCTGGCCCTTTACTGGAACAGCGGGAATCCGGTATCGATGCCGATCTTCTGGCGACGTATGAATTCGATCCTTCCGGATTGATCGGCCAAGGCGGTACGGCGAATGATTTGCAGTTGAACTCGGTCAGCAACTACATTCGTTTCGAGGTTGTCACCCTGCTGGAATCATATCGAAAAACAGGAAAGGCGGTGCCAATTGCGACCGTCGTACTGGGCTGCACCCACTTCCCACTCGTCCGGAATGAAATCGCTGCAGAGTTCAAAAGGCTGAAGACACTGCGGGTGGACGGCGAACAGCCCTACCAATCGCTGATTGCTGATGAAGTCGCGATCGTTGATCCGGCCTCCCTGCTGGCCAGGGAGCTGTTTCTGGAAATGGCTCTGAGAAGAAGCTTTGCTGTGCCCGGCGATTCCCCCGCCGCCGCGGTCGACGAATCCAAACCGGAGCAGATGTTCCTCTCAGTCCCCACGACAGGGTGGCCCGGAATTCAGCTCACGCCTGATGGAGCACTGGACCATGGTTACAAGTACGGACGAAAAGCGGGGCGACTGGATCAGGAAGACACGCGGGTTGTTCCCATGACTGCCGAGTCGCTGCCAGAATCCAGCAAATCACTGATCCGCACACGACTTCCGAGGGTCGCGGAGCGTCTGGGCTTGCAAGCCCCATAGACAAGCACAAAGTGACTTAGACACGCATAAGGCCGCCGTGGACGGCGCTCAGCAAGTCTGAGCGCCGTTCACGTTTCGTACTCGACTACAGATCACAATTCAACGTCTGTGGCGGGTTCAGACAGTGATGGCGGGACTGCAGGACCGTCGACTGGAGGGACTGCAGTCGCGGCCGCAAGAGCTGCCGCTTTTGCAGTCGCTTCGTCGATCACATCTCCAGGGATCACCGCACAGGAAACCAGCGTGTCTGCTTCGTCCAGACGAATGATACGGACTCCCTGAGTATTTCGACCGATGGTGCTGATATCAGCAGCACGAACTCTCTGGATCTTGCCACGTGACGTCACCATCAGCACCTGATCGTCGTCAGAGACGGAGAGCACATCGACGACGCGACCATTACGTGCAGTGGTCTTGATGTCCCTCAGCCCCTTGCCACCTCGACGCTGGCGGCGATATTTCATGTTGCTGCCCGGCGTCGATTCGTCGGCGGTGTCGTCTGCAGCCTCTTCCGCCAATGATTCTTCGGCCACGGCCAGATTCTGATCCTCAGGCAGCACTTCGCCCGCAACCTCTCCTGCAGCGACATCCGCCGGACCAAATGGCGTACGTTTTCCGTACCCTTGCTCACAAATGCTCAGCAGCGTGCGATCCGGGTCGGCGACAACCATACCGACGACAATTTCATCACGGGTGAGCGTGATACCTTTGACACCACGGGTAGCTCGTCCCATCGGGCGTGCGTCTTCATGACTGAAGCGGATTGCCATACCTCCTGAAGTCGACAGCACGAGATCCTGGTCACCCTGGACGATACGAACGTCAACGAGTGCATCGCCGTCGTCGAGTCGGATGGCGATGATCCCGCCTTTCATGGGGCGGCCGTAGGCTGAAAGTGCTGTTTTCTTGATGATTCCCTGACGAGTTGCGATGACGAGATATTTGTCGTCCGGGAAATGTCTCACATTGAAACAGTTGGCGATGCCTTCACCTTCTTCCATCGTCACAAGATTTGCAAGGGCGCGGCCTTTGCCGGTTCTTGGCTGGAGAGGCAGGTCATAAACTTTGAGCCAGTGCACCTTGCCGTGGTCGGTGAAGAAGAGCAGAAAGTCGTGCGTGCTGGACACAAAGAGGTGAGCGATGGGATCTTCCTCATCGGTGGTCGCCCCCTTGATGCCCTTTCCGCCGCGATTCTGCGCTTCGTACACATCAAGGGGAGTTCGTTTGATGTAGCCTCGCTGCGAGAGCGTGACGACCATCGGCTGCTCAGCGATGAGTGCTTCCTTGTCGTAATCCCCCAATTCCTCATCAGAAATCCGAGTGCGTCGTTTGTCTGGAAAACGGGCTTTCAGCTCTTCCATGTCGGAGCGTACGACAGCTCTGAGGTGTGCTTCGTCTGACAACAAACGCAGGTACTCGGCGATGTTATCGAGGAGATGCTGGTGCTCCGCCACCAGCTTTTCACGTTCGAGATTGGCCAAGGATCCCAATTGCATGGAGACGATGGCTTCGGCCTGATTTGCCGAGAGGAAGTAGTCGGCCGCCTCACCATTTTCGCCGATAAAGGCCCGGAAACCATTTTCGCCGAGCGCGCGGGAGACCAGCGGTGATGGGATGGGAATCTGCTGCAGAGCTTCTTTCGCAGCAGCACGACTGGAGGACTCGCGGATGGTCCGGATGACTCGATCGATATCCGTTTGAGCCAGGAGGAGGCCTTCGACGGTATGCTTGCGTTTGCGTGCTTCCCGCAACAGAAATTCAGTCCGGCGTCGAATGACGTCCACGCGATGCCGAATGAACGCATCCAGCAGCATGCGGAGCGTCATGAGTTTCGGACGGTTGCCTTCCAGTGCCAGCAGAATGACGCTGACGGTGGTCTGCAGCGGTGAGTATTCGAACAACTGGTTGAGGACGACTTCCTTGTCGGCATCACGTTTCAGAACGATGTGCAATCGCACCTGCCATGACGGAACATTTCGATCGGTCAGGTCGACAATTCGCGAAATGCCTTTGATGCGTTCCTCGGCGACGAGGACTTCCAGTTTTTCGCGAATCCGGTCGCGGGTCTCCATGTACGGAATCTCGGTGACCACAATCACATCGGAATTTTTTTCCGTTTCGAAGTGTGTCCGCGACCTGAGAGTCAGTGTCGAGCGTCCGGTGAGGTAAGCCTGCCGGATGCCCATAGTTCCACAAATGGTTCCTCCGGTTGGAAAATCGGGACCCGGAATCGCGTCCAGAAGTTCCTCCAGAGACGATTCGGGGCGGTCGATCACACGAATGACCGCTTCACACACCTCGGCCATGTTATGCGGAGGAATGCTGGTCGCCATCCCGACAGCGATCCCATTGGAACCATTGACGAGCAGGTTGGGAAACCGCGCGGGCAGTACGACAGGTTCAAGTCGATCATTGTCGTAGGTCGGAGCGAAATCCACCGTTTCGCGATCGATATCCCGCATCATTTCCGCGGCCGCCGAAGACAACCGGGCTTCGGTGTATCGCATGGCCGCCGGCGGCAACCCGGCGAGTGATCCGAAATTGCCCTGTTTGTCAATCAGCACCTCACGCATGACCCAATCCTGAGCCATACGAACCAGTGTCGGATAAATTGCGCCTTCACCGTGGGGATGGTAGTTACCACTGGTGTCACCAGCGATCTTGGCACACTTCTTTCGCCCCGACGCAGGCCCCAGATTCAAATCATTCATCGCCACCAGAATGCGGCGTTGGGAAGGCTTCAACCCATCCCGCGCATCAGGCAGGGCCCGGCTGATGATCACACTCATCGCGTACGTCAGATAACTGGTCCGCATCTCCGCCTGGATGTCCGTCCGGAAGACACGAGGATCAGGAACCAGCGATGCATCACCCTGAGGAATGTCAGTAGACAAACGCGTTACTCCTGCTTTGTCGCCTGCAGCGACGAATCTCTCTGTCAGCGTTCACGAGCCTGATACAAACCCGCAAACCCACTTGACGACCTGCTGTCCACAAGTCCGAATCCACCCTTGCACCAACAACGGCTGGAACGCGTCCAACTGACATGGCCAGCCCCCACAGAATCAGAACATTCTGTCCAGCAGCCTTCGATCAGCAGACAATTCCAACACGCAGTTGGCGGATTTTCGAGCCCGGCGGGGCCAATACGGGAACAATCCCGCTTTGACCACCGAATGCTCACCCAACCAGATCTTCGTAAACCATTACCAGTAAAGAGATTACGAACACTGGTCAGGAATTGGAAATTGTAGCAGATTTTGCTGTTTTCTCAAACACCACCCGCCGTTCCAAAGTCACGAAAAGCGAACTTGACGTTTTTTCGAAAAAGGCCATATAAAACCACCGCATCCGGTGGGCGATTCGCATCGCCCCGGCAACTCCTGCCGCTACCCAGCGAGCGTTCTCTGGATCGAACGTCGCCGGACCGTTAAATGAGCCCCATTCCTCAGCTTTCTGGAGCATTGTCATGGACGACATCACCAACTCAGGCCCCTCAACTCGAACCCGACGAACTGGATTGGTGTTCGGTGGAACGGTCCTGATCCTGATCGCCGGTGGCATTACCATGCAGGTCTGGCGGGCTCAGAGCAGCCATGCGGCAGAGCAAAAAGGCCAGCCCCCGGTGGCATCCGCCGGCAGCGACGCTTTCCGCAAGGCCTACGCTCGCGTCAACGGCGATTCCATCACTTACGAAGCGCTGGCTCAGGAATGCGTCGAACGGCATGGCAAAGACGTGCTCGAAAACATGGTCAATCGCATGATCATTCAGCAGGAATGTGCCCGACGCGGACTCACCGTTTCTGAAGCGGAAGTCGATCAGGAAATCGTCGAGATCTCCAAGAAGTTCGGTCTCGCCCTCGACCAGTGGTACAAAATGCTGCAGGCCGAACGAAATCTCACCCCGGCCCAGTACCGCCGTGACGTGATCTGGCCGATGCTGGCTCTCAGAAAACTGGCTGGACGCGACGTAGAAATTACTCGCGAAATGATCGAACTGGCGTACGAAGACAACTACGGCCCCCGCGCGAAGGCCCGCATGATCGTCCTCGACAATATCCGTCGAGCGACAGAAATCTGGGAAAAGGCAAAGAACTCCCCGGATGACTTCGAAAGCCTCGCCCGCGATTACTCCATGGAGCCCAACAGCCGGGCTCTCGGTGGCGTTATTCCCCCAATCCGCAGGAATTCAGGTGCTCACGAAAATCTCCGCAAGGCAGCTTTCGCCATGAAGGACGTCGGCGAGCTGTCCGGTGTGCTTCAGGTTGGCCCCAGCCAGTACGCCATCCTGAAGTTTGAAGGCTTCACAGAGCCCGTCGATCACAACATCGCCGATGTGGAAGCCCAGCTGCACGCTGACCTGACCGAGCGTGAAGTGCAGCGCATGGTCGGTGAAACCTTTGAAAAGCTGCAGCAACAGGCCCGAGTCGACAATTTCCTCACCGGGGAATCACGAGGCCGCGTCGAAGCTGCCTCCGGTGTTGAAGCAGACACCGCAGAAGCCCCTGCGACTCGCTGATTCACCAGCCCCGCAAACAATCCAACACAATGCCTCGGCGTGTCCCTCTGTGGACACGCCTTTTTTTTGCCGCACAGAATCCTGCCGCATAATCATCGGGCACGCAGCGTTGGGCCGCAGGGCCTACCCGCTGATCCATGACCACCCCTGACGCAGCAGCCACTCCGAGTCCTGCGGCCAGATAAACAACAGCAAGCTGCAGACCATGATCCAGCTGAACAGCTGCAGATTCAGGACCATGTCGAACAGCACATGCAGCAGCACTCCTGTGATCAGCAACGGATAACGCAGCTCGGTAATCCAGAGCCCCGCGCCCAGCAGCAGCTCCTCAACCATCGTTCCCCATGTGGCCAGCCGGATTAGCGCCGGCTTCAGCAGCACCCGCGGCGGACGAAAGCGAACATAGGCATCGACCCACAGGGGATACCATGCTGCTGTGCCATTTCTCCAGCTGGTGCCACAGAGCTTCCAGTACACCGTGCGCAGATAGACAATACTCACCTGAATCTGCATCAGCCGGAGTGCCCAGGGATCCGTCCGGCGAAACTCTGTCATGGCATGGCCCCCCAACCAGTGATCTACAGAAAGACCACCAGCCGCGTCGCTGAAACAGCAGAAGAACACGAGCAGCCGCAGGAGCGAATCACCACTGGACAGGATGCTGGCATTGCGATGGTGAATTGAAACCAGTGTCACAAACACCACCATTGCCGAAAGCCTGAACTGAAAGCCCACAAGAAAACACGCAGAGGCCAGCAGGTGCACCGCCAGAAACCAGCGAAACAGGCTCGTGGAATCGGGCAGCCACCGCAACAGACACAACGATCGGCGTTCTGACTGTTGTCGCCAGATAGCGGCTGGCCAGAGCCCATCAGCTGAGTAGTAATCGTCTATCAGCGGTGCCAGCAGCAGCCCATTCATCAACAGCAAAACACCCACGAGGATCCGAAACAGCACCAGCGGGGCTGTGGAACATGGTTCGTGAAAGAAGACCTGCCATGCGTGGCTGAGCTGTTCAAGACTCATCAGTTTCCCCCATCGTGCTCCGCTTCACCGGAAGAGATCAGCAACTCGGTCCTGTCCGTACCAACCTCTGACTGAAGTACCATCGAGCCAGGTGCACCTGCCGCTGTCTGAACACGTTGCTCCAACGCTGTGGCCGATGGCTCGGAATCTGCAACTTCTCCGGAACGTGTGGTTCCTCATGATCCGTGCGGAACTTAGTCCAGGTTGCCGCGAGGGTACTCTCTGCCGCGTGATGTCCCAACGACGCGGGTGTCAGCCGAGTGGCACCGCTCTGCTCCCCAACCTCAGCAGGTCAGTTCCGCTGCGGGCAGTGCGGGTGAAAAGCGGTAGAAGGTTTCCCTGACCGGATCAGAGTAAATCGACGGGCACTCCCACGAATTCACCCGTCTTGATTCACGAATCAGTGCGACTTCGCGGACATGGTGGCCGTTGGAGCCGGCTTGCCGTACGAGGAATTCGCACAGGGACTGCCAGGCCGGCTGCATTCCAGCCCCGAACAGCGACGATTCGAATTTGAAACTCCGAGCATACAGCGTGTTCTGAAGTCTGGTGGACAGATGCGGTGCGAGGGGGCACCAGAGTTGCTGGCTGCCATCAGCCAGAGTGAGTACAGCGTGCAGACGTCGATTCACATGAATGGGCTCGGGGGCAAACATAGCCCAGCTGTGCCAGAGTCCGAGCCATGCCAGCGGCAGACTCGGAACATGAATCAGCCGGCGAACCGGGTGGTCAACCGGATAATCCCAGAACCAGAGAAACACCAGCATGACAAGAATAAAGGCATCAACCATGGCTCCCCGTCCCCCGCCGATTGCAACAAAAGAACGAAGCTGTGGAAGTCGACATGGGCGGCTGTCACCACGCCACTTCGGCTCAAACGAGGTCGTGCCGCCAACTAAGGCTCTCCCAACCCTTCAAGAAACGACGCCACCCCCCGCCCGCACAGTCACTCAGCGACCACCTTACCATTCACTATTCGCCCACCTCTTCCTCCTTGTTCCTCGGGAACCGCGTCCGTTGAGACGTCCTCAACAACGACCTTCTGGCCGCATGCATCTCTCTCATTCCGTTTCATCCTGCGCAACTTCATGTACGGTACTCCATCCACAGTTTCTTTCCGACGATGGAAATCGACCTTCGCCTCCGCCAGAGAGTACCCACGCTCCGACATCGCTTTAACTAACTGCTCCCAAGGCCCCTTCAGATGGGACTTTTCCCAGCTCTCGCGAAAAGCCTTATCACGAGCATGCTGTTCAAGCCTAAGAACATCCGCCATCGCAATAAAATGGATTAACTGCCAATCATCATCGTCGTAGCAGTCCACCGATGCCCCCTGCTCAATCAAATGATTTGTCACCACGTACTGATTCGCTCGAAACGAGCGAATCAGCACTGTCTCCCCACCCAAATCCTGATGGTTGATGTCCGCACCCCGACTTACAACATCATTTATCAGCTGGAGATCGTCTGGTGAAAACAAAAACTCCAACGAGACAACTTCGCCTAATATAGACACACCCGTATCCTTGTCCACAAACCCAACGTCACCGCCACCATGGAGCGTCTTGACAAACCATGCCGTATCTTTCCTCAATCGGAGAGACAAAGCAAAGGCAGTATCCCCCAGAGAAATGCGACCACCCCACTTACCGAGATTAGTTGCCGTAGGTATCTCTAAAGCAACATTAGGATCTGCGCCAAGCTCAAGCAACCGGCAATACATATCAAAATTCCCGACAAGCATCGCCCACAGAAGCGGAGTGACACCATGCCGCCCACGTGTGTTCAGGTTGACACCGCTGCGCTGCAACTCAGCAAACGCCACCGCGTCGCCTTCCTCCATCGCCTTACACGCTTTAATCACGTCTCGTTGCGAGAAGAAATCCTCTGCCTTCCACCCCGATTCCTCCAGAAGTGTGTGGACATCACTTCGATCACGTTTATTCCCACTTAGAGAGCGTTCGTCTGCGGTACACAACAATGGTGTACTGACCAACGAGACAAACGCAGCGACAATCACAGATCGCCGCACAGATCTTGCCATGTTCATACCATTTGCTCCCACAAACCACCCTGACTATTTTCCGAAGATAGACTATTTGTCTGGATCAGCATAGCCGAAGACGTCAAACTTTCTCGACCGAACAGGCAAAACATTCTGTTCCACCATCAATCCGTAATGACATGATTTCATTTTGTGTTGATAAAACAACCCCTGCGCTGTGGTCAACAGCCCATTTCCATCATCGCAAACCCAGCGAAAGAACTTTTTGAACCACGACTCAAATGTCTGAAACTTCCATGGGCTTGGCATGTTCAAGAGCGCTGCCCTCAATCGAATTGCCCCCTGCTCCATGACCGCACTTTCTGGTCCTTCCAGCACTACCGAACGGCCAATCGCAAGTGGAATTTGGCCGATAAAGCTAATTTCCGGGGAGTACCTTTGCAGCAAAGTTAGCGGATCAAATCGCATATTGAAGGCAGTCACGAGATCGCCACCGCCAATAGTCTCCTTCTCATACTGTGCGAAAGCCTCTTGATAAGCAGGCACTCCTTTGATCAAATATCCTTTCCTGTTGCGTGCTGTGATTGTATTTACATGAAGTCCCGCCGCATTGAATGTATTCGCGGTTATACGGTATGGATTAGCAGCGATACTAGCGGCGCTGGCAAGCCCTCCACCCAGCGAGTGGCCCGTAAAACGCAGAGACAGCCCGCTTTCCCGCATAAAGGCGGCAACTAAGTTCGCTATTTTCATTGCGATTGGGTACTGCGTCTCGAATCCGACAAAACTCGTGAATGCATCGCCTTCCAAACCAAGACCCTGAATCACATCACACGCGATATCTTCAAAAGACGCTTCTGTCCCAGCGAACGCGAGGACGTAGTCCAGTCCGTCAGTTCCGAGGTAATCACGATACAGCCCCAATTTCAGGCCGGGTTTATCGAGGCACTCCAATAAGAGATCCACGAGTGGCTCTTTCATCCCGAGGTTGCGCAACTCTGAACGCCCCATGAATTGCTGACCATATCGTGGAAGATCCTCAAACCCGTAGATCCCGGCTGAGATCAGAGAATCTCGCATCACGACGCCGGTATGGAGATTTGGCGCATCCCAATACCGTTCCGGGCGATCAAACTGGAGATTTGGATAAAAGGCATCACGGTGTTCTGAAACCAAGTACTTGACAACATCGGTTCGGAGCGTCCGCCATGTAGTGGTCGTTTTTTCGCGAACCATGAGTTCCAATTGGAGCCGATCATTGGGGGTTTTGATTTCCACGCCGGCCATAGTGGTGATGCGATCTTGTGCTGTCATCGCCTCGACCCATACTCCCTCAAATGTTGCAAACTGCTCAGTTGTGTAGACTCTACCAGACGTGATCAAGTGCCCACCATTTTCAACGGGCTTGTCGATGAGTCCGCCTGCTCGGTTGGAGGGCGCAGTCCACAGCCGTATTGTCCCAGAATCTCCCTTCTCCTCATTCCACACAAACTTGAAGCCGACATTTGGATCGATGGCCTGCTTTTGTATTTTTATCGGTGTGAAGCTCTGAGGTGGATGGTCAAGCTGCTTGTCCAATCGCCGAGTATAGATTATCTTTCCAATACCGTATGCACTATCTTCGATGAATTCCTCCCAATCACTCCCTTCCGGTCCATTCAATGCGTCGTTGTTGTTACTGTCGATATCAATATCAACATCCCATGAGGTGTACTTCACAGTATCCAGAACGGCCGCCCGCCCATCGTCCGTGGCATCGCCCCAAATGATGCCGATTTTTCCGGCACCTTTATTGCGAGACTCTACCCTGAACTCGAGCGTCTGTCCCTGCTTGAGCCTGAATCGGTGGGCACTTGTAATCGGGCGCCAGATTTTTGCACCTGTGGAGGCGGAAACATCTGGTTCATAAATGCGTGTTGTTAGCAGATCAAAGTCGAACGAGAACCTCGTGGCAACTCCACTCACAGCGAGATCATTTTCCGGCTGAAGAAGGGACCTTACCGTCATGTTTAAGACATCATCTTCCGCTTCAGCAAATCCGCCGCCGGACCACGCGTAGTATTCCTTGTCGTGAAGTCTTTGCTTTGCATCGAAGTCTGAGTTAACAAAGATCGTCGCTCCCGAACTGTCTTCAACAATATCTGGTAAAAGTGCCATGCGGTCTTCCGCAGAGGCGATGTCGATGTCGGCGGTTTTGTCGAAGATCGTGGCGCTGACGGAGGGCTCGGTGCCGGGTTCATACTGACCGGTTGTCGAACGAGTCACTGTGGGTGTGCAGATTTCGTCAGCTTCGAATT
>CAIQIE010000052.1 GCA_903871805.1 uncultured Planctomycetaceae bacterium | reverse complement strand
TTTTCGCCGAAGACGATCGCTGTGCTGGGATTGCGACAGTCGCCAAGGACCTTGTCCCATGCCGGATGATGAATCGTCTCGGCACAGTGGTGCTGAAAGATATGGTCCGACTGCGCGTCTTCCTGACTGAAGGGGTTAATCCCCACTCCGTAATGCTCAAGAAACTGCTGGATTTTCATACGCTGGAGGCCATCCTGAGTAAGTCTGAATTCAACAATTTTTGCGAAGCTCAGGCAGGTGCCTGAAGTACTGACCGGTGTAGTAACACTGTCGCCAGTCCGGCGTCGCGGGTACGCCTGACATGGCTATCCTGCCGGCCCACAAATCTCCCTGAACTTCCCAACCTGCGTGATCGCAACATCGTCACTATAGCAGGCCGCGGAAGTTTGTCATTTCGACCGGCGGAATGCCCCATGTTCGGGAGTCTCTGCATGCCGCAAGCCGCACGTTCCCCGGACTTGCTACTTTTGTACCACAGGCTGGCCCCGCAGACGCCAGATTCTGATTCGCAGCAGCCAGCGATGCTGAAGAACCTGTAGCCGGGACAGTCGTTCGACAATCAGAAAGAACACAGGAGTCAGAAAGATTCCAAATACCGTCACTCCCAACATGCCACTGAATACCGCTGTCCCCAGCGCTCGCCGCATTTCCGCTCCGGCCCCTGTCGCAAACACCAGCGGCACAACCCCCAGAATAAATGCAAAAGACGTCATTAGAATCGGGCGCAGTCGCAACCGACAGGCTTCAAGGATCGCCACGTAGACGTCTTCTCCGGAATCCCGCCGAAGCTTGGCAAATTCCACAATCAAAATGGCATTCTTGCAGGCCAGTCCAATCAGTACGACAAAGCCAATCTGCGTAAAGATATTGATGTCCATCTCCGCTATCGCCACTCCGGCGATCGAACACAGAACACACATCGGGACAACCAGAATGACGGCCAGTGGCAGCGACCAACTTTCATACAACGCTGCCAAAACCAGAAACACAAAGGCGACCGAGAACAAAAACAGCATCAGACCCGTACCGCCCGATGTTCGTTCGAGATACGACAATTCTGTCCATTCCGCCGCCATGGTGGCTGGCAATTGCTGCACGGCCAGCGTTTCCAGCGTCTGAATGCCTTCGCCACTGCTGATGCCAGCAGCTGTGTTCGCCGTTATCGCCGCCGCCGGATACATATTATAGCGAGTCACCATCAGCGGGCCGCCGATCCGGCGCACACTGGCGACGGAGGCCAGCGGGATCATCTGACCACTGCTGTTCCGCACATGCAGCTTTTTGACGTCCTCAATCCTGTCCCGCCATTGTTCATCCGCCTGCACCACAACCTGCCAGGTTCGTCCATACATGTTGAAGTCGTTGATGTATCGTGAACCCAGATATCCCTGCAGCGTCCCAAAGACCTCGGCCATCGTTACGCCCAGCGACAGACAGGCGTCCCGATTGACATCCACAAACAACTGCGGCGCGTTGACGTTGAAAACACTTTGAACGCCCTTCAGCTGCGCCCGCTCGGACGCCTCCCGCACCAGATTTTCCGTCTGATCCTGCAGTGCTTTCAGTCCCGCATCACCGCGGTCTTCCACCATCAGTTTCAGGCCCCCGGCCCGGCCAAGCCCTGATACGGCCGCTGGCGGATTGATGCTGACCGTTGCTTCAGGAATCCTGACCGCGTACTGTTTGAGCAGCGTTTCCTGAATGGCGGCCGCGGTCAGGTCAGGTGTTGTTCGCTGTTCAAAGGGATCCAGAATGATAAACATCGAACAAAAGTTGGATGCCCGCGCTCCCAGCTGAAAAGAATTCCCCGCAATCGCGTTGAGACTTTTCACACCGGGTGTGTCCAGTGCAATTCGCTCGACTCGCTCCAGCGTTCGCAGCGTGCGTTCTGACGATGCCGCATCGGGCAACTGCACGCTGCACACCAGATTGCCCTTATCCTGCGTCGGAATGAAGCCTCGAGGCAGTGCCTGAAATCCACTCCACGTCAGTACCAGCAGGCCGCCATAAACCAGCAGCACCAATGCCGGAACTCGCAGCAAACGTGATGTCACTGCAGCGTACCCAAATACCGACAAACGCATTCCTGAATTGAACAGTCGAAACAGCCAGCCCAGCAGAAAGTCAAGAACCACTGTCAGCCAGTCCTTCCGACTGTGCCGGGGACGCAGCAAAAGGGCCGCAAGTGCCGGGCTGAGCGTCAGTGAGTTGATGGTGGAAATCAATGTGGAAATCGCAATCGTCAGGGCAAACTGCCGAAAAAATTCGCCCACAATCCCCGACACAAAAGCACAGGGAATAAACACGGCCGACAACACCATCCCCACCGCAATCACGGGGCCTGTGACGTCCTCCATCGCTTTGATTGAAGCCTCGCGGGGACTGAACCCCCTCTCGATGTACTGCTCCACGGCCTCGACCACCACAATCGCGTCGTCCACAACAATCCCAATCGCCAGCACAAGTCCAAACAAGGTCAGATTGTTCAGACTGAATCCAGCCATCGCCATCGCCGCAAAGGTCCCCACGATCGCGACCGGTACGGCAATCAGCGGGATCACCGCCGCTCGCCACCCCTGCAGAAACAGTAAGACCACCAGAGCGACAAGAATCACGGCGTCTCGCAGGGACTTGAAGACCTGCTGGATCGATTCCCGAATGAATGGTGTGGTGTCGTAACCCGCTTCAAACATGATCCCGTCCGGGAAATCCGCAGACAATTCCTCGATCTTTGCTTTGACCAGATCCGCGGTCTCCAGTGCGTTGGCGTCCGGCAGCTGAAAAATCGCCAGACCCACCGTCGGCTTCTGGTTGAATCGGTTGTTGGTCTCTTCCGCACGCGCTCCGATTTCCACGCGGGCCACGTCCCGAATCCGCATGGTTCTGCCATCCGGGAGCGATTTGATAATCACATTTTCGAACTCGGGAATCGATTCCAGCCGCCCCCGGATGGTGAGCGGTATCTGCCATGTCTGCCCGGCGTCTGCCGGTGACTGACCCAGCTGCCCCAGAGCCACCTCGGCGTTCTGTTCGCGTATCGAATTCGTAACATCTGACACCGTCAACCCACGCGCGGCCAGCTTGTCCGGGTCCAGCCAGACACGCATGCTGTAGTCTCGCTGACCAAACACACGCACCTCACTGACACCTTTCACCCGACTGACTTCATCCTGCAGATGCAGTTTCGCATAGTTGCTCAGATACAACTGGTCGTAGCGGCCGTCCGGACAGTTCAGACTGACCTGCAGCAGGATGTCCGGACTGCGTTTTCGCGTGGTCACTCCCGTTCGCCGCACCACCTCGGGTAATGTCGGTAACGCCAGACTCACCCGATTCTGCACAAGCACCTGAGCCAGATTCAGATCAATGCCGGGCTTGAAGGTCACCGTCAACGCATAGGATCCGTCATTCGTACTTGACGAATTCATATACAGCATGTCCTCCACCCCATTCACCTTCTGCTCAATCGGCGCTGCTACCGTTTCGGCAACGGTTTGAGCACTGGCTCCGGGATAGTTGCAGGCAACTTCCACAGTCGGAGGAGCAATCTGCGGGTACTGCGCCAGCGGCAATTGAGTCAGCGCAATCGCCCCCACCATCGTAATGACAATGGAGATCACGGCGGCAAAGACGGGGCGGTCAATAAAAAAACGAGAAAACACGCTGCAACAATCCAGTGTTGGTTCAAAGCAGTCTGATCAGCGGTGACAGTCACTTCCAGTGCCCTCGCGGGCGGCTTTTCTGTGATTGTAGCCGGCCGCAACAAGTCGCGACAGGGACCGGATGCGTTCCTGTACGTCTCGCCCTGCAGGCGCTGATTTGTGCTCGTTAACGCTGCCTTTTTTAATCCCCGCCGTCACTCGGTTCAGAGGTTCCGCAGTTTCCGTTATACTTTGGCATCGTTTGAAAATTTTCTTTTTTATTCCGGGAGGTCACGGGTGATGCCGACGGAGGCTTCTATAGACACTGCCGATATCGCAGATCAGCTGGTGGCACGGCTACGCAGCTACGGCCCCTGTGCCGTCGCGTTCTCCGGCGGTGTGGACAGCGCCGTGGTGGCCATGGCCGCGTTTCTGGCCCACGGACACAACGCCGTAGCCGTCACGGCCGTCAGTCCCAGCCTCGCCCGGACCGATCGCGATTTCGCGGCGAACGAAGCCATGGCCATCGGCATTCCGCATATCGAAGTCGAAACCCACGAATTCACCCGACCCGAATATCGCCGCAATTCCGGGGATCGCTGTTTTTTCTGCAAAGACACGTTGTATTCCGCAACTCAGGCTCTGCTGCAATCCCTGCCGGCGCAGATCATCGTCAACGGGGCGAATCAGGATGATCTGGGGGACCACAGACCCGGTATGCAGGCCGCCGCACAGCACCGCGTCAAAAGTCCACTTATCGAAGAAGGTCTGGGAAAACAACAAGTTCGGGCGATCGCCGCCTTCTGGAATCTGCAGGCCCGCGATAAACCCGCCGCACCCTGCCTCGCCAGTCGCATCGCGTACGGCGTCGAAGTCACTGCCGAACGCGTTGCCCGAATCGAACAGGCCGAAGCGTTCCTTAAAAGCCTGCTTGCCTGCGAAGAACTCCGTGTGCGTCTGGAACAGGCCGAACTGGCCAGAATTGAACTCCCCCTCGACCACATTTCCAAACTCCTGACTCAACCGCTGCGACAGACTGTAACTCAGCATCTGCGCAACCTCGGATTTCGCTCCGTCACCCTCGATCTGGAAGGCTTTCGCTCCGGAAATCTCAATGCCCTGCTGGTCCCGCTTGGGCTGGGAACCCCGTCCGTGAGCACCTCCCCGAAGGAAATGTCATGAGCACGCCTGGATACTTCCCCGAACACAATCCCCTGCCGACGCTCGGCATGATTCTGGGAATTGATTACGGCACCAAACGCGTTGGCGTAGCCGTCTCAGATCGCGAACAACGCTATTCCAGCCCGCTGTACAACCATCAGCGACAGGGGATCCAGGGAGATGAACGCTTCTTCAAAAAAGTCGTGGCCGAATACCGCCCGGTCGGATTTGTCGTCGGACTTCCGCTGCATATGAACGGCGCTGAAAGCCAGAAATCCGGAGAAGCCCGGCAATTCGCCGAATGGCTCAGCCGAATCTCCGGACTTCCCCACACGTTTCAGGATGAACGACTGACGTCCTACCAGGCGGAAGGCCTGCTGAACACGACTGAGTTCACAAAGAAGCAGCGGAAAGAACGCATGGACAAACTGGCCGCCCAGATTCTGCTGCAGGCATGGCTGGATCGACACGGAAAGCCGTCCGAGTTTCCGAAGGTGCCGGAACACGAAACGGCCGACGAATCTGACGACGACGCATACTCGCAGCAATAAGTCACACGGGGCTGCCGCAAACGTGCTGGTTCGATGGCTGCCTGACAGCTTGCCGCCAATGCTTGTCACCATTACGTCATTGCTGGTGTTCAAGGCCGGCCCTGTGGAACGTTCCAGGCAGGGCCGAGAGTCCTTTGCGCAGTGCCGCCGGGATTCTTCACGGCGTCCGTTTCTGATTAAACAGCCATTCTATGAAGGCCGTATCAGCAAAAGTCTGGCTCCATGAGTCATGACCAACACCGGGATACTCGGTGTACTTCGGCATGCCGCCTGCCTTTTTCAAGCCTTCCACCATCCGACGCGACTGCTCAGGACGAACGACTTTGTCCGCGTCACCGTGGAACACCCAAATCGGCACTTTTGAAAACTTACTGCAGGTCTCCGGATCGCCGCCACCACAAATCGGAGCCGCAGCAGCAAACATTTGCGGATGACGTCCCAGCAGATCCCATGTGCCAAAACCACCCATCGACAAACCTGTCACATAAAGTCGATTAGCATCGATGCGGTATTCCTTCTGCATGTCAGCAAGCAGGTCCACAATCAACGGAAGAGAATCTCCCCACCACTGCCCGGAAGGACACTGGGGAGCGATCACGAAGCAGGCATACTTGTCCCGATTCGCGTCCGTGGCAAATTCCTTCGTACCATGAGCCAGCTGACGGGCGTTATCATCGCCACGCTCTCCCGCACCGTGCAGAAACAGCACCACCGGATACTTCTGCTCACCTGTGGCCGAGTAGTCCTTTGGAATCATCAACCGATACTTCAGCTCCTGCCCCTCGGCCTTTGTATAAACTTTCGGCTGATAGAGTTCGTCTGCAGCGACGGAAGCAGAGAGTGGCACCAGGGCGGCCATTGCAAGCAAAATCCAGATCGATTTCATAACCGGGAAAACTCCTTGTTGATGGTGAGAAACAGTTGCGGATGGTTCAGGGTGTCTGCAGACGGCACGAATGATATTCGTTGCGTGGGGCATTCGAAAAGCGAGCGGATCGGGGATCGAGTCGGTGTTCGCAAATTTCTGCGGACTGGATACTCTGCGAAGGCAGGCAGATGGACGGAAACCACTTTCCCCAGCTGACGGTTCGCCGTTCTGGATGCGTGGAAACGGTCACTATCGTCCTGACAGGCAGTTGACATGCGGGCTGACTTTGTCCCGGCCCAGCTCTGCCTTCGGTGTTGGTGGCCGGTAATTTTTGATTAGACCAGACAGACAAATTTTTTGGGAAAGATGCATATGCGACCGTGGATCCTTGCGGAAACCAATTACGCTCATGTGAAGTCGTGTGCCTATGACGTCGCCGTGCTGCCCATGGGAGCGACGGAACCGCATAACCTGCACCTGCCCTATGGCACAGACACTCTGGAAGCGGAAGCGATTTCCAGCCGAGCCTGTCAGGTTGCGTGGGAACGAGGCGCCCGGGTTGTGATGCTTCCGGCAATTCCGTATGGCACTGAAACGAACCAGAATCAGTGCCGGCTGTCGATGAATCTCAATCCATCGACACTAGCGCTGGTCATCCGGGACCTGGTGCATTCGCTGGAGGGTCACGGAATCCGCAAGTTGCTGATTCTGAACAGTCACGGAGGCAATGAATTCAAGCCGCTGCTCCGCGAACTTCACGGCACAACTCGGGTGCAGTTGTTTCTGTGTGACTGGTTTCGCGGTCTGACGGCCGATGTGAAAAAGGATATTTTTCAGATGCCGGACGACCATGCCGGAGAAATGGAAACCTCGCTGGGGCTGGCCTATTTCGGCCACCTCGTCGCGCTGAACCCGGATGGCACGCTGGCCGCCGACGACGGTACGACTGCGGAAACACGATTGGAAGCCGTCAACAAAGGCTGGGTGTCCATCACACGCCCCTGGCATCTGTTGACCACCAACACGGGCGCTGGCAACCCCCATGCCGCCACAGCGGAAAAGGGCAAAGCGCTGATGGAGGTGATTGTGGAAAGGCTGTCGGGATTTCTGGTGGAACTTGCCGGTGCAAAAATCGACGAGCGTTTTCCGTTTTGAGCAGGCCCGGGTGTCGGATTACAACTGCGCTACAACCGACATTTCTGGCCAGCGAGCAGCGATGCCAATTTGAACCAAAAGAATCGAGTGAAGCTGAGAGGCATGGCCGTTATACAGCACGCATGAGCGTTGCTGTACGACGGCCTGTCTGAAGTGCCAACAATCAGTACGCCCGAGGCCGTACGGAACCCTGAACGCGGACGGGCAGGCCCATGATTCGCAGGAAGCCTTCGGCATCTGTCTGATCGTACGAACCACCTTTTTCCATGCTGGCGATGTCGGCCTTGTACAGGCTAAAGGGAGACTTACGACTGCTGACGCGAACATTGCCTTTGTACAGGGTCAGTTGCACTTCACCGGTCACTGGTTTTTGTGTTTCGCGAATGAAGGCCATCAGCGCGTCCATTTTTGCACAGTACCAGAACCCGTAGTAGACCATTTCGGCAACCTGTGGGCTGAGCGAATCGCGGAGGTGCGTGAGGTCGCGGTCGAGTGTCATCTGTTCGAGGCCCTGATGCGCTGCGTAGAGCAGAGTCATTCCCGGGGCTTCGTAGACTCCACGACTTTTCATTCCGACAAATCGGTTTTCCACGATGTCGATACGTCCGCAACCGTTCCGTCCGCCAATTGCGTTAAGTTCTTCTACCAGAGCGGCTGCGGAGAGCGTTTTACCGTTCACGGAGACGGGAACACCGGATTCAAAGGAGATCGTGACGACTTCTTCTTTGTCTGGTGCCTGTTGAGGAGCGACAGTCATGCCGAAATCAATGACGGTCTGACCATCCACGGTCGGGTCTTCAAGATCGCCTGCTTCGTAGCTGATGTGCAGGCAGTTTTCATCACTGGAATAGGGCTTCTTTGAAGTCGCCTTGACCGGGATATTTTTCTTTTCGCAGTAATCCAGCATTTCTGTGCGGCCTGGAAACGCATCGCGGAATCGCGCCATACGCCATGGAGCGATGATGCGAACAGAAGGTTCCAGAGCCTCTGCAGCCAGCTGAAATCGGCACTGATCATTGCCCTTGCCGGTCGCTCCATGTGCAAAGGCGACAGCACCCACTTCACGCGCCCGTTGCAGGCAGGCCTTGGCAATCAGCGGCCGGGCAATACTGGTGCCCATCAGATAAATGTTTTCGTAGCGAGCCTGCCATTGCAGAACCGGAAACGCAAAGTCCCTGCATAGTTCTTCACGAACGTCGACAATTTCAGCCGACTTTGCACCGATATCGTGGGCTTTTTTCATGATAGCCGCACGATCTTCACAGGGCTGGCCCAGGTCGACGTAAAGGCAGTGCACGTCGTAACCTTCATCCTGCAGCCAGCCCACCAGTACCGACGTATCAAGCCCACCGCTGTATGCAAGGACAACCGATGATCCCACGAGTTTCTCTCCAGTGCTGAAACGACAAATTCCCGCAGACGCCGTCTGCTCCGAGCCGGCATAGTATCGCAGCGCCATCCGATCGCCACCCAACGCGTGCGAATTCCCGCTGAATGCAGAGTCAACGAGCGGAATTCTGACATGCCGCATCCCGGTGACCTGTATTCTCTACACCACTTTTGCCCAATGCCGTCATTACCGTGCGGGCGAGAATCCCGCGACGCAAAGGGGGCTCCCACCTCTCTGTGAATGACGGAGCCGGGAGGTTGTAGTTGGCGGGGACTGAGTTTTTGGTACGTGAGTCCAGCATTGAATTCCCTGCTGCAAATACTTTTTTCTCCCGGAATTTTCTTGAAACGTGATCCCGTCCAGAGTTTTATGGTACCTAATCAACAGCCCCTCACAGGGCAATATCCAATTACCTGCCACTGGCGTATTGACTACGAACGGCCAACACCGTCATAGTGCGGCGCAAACTCAGCACTCTTGCGGTCGCTGGCGTAATGCCTCCTGATGTTTCTGTGTGATTCCGGAATGCCCCATGATCGATATTGATCCTACCGTGGATTTTGCCTGCAAGATGGTGCTGGGAAATCCTGCCCATTCCGGACTCACCGTGCATTTTCTGAATTCCGTGCTGCAATGGCCATCGCCGATTGTGCACGTGGAACATCTCAACCCCATCGTGTGGTCGGAATTTGAAACTGATAAGCTGTCGGTACTGGATATTCTGGCAATGGACGATCGCGGTTGTCGTTTCAATATCGAAGTACAACGAAGAATGGAAAAGTCCCTGCGAGAACGCCTGACCTACTACGCGGCGACTCAACTGGTCGACCAGATTGGCAAAGGACACGCGTACAGCGAACTGCTGCCAGCAGTGGGGATTTGTATTTTCAAAGGGATGCTCTTTCCTGATACTGTCGACTACCACCAGCAATTTCGTCTCAGAACCACGACAGGACTGGAACTGACCCCGTGTCTGGAAATCCATACCCTGGAACTCTATAAATTCCGAGAACCGCTGGATAAAATTTCTGACGACGACCCACTTGGCCACTGGATGGATTTTTTCTGCAATACGAAGGGACGCGACGCTCGATTTTTAAAGCAGCGTCTGGGATCCCCGATTTTCGACGAAGCGATTGGAATCCTCGAAATGATCTCCCAGACCCCCGAACAGCGCCGCCAGTACGAAGCACGTCTCAAATTTGAACGTGATCAGATCACCTATGAAAGAGCCGCTGAAGAAAGAGGAAAAGCTGAGGGAATCGCCGAGGGTAAGGCTGTAGCAAAGGCCGAGATCATCCGACAGCTGCAGAGCCTTCCTGGAATGCCCCAGCAGGATTTGAACGCATTGATGGCCATGCCGCTGGAAAAACTGGACCAGATCAGTTCAGAACTCGTGGCAAAACTGCGATCACAGAGGGCGTGAACGCCGTCAGGGGCTCGTCGATCACCAGTCTCAGGGGGCGTGAAAGTCCAGCAGTGCCGCAGCGCCAGACGCCATTAAATGTTCGGCCACAGTGACACCAACCGCTTCAGCGGCAGAGACTGCGCCAGTGGCAGATTGTTCAAGACGCGTCGATCCATTGTGGGACAGTAGCACGCCCGTCAGCGTCAGCACCTGGTCGTGCAGTTCACACCAGACTCCAAGCGGAGCGTGACAGCCGGCTCGCAGCGTCCGGAGCAGGGATCGTTCAGCCAGCACTTCAGCGGTGCTCACCGGACAGGCCAGTTGGTCCAATAGGCTGCGAGTTTCTGTGTCGTCGCTGCGGGTTTCAATTCCAAGAGCCCCCTGGCTGACAGCGGGATACACGAGGGGCGGGCTGAGGAGCAGTGAGATTCGGTCCTGCAGTCCCAGCCGTCGGAGTCCGGCTTCGGCGAGCAATATGGCGTCAAACTGGCCTTCATCCAGTTTTCGCAGTCGCGTGTCCACGTTTCCCCGGATCTCTGATAGTTGCAGGTCCGGCCGATGATGCCGCAATTGGGCCTGGCGACGGGGACTACCTGTGCCGATCCGGGCATTGGGGGGAAGTTCAGCGATTGAGGAAATCGGACCATGACCGTCCGGAAGCAACAGGCTGTCACAACGGGGCGCACGTGATGGCACACAGGCCAGAGTCAGGCCTTCCGCGTGTTGAGTCGGCAAATCCTTGAGGCTGTGAACGGCAAGATCTGCGCGGCCATCAAGGACGGCCTTTTGAACTTCACGAGTGAAGACTCCGGTACCGCCAAATTGACGCAGGGCATCGGTTTGATTCTGATCTCCGGACGTCACAATCAACACCAGTTCCACGTCTGGAGCTTCTGGAAGCTGCCGCAGCAGTGTGGCAATATGATTGGCCTGCCAGAGAGCGAGTGGACTTTTGCGGGTTGCGATGCGCAGTGTATTCATGGGCATGAGATCAATGTTCGACTTTGAAAACAGAAAACAGGCAGACAGAATATGGAAGCAGGTCGCCAGGTCCGGAAGGAAGCCGGAATTGAAAGGATTCGGTATCCATCGGCGGGTTGCCAGATCATACGGATTCGCACGGGCTTTGTTGCCATTCCGTGCGGCGGCAAATTGCAGCAACAGCAGTACCCCGGGGACGCCGACGAGGACTTTCGCAATGTCCCTAGCTTGACCTCGTTCGTTCCAGCGCTGCTGTTTCGGGTAGGTCTCGGGGCCAAAGGCGCCACTTCACTGCAGACGACGCAGGGCTGCGGAAATCGTGGTCCGTCTGCCGGTGACTGTGAAACACACAGTCGACCAGCAGCGGATATATTCACGGTGACTACGGCTTCAGGATGTGCTTGCCTTCTTCGAACTGCTTATGGCAGGCATTGCAGCTTTCCAGCATGGACTTCCACGCAGAATCAGCAGCGGTGAAGTCTTTCGCAGCAGCGGCTTTATAAAGTGTCGCGCCTTTTTCGCGTGAGGCCTTTGCATGGGCGATCCAGTCGGCATGCCCTTCTTCGGGGGCGCGGCTAAAGAGCAGGTTGCAGCTTTCCGCAAGAATCAGGGAATCCGATTTAATGGCCTTCCATCCCTTGTTGTCGGCAGGCGCGGTTGCCATAGACTGCTTCAGCCGCAAATACGTAGGCTGAAACACATATTCCATAAATTCATGCATACTTTCTTCTACCGGGACAACATCACCATCGGCGGAGAAACTTGAATACCCCGCGGCAAATGAAGACTCGGGCGTTGCAGAAAAGAGTGCCAATCCTGCCACGACAAGGCAACATGCAAGAAGAAGACGAACCATGAGAAATTTCCCTGAGAACTGTAAGTGGTTAAAGTGATACGCAGGTTTGCTGAAAGTGGAAGTACTGATCGGATGCAGGCAGAAAAACCCTGCAGGGCCGCGAGTGCCCCACTTTGAACGCTGTAACCGACGCCGCATTCCCGGGCTCATCATACCAGGTCTGACGCCGGAAATCAGTGGTGAAAATGGCCCTCGTTTCAGGAGTCAGCGAATGTTGATTTTCAACTGCGACTCTGCGGTCTGCAGAGTCAACTGATCCCGCAACTGGATGCGAACGAAATAGGCGCCTTCCAGGGCTGGTGCAGTTAGCTCAAAGCTCTGAAAATAGTCTGTTCGTTCTTCGTCACATTCATCCGGAATCTCGGGCAGGCGAATGGTTTCCAGCACCTCGCCGTCCTCTTCGCGACGGAATTCGATCACAGCCGCGAATTCCGTGCGATAACGACCTTCGGCGGTAACTTCACTGCGAAAGTTCCTGATTCCCGCATACAGCAGCAGGCGCTGACCGGGTTCGAAGTCTGACGTTGGAAATGCGGTCACGTTGCCGAAGCCATCGATGCGACTGCAGAACTGCAATCGATACAATTCCAGCATTGCCAGCGGCTGCAGGTGCCTTGCGGCAGCCCGCACCTGATTGACGGCCTCAGAAATCTGCACTGTGCGTAAAGTGGTGTCGTCGGCTTTACGGTAGTGATTGGCGGCCATCATCATCGCCTGCCAGAACTCCTGCTCCTCGGCAGGCAGGGATTCAATGATTCGAACGGATTCTGCAGAGCGTCCTGAAATCAGATACAGCATTCGCAGATCCGTCTGACGTCGCCGCCATTCGTCCGGACGATCAGGTTTTCCGGACTCTGCGCCGGGCCAGTTTCGCAATTCCTCTTCCAGTTCGGCGACACAGAGATTCAGAGCGGATTCCTGTGTTCCTGGCACCGCATTTTCAGCCCGGTTTTCACGTTTCTTCTGGCGTGCGGCATCTGGTTCCGCAGAGGACATTTCTAAGTCCGCGTCCGCAGCGGAGGGCTTCGACGGTTCCTGCGGTTCAACAGATTCTTCGCGTTCCTTCAACAGTCCGAAGGGATCGGTCCAGCGACGATTGGATCGGCGCTGGCGATCTGCGGACTCTTCAGGTTTGGGGGCGTACAGATTCCTGAAACGGTCGAGCATTGAGGGTTCACCGAGTGCCGGAGTTTCGGGTTCTGGTTCGTCACCATTGGCAGTCTCGAGTGGTTCTTCGGGAACGTCGCTGCCGACCTGTGGCGCAGACTTCCTGAAGGTGGCTTCCTGCCCGATCAATGGTGACTTGCGTGGTTCAGGCGTCGCCGCCGGCGTGCGTGGTCTCCGTGTTGGAGCAGATTGCTGCAGACTCGCCGATCGCACATTCCTCTGCCCTGCGGGCAGCTCCACAGATGTTTCCGTGTTT
>CAIQIE010000051.1 GCA_903871805.1 uncultured Planctomycetaceae bacterium | reverse complement strand
TTCATGCGATTCCGAATATCTCTGAGCTCTGTCGCGTGGATGGTGCAGAGGTTTTCTTCTTTGGCCCGGCCGACTTCTCGGCATCCGCTGGATTCAAAGGCCAGTGGGAGGGCCCGGGAATTGCCGATCAGATTCTGGCGTTGAAAGAGACACTGGTGGCTTCCGGAAAATCCTGCGGTCTTCTTACGACCGGACACAACGATCTGAGCCAGCGACTGAATCAGGGATTCCGTATGCTCGGCCTGGCATCCGACACAGGGCTTATGCTTCGCGCGTTGCATCAGGCACTGCAGGTCGTTGGACGCGATCGTGTTCCGGCAACAAGTCTGTCTCCTGCAGATGGGCGAGCTATCCAGGTGCCGCAACCGCATCGTCCATCCCACATTCAGCCGGATCGTCCGGAAGTCATTACGACCGTCGCGCAGGCGAACAACGTGGAACTGCAGCCCGGAATCAGAGTCACTCCGATGGTCGGCGGATTCAATACCGCACAAAACATGACGACCGCGATTGTCACGCTGCAGCCCGGAGCACTTCTGGCCTGTCATCGCCATCCCTGCAGTGAATCCGTCACCGTACTCAGCGGAACACTGGAAATGACAGTGGAGGGACGTGTTTATCGCCTGTCCCCACTCGACAACATCGTAATTCCCCGCTGGATTCCGCATTCCGCCTTCAATCCAGACCCGGAGATACCTGTCCGTCTGCATGCAGCGATGCCGATGAGTATTCCGGAGCGAGAAGCCGTGACTCACCAGTTTCCGGAAGTCCGCATGCAAGACAAGTCCACAGGGCTTCCAGGACTGGAACGTGTCAATCGATTTGTCTCAGCCCGACGCACATTCGGAATCGGACCGGCGACAGAATTTATAGACTACTTCAACGGCGAACTCGTCCCCGGGATCGAAATGAGCGGCGGCTTTGCCCGTTTTCAGCCAGGCGGCCGACTGCCTGCACACCTCCATGACTTTGATGAATCCATCTGCATTATCAACGGACAGGCCACCTGCCTTGTGGAAGGAAACAGATACTCGCTGGAACACTGCGCCACAGCGATGGTTCCCAGGGGGCGGGTGCACTACTTCCGCAATGATTCTGACCACACGATGGATATGATCTGGGTTTACGCCGGCCCGATGCCGGAACGAATTGTTGTTGAGGAACAGTGTGCCCTAAACGCTTCGCTGCCTGGAAAACCCGCTGATGAACCCCGCTGAGCCTACCCCCTTCCGTGTGCGACTTACCGCAGACTTCCACGACGCCTCCGGAAATCCAAAGTTTGCGGATCTGGGGCTGGGAGTTTTCCGCGACCACCCGCACATCAACGTAGCAGGCTTTGCGAATCACCACGCTGTGATCCAGCCCGATCAGCTTGCCGGCTGCCAGGCCGCCCTTGTGCTGAGTCCCAAAGTTGCCGTGGAGTCTCTCCGCGAGACAGAGGAGCTTCTGCTGATCGCTCGATTCGGCGTCGGCTTCGACAGTGTCGATGTTGATGCCTGCACGTCCCATGACGTGCTGGTCACGATCACGTCCGGAGCTGTTGACCGACCAGTCGCCGAAGCAACACTTGGCTGGATGATCGCGCTAACACATCACATACTGGCGAAAGACCGGCTTGTACGTACCGGACAGTGGGACACTCGGACCCGATACATGGGGCGCGAACTGCGAGACCGTCAGCTGGGGATTATCGGGCTTGGAGGAATCGGTCGCGAACTGACGCGTCTGCTGCAGGGCTTTGGCATGCGGCCCCCCGTGGCATTTGACCCTGCCCTGCCCTCACATCTTTTCGCAGAACTTGGCGTCAGATCTGTGTCCCTTGACGAATTGCTTCAGACGTCCGACTTTGTCTCCATTCACTGCCCACTGAATGATCGCACTCGCGGCCTGATCGGCACTTCAGAGCTGCAAAAGATGAAACCGGATGCGTACCTTCTGAATACGGCACGCGGCGGAATCGTCGATGAAGATGCTCTGCATACGGCACTGCAGCAAAAGTGGATCGCCGGCGCCGCTCTGGATTGCTTCGCCGAAGAACCCGTTACGCAACCCAGCCGATTTGCACAATTCGACAATGTTCTGCTCGCCCCGCATTCCATCGCATGGACGGAAGAACTTTTCCGCGACATCGGACGCACCGCCTGCGAAGGAATCCTGAAACTTTCCCGTGGACAACGACCGCACGGTGTGCTCAACCCTGTTCTGTTTGAGCGTCCTTCATTTCTGAAAAAATGGTCCCGATGGACTTCGTGAACACCGGGCAAAACGATTTCGCCAACTGGACACCAATAATAAAACAATAAAAGCGGAAAACCGCGAGCCCACCGGTGACTCCTTCCACCGCAGCCCGCCAACGGACAGCTCACGTCCAATGCCGCAACCTGTCGTCCCGGTCGGGATATCATCGCCGGTGCCAGATACAGCACTTGTTCGCAGATTTTTTTTTGGAATTTCGGATACAATGCGGCGAACGCACCCCAAAAGCCGTTTCCGAAACGAACTCGCCGGACAACGCTTTGCCTGGCCGGCGAATTCTATAAATCGCAGGTATTTTTGCCAGAACAGGACGCAGGTATGAATGATCCCAAAATCAATCCTGTGGCGGTGCCGTTATCGGTCGTGGCCCTGCTGTTGATGGTCATTTTTTTCTACAGCATCGAGCGTCCCAACTCCGTCAGCAGAAAGTCCGTTCAAACACCTGAAACCAGTCTCGGTAGCGGTCGGAAGGTGACACCCCATCCTGACTCTGCTGCCTCGTCCACTCCTCGTGTATTTCCAACAAGCACAGAAGCCATTGTCACCAACAGTATAGGAATGCAGCTGATGCGGATTCCGATCGGTGAATTCTGGATGGGGTCTCCCGCCAGCGAATCCGGGCGGTGGGAGACTGAATATCGGCATCGGGTCGGCATCACAAAGTCATTTTACATAGGCATTCATGAGGTAACGATCGGGCAATTTCAGCAATTCATAAACGCCACAGCGTACAGGACTGCTGCTGAGAGCGACAGCAGGGGCGGCTTCGGTTTTGACCTGTCCGGAAGTCCGATCAAGGGTCGATATGACCGAGGCTTCAGTTGGAAATCGACGGGATACGCGCAGACCGAACAGCACCCCGTGGCAAATCTCACATGGAATGATGCCAATGCCTTCCTTGATTGGCTGAGCCGCGAGGAATCCATCCGGTATCGGCTTCCAACGGAAGCTGAGTGGGAATATGTATGTCGTGCCGGAGCCGACACCACTTTTCAAAATGGGCCGGGCTCAGAAGAGATCACGACAATCGGTAATGTCGCAGATCTTAGCCTCAGGGTGGCCCGAGTTGATCTTGAAAAAGACACCGGGTTTTCCTTCGCGACGACAGAGGACGGCTATGTCTTCACGGCACCGGTTGGCAGTTTTCAAAGAAACGCCTTCGGGCTCTACGATATGACGGGCAACGTGTGTGAATGGTGCAGTGACTGGTTTCATGAAAACTACTACCTGAACTCTCCGGCTGTTGACCCTCAGGGACCGGAAAACGGTGATTTCAAAGTCTTTCGAGGCGGCGCATGGCAGGCTGGAATGCGGCACATTCGCTGCGCAAATCGCGCTCGCATGGAACCTGATTTTCGGGCGGATTTCCTTGGACTGAGGGTCGTTCGCGAAGAAGTCCCGGCAATGGCGGAGACTCCTGTTCAGCCACAAAAACCCGCCGTGAATTCCGAAAACAGTCAGAACTTCACGAATTCCCTCGCCATGAACTTCACATATCTTGCTCCTGGCGAGTTCCAGATGGGATCCGCGACAACAAACTCGAAACACCAACACCCTGTCCGGCTCACTCGTCCGTTTTTTCTTGCCGCCTGTGAAGTGACCGTCGGGCAGTTTCGAAGTTTTGTTACCGAGACCGGCTACAAGACAACTGCGGAAAGCGATGAACTGGGTGGTAATGGATACGATGACAAGCGAACAAGTATTTATGACACGTCGTTCAACTGGATGAATACCGGGTTTCGTCAAAGTGATCAGCACCCGGTTACGAATCTGACACGAAAGGATGTGGATGAATTTTTGCACTGGTTAAGCACCAAAGAATCCCGGCCCTATCGATTGCCGACAGAAGCGGAATGGGAATATGCATGCCGGGCAAATGCCCCGCTCGAAGCTCCGAAAACGGGTGAGGCGAATGTTGCAGATCGTGCGTTCTTTGAGGGCCGTGTCCAGCTGCATTCCAAAGACGGAAATATGGCGTCCTTTACGGATGGATATATCTACACTGCACCTGCAGGCAGCTTCAGCCCCAATGCGTTCGGCCTGTTCGACATGACCGGCAACGTCTCGGAGTGGTGTGCCGACTGGTTCAGCGAACAGACGGATCAGCTGCAGACATTACAGCGTGATCCCGTCGGGCCGCCGACGGGCACGGAACGAGTTGTGCGGGGCTGCAGCTGGAGATCCGCACTGACGGCATCCCAGAGTGTAAAGCGGTCACATCAGGATCCAGTCTTTCGTGCTTCAGACCTGGGATTTCGCGTTGCCCTTGATGCGCCCGTTGAACAACAACCCGCGAGCGACAGCCGTGTCACCGAGGCCGATCCGAAAATGACTGCGGAGCCCGTTGCAGTCCCGATTCAGCCAGAAGGAAGTCTGGCGGATCCGGTCATTGTGCGGCTGAAGGAACCGTTCTCCAGCTTCACCGTCGGTGGACACGGACGCTATTTCATCTTTCATCAGCCGGAAACGGACAGCCTGGTCGTCCTGGATGTTGTCAGCGGTAGCGTCGTGCATGAGTTAGCACCAGTTCTCGACGATGTCCTGTTTACAGCCGGCGCGGAAGCCCTGTTTGTAGCAAGGCCCGCTCAGGGGACGCTTGAACGAATTGAACTGGACTCCTACAAACGCGTGAAACTCGCCAGCCTGCCAGTCGCATCGCCCCCCTATGCACTTCGAATTGGCACAAACGCCGTCTCGCCACTCTTTCTGGCGTGTGAGTCCGATGCCTGCCTCATCGATGGCAGGACACTGGATCGGATTGGCGACTCGATAGGTGCGCGAGGTCATTATGGGTATGAGTTTCGGCTTTCTGCCGACGGCCAGACGGCACTTGGTATCGTCACCGGACTCAGCCCGGTTTCATGGCAACGCATGGTTGTAGGACAGCCCGGAACTCAGTCGGTCGGGTCAACGGCCAATGTCGGGTCAACGGCCAATTATGGCAAAAACTGGTCCGGGCCTACCGCAGACGGAAGTCTGATTCTAATCCCATCTCAGGAATGCGATCGGAATCTGCGACGCATCGCAATGGGGTTGTTTGCGAAGGATCGCTTACTGCCTACCGTCGATCCACGGTATTTTCTCGCCGTTCAGTTCGGCACCGGAAACGTGCAATGTCAAATCTGCAACGTGGCCGACCGTCGGACAATTCATACGATCCACGATTTCAAAGACATGGCGCTGCATGGAAACACCCAACAGCAGCAAGTCATCCAAAACCGAATGGACAGGGATCTGGATTCCTCCTTCTGGTTCCTGCCAAATCTGAAATCGTTCGTCACACTCAACTGGGATCGACAACAAATTTCCATTTATCCGTTTGACCTTGAAGAGGCCTTGAAGAAAAAGGCTGTCCCGTGGCTCTACGTGACATCGATTCCACCCTTGAACGCCGTGCGCGGTTCAGAGTTGTCTCATCAGTTTCAGGCCTTGTCGAGTTTTGACAGCATCGAATACAACCTTGAATCCCCCGTCGAAGGGATGTCACTTTCTCGACAGGGTGAACTCCACTGGAAAGTTCCCATCAACTTCGACTCCGACTCAGTACGTGTGCTGGTCCGAGCGAACTCAAACGACAAGGAAACCTTCGTTCAGTTTGAAGTGACTGTTCAGGATCCACCAAAGGAAGAGCCCGATCCTGCGAAGGAACAAGGCAACGCACCCCAGGATCAGAAGAGTCCTCCTGAGAAGTAACCTTCGCTTGCAGAAGGCCAGAAGCCGAGCATTGTCGCAATTCTCGGTAAGAACCTGCCATGGCCAATATCAGCCCGGCGCATGCATGCCAGAATCGAATTTTCTCGACCGAATTTTTGGAAAATATATGGTGTCGGGGGTGCCTCACTCTGTACCGCACCGAATATCTCACGGCCCTTCAGCAACGGCTCGACGCCACTCTGGATCGCTTCGCAGAAGAACCCGTCACACAGCCCACGCGATTCGCACAATTCAGCAATGTCCTGCCCACACCGCATTCCATCGCATGGACAGAGGAACTCTTCCGCGACATCAAACGCATCGCCTGCGAAGGGATCCTGCAACTTTCCCCGGACGCATCACCACGCAAAGCCTGCTCCAAAAATTCCACCCATAGTGTCGTTCTGAACATCGCCTATCAGACCACCACGCACAAAAATTTTATCCGTCGCCCAGAAGATCAGTTCCGATCGATACAGTGATTCGTCAAACCGACCCTTCGTATCCACCTCAAGTATGCTTCGCCATGCAATCTTTTCCGTGATGCACACTTCAAGTCCAGGGTTCAGTGCAAAACGCGTTTCCATGTCTCCCACCGACAGAGAGAACGGTCCCGCAGAAATATCCGCTGCGACAAACTGAGTACTGATGCCTGTCTGCAGAAACGGACGAATGGTTTCCGACAGATACAGATAAGAATTCAATCCAGTCGTGAAGGAACGGAAATCTGCATCCACGGAAATTCCACCGTCGGATCCGCGTGCATTCATCCCAACCGAAGCAACGAAAACATCCTGTCCCAGAAACTCGGGCAGTTTCGAATTCCATGCCGCAGGAACATTGAACGTGGTCGAGAAACCTTTAACCTTCGAGCTCAGTTCCGCCAGACCACTGGATCCATCCAGTTGCAGATACTGAATGTCGACATACCTTCGTCCCAGCAGTCCGGACTCAGACTTGCTGCATTCAATGAACGAATCCTGAGCGTCTTCGCAGAACAGATCCTGAGCACTCACCGAGCCGCCGGCGAATGCCAGAAGCATGGCGAGGAATGTGATTAATGAACGTCTCATCGACTCGGTCACTCCGGGAAAACACATCATCCGTGGGAATCTGGTCACAGGCAACACTGTCATTCACCACACTCTGTTCACCAGCGTCCTGATTGCGGTTTCTGGTTCGTCAGGCAATCACTGAACCCCGCTGACACTCCTGACACTGGGACATTACCCGCAGACCACATCCCGCTGAAGAGAGCTCCTCGACCGTTTAAGGATTGGTCTCGCAACGCGGTGCGCTGATATCGCCATCAATTGCCAATTCTGCCGAATGAACGTCCGCGGTGCAGAATCTCACAGTCCCTGTGCGCGGAATCCGCCGAATTTCACCCGTCTTACGCAGTTTTCCTGAGGGTACTCTTTCTAAATGAAATTCCAGTCTGGTGAGAAATGCCCATCGAAAACATCCCGACTCTGGTACCGAACGACAGGCTTGTCTTCCAATACGACAACCCGAAACACGCTTTGGACCGCGAAATCGACCGTCCCCCACTTCCATTTCCCCAGCTCAGTGCGTCATACTAAAGCTTTGATCTCACGGCCACGGCCACACGTTGACAGCCTTGTCCTGCCAACATCAGCCCTGGTCGGAAATCTTCCGTCCAGCCCCTCCCGATTAGCATACAGCAGTGGCGTCTGCCACACCCTGTGTGTCACCCCTCGTTTTGTCAGACAACATGCCCCATCACCCCTTCGGACAGATCTGAAAGTTGCGATGATGACACGCACTGCATTTCTCTGCTCATTCCTGCTGCTCAGCCTGTCCCTGAGCCAGCCGAGCCATGCCGTCCAGTCTTCTGAAAACAACGACTTCTTCGAAAATCGCGTTCGGCCTGTGCTCGTGAAACACTGCTATCAGTGTCATGGGCCGGACGAAGCGTCCGCAGGTCTGCGACTGGATTCACGAAGTGGCTGGGAACGCGGCGGTGAACGAGGCCCCGCAATTGTTCCGGGAGATCCAGCATCCAGTCTTCTGATACGCGTAATCGCGTACCAGGACGAGGACCTGAAGATGCCGCCAGAGGACGCTGGTGGACAGCTGACCCAGGCCGAACAGCAGGATCTGGCAACATGGATCCGGCAGGGAGCACACGATCCGCGCGTTGGCGAAAAAGTTGTGACCAACATCGAAGCCGCAGCACGCGACCACTGGGCCTTTCAGCCAGTTGCGGCGCCGAAAATTGAGGGCCATGATCATCCAATCGACCTGCTGATTCAACAGAAACTGCAGCAGCGTGGCTTCACCACCACCGAGCCTGCCGACATGCACACTCTCATTCGACGATCCACTTTTGATCTGCATGGATTACCGCCCACTGCCGAACAACTTCAGGTCAGCCGCGAAAACTATCCGCAGCTGATCAAAGACCTGCTGAATTCACCCCGCTATGGTGAGCGATGGGGACGCCACTGGCTGGATGTCGCCCGCTATTCCGACGCCAAAGATGGCGTCCTGATGTATGGCGATGCCCGAATTCGCCCCTTCGCGTACACCTATCGGGATTATGTCATCAACGCATTTAACTCAGACAAACCATGGGATCAGTTCATCCGGGAACAACTGGCAGCCGACAGACTCAACCTGCCCCCGGATTCGCCGGATCTGGCAGCCATGGGCCTGTTGACGCTCGGCCGCATGTTTGATCGTAATCGACACGATGTCATTGATGATCAGATTGATGTGGTCGGTCGTGGATTTCTGGGACTGACACTCGCCTGCGCCCGCTGCCATGATCACAAGTTCGATCCCATCCCCACCGCCGACTATTATTCTCTGTATGGTGTCTTTGCCAGCAGCACAGAGCCGCTGGATCGACCGCGAATCGGCCCCATTACAGAAGCCGGACAGGCCTTTGAAACAGAGTTCTCTGCCAAACTGAAACAGGTCACAGATCAGGAAAGCGCCCACTACGAATCCATTCTCAGCATCGCACGAGAACGAACTCCGGATTACCTCGTACACGTCGCCACAACTGCCCCCGACGTCTCCGAAACCGCGATCTTCTTTCTCTCCCTGGTGCCTGATCAGCTGCGACCACAAATTACAAAACGCTGGAGACAGACCATTGCCCGCAGGGCGTTTCCTGACGATCCCGTGTTTGGTCCATGGCATGATCTGATGAAAGATGCCACGCTCAGACCGGACGAGTGGAAGTCGCGAGGGGTTGATCAACGAATCATCGATGGCCTTGTCGCGGCTGCCCCAGCCACACCAGCCGACGTGGCGCGAGTGTACGGAACCATTCTTCGTGAAGTCTCAAAGACGTCTTCCGATGCCAGTGACCAGCTGGTGGCACTTCTCGTCGGACGAGATGGTCCTGTCTGGTTTCCACAGCAGGACGTCACGTTCTATCTGGATCGTACGCCCGGCGATGCTTTTCGCGGGCTTGTCGGGGAACTGGACGCAATCGCAGTCCGCCATGCCAGTGCCGCTCCACGAGCGATGGTGGTACACGATTCCGATGTCCTCTGCGATCCCGTGATCTTTCAGCGCGGTGATCCGGTGCTGCGCGGAACTCCCGTTCCACGGCAGTTTCTCACAACCCTGACAAAAGAAAAACAAACGCCGTTTGCAGATGGGGCCGGACGTCTGGATCTGGCCAACGCAGTGGCCTCGCCCAACAATCCACTGACAGCCCGTGTCTGGGCCAACCGCGTCTGGATGCACCATTTCGGCGAATCTCTGGTCGAGAATCCCGGAGACTTCGGTCTGCAGACAAAGGCGCCCCTGCACCGGGAACTTCTGGACTTTCTCGCAGATTATCTGATGCGTCATGAATGGCGCACCAAGGCACTGCATGAGCTGATTATGACCTCGCAGACCTATCATCGCAGTTCAGCTGTGCTGGAATCTCCGGCGATGACTGCCCAGTTACAGCAGGACCCGACCAACACCTTCTACTGGCGAGCTAACCGCAGACGACTGGATTTTGAACAGATGCGGGATTCTCTGCTGAGCATTTCCGGGGAACTGGACGTGACCATGTTCGGGCGTCCAACCGTGATCACGGACGAAACCAATGTTCGCCGAACCGTGTACGCCTTTGTCGAGCGTCAGAATATTCCCGCGATGGTTCAGACGTTCGACTTCGCCAATGCCGACACGTCCACTCCACGACGATCCATGACGACAGTCCCACAACAGGCCCTGTTTGCACTGAACTCCCCATTCATGCTGAAACGGGCAAAAGCCATGGCCGCACGCGTCACAGCAACAGAACCGGCCGCAGCCGTCTCTCAGCTGTACCAGCTGGCCTACGGTCGGGAACCCGACAGTCAGGAACTCGCCGACTGCATGGAATACCTTCAGCAGGATAACCGGGAATCACTGGCTCAGATTCTGTTGATGAGCAACGAATTGATGTTTGTGGACTGACCGCTGCCCCTGTCTGCCCAATCACAGCAGCCGCTGTGTACTGTCCCCAAAACGCTCGACCTCCACTCCCATGCGATCCAGCATCGAGAGATACAGGTTACACAATGGCACATTGCCGGCAGACGCGATGTGCCGACCGGATTCCAGAGAACTGCCACCACGGCCCCCCAGCAGTATGGGCAGATTGTCAGGGTCATGACGGTTGCCGTCAGAGATGCTGGAACCAAACAGGATCATGCAGTTATCCAGAAGAGTGCCCTCCCCTTCCCGAATGGCTTTCATCTTCCGAAGCATGCCCGCGAACTGTTCCACATGCCAGCGATTGATCTTTTCATACTGGGCGATCTTCGATTCGTTCTTTTCGTGATGCGACATCTCATGATGCCCCCCCGTCACGCCATCCAGAAATGAAAAATTGCGACCGGATACGTCGTTCGCAAACATCATCGACGCAACACGGGTCGAGTCTGTCTGGAAGGCCAGAATCATCAGCTCCAGCATGATACTGATATGCTCCCGGAAATCTGCGGGAATCCCGGCTGCCGGCGGTGCCACCTCAGCCGCACTCAGCGAAGGCTGCCAGTCACGGGGCTTGTCCTTCGCAGCAAACTCAATCCGCTTCTCGACGGCTCGAACAGAATCCAGGTATTCATCCAGCTTGAACTGATCATCTCGCCCCAGACGACCTCGCAGACGTCCGGCATCCTCCAGCACAAAGTCCAGCAGATTCCTGTAGGCCTCCGATTTCCCGGACTTCCCGGACAGACGATTTCCAAACAGACGCTGATAAACCAGCTGCGGGTTGATTTCCTTTGCGACAGGGCGAGTCGGCGTCTGCCAGGAAATATGAGACCCGTACAGTCGTGTGTAGCCCACGTTGCTGTCGATGCCACTGATCACCGGTTCCGTACCAAGTTCCAGTGACGGAAGCGGCGTGAACTGGCTGGTCTGCTGCGCCATCAGCTGATCCACCGAAATCCCACCACTGCTGACATTCTTGCCCGTCGTTTTCGCGACCGGCATTCCGGTCAGAAAATTGGCCGTCTTGGCATAATGACCATCGCCCCCATGACTGTGCTTCTTGTCCAGTCCCGTCAGCACCAGCACATCGTCACGCACATCCGCCAGCGGCTGCAGCGTCAGACTCAGCACGTAGTCACGTCCGCTGCCTTCCGGTATCCATGATTTCTCCCAGACTCCGTTGGGAAAGTAAATGAATGCCGCACGCACCGGCGGCCTGCTGCCCTGCACGGCACCAGAATCAACGGACTCCTGACCCGACGCGGACACCGTTCTGCAGACTGCAGACTCCAGCCACGGCAGTCCCAGCGTGACTCCACATCCTCTGAGAACACCACGTCGGGAAAAGAACCGGGATGTTCGCTGCAAATTGTTCATGGCGTATTCTCCAGCTTCTGTGACTGAGACGCCTTTTCGGCCTCAGCTTTTTTCCGCACTTCGTCTGCCTTTTGCGAAAGCCTCTGCAGAGCCTCCAGGAACCTGGCTCCACGACTTCTCGCAGGATCCGGTACAGGCTCCGACTTTTTATAGTATCGATACTGAAACGGATAGCTGAGTGCAATTTCCTCAATCAACACATGACTCTGAAAGCCATTCTCTTTCAGCCTCTTCACTCCGGATTCGACAACACACGCATCGAATTTATTCAATTCACGCCCCAGCGCAAATCCCAGCAGCTTTCTGGCAAAATGCTGCAAAAATTCGTCACTGCGTTTCAGCAGGACCGCTTTCAACTGCTCAGGACCAGAAAAGGTTTCTCCGGAAGGTAACTGCCCCGCACTGTCAATCGGCAAACTCCCCTCAGACTCTCGCCAGCGACCGATGCCGTCAAAGTTCTCCAGACCAAATCCCAGGGGATCCATGCGGTTATGGCACGATGCACATTCCGGCTTCTGCCGATGCACCTCCAGCCGCTGACGCAGCGTCTGCGAATCCGCCACCGCGGATGTTTCTTCCAGCGCCGGCACATTCGGCGGTGGCGGCGGCACAGGAGTCCCCAGAAGTTCATCCAGAATCCACCGCCCACGCAGCACCGGACTTGTCCGACGAGGATACGACGAAGACGTCAGAACACTCGCCATCGTCGTCACTCCACCACGACGACCATCCGCAATCGACACAGTCTGCCACGTCGCATCTTCCGCAAGATTCAGCCCGTAGTACTGAGCCAGTCGTCCGTTGACCACCACATAGTTCGCGGAAATCAGATCCGTCAGCGGTCGATTTTCCCGAAACACCAGAGTCACAAAATTGACCGCCTCGTCCGCCAGATCCCGGGCCAGATCCGCTGTGTATTCGGGATACACCTGAAGGTCCGGTTTAACGCCCTCGAAGTTTCTCAGCCCCAGCCACTGCAGCCCGAAATTCTCGCCCAGCGCACGAGCCCGGGGGTCAGACAGCATTCTTCGAATCTGACTCCGATACTGCCCCTCGTCGTATAACAATCCCATATCCGCTGCCGTCAGCAGCTCCTCGTCCGGTATTGAGGACCACAGAAACAACGACAGTCGCGTTGCCAGCTGATGCGGCGTCAAACGCAGCACTCCCGATTCGCCAGGCTCCGTCTCCACCACAAATAAAAAGTGCGGCGATACCAACACCGCCTTCAATGGCTCTCGCAGTGCCACGGAAGGGCTCTGCGTCCGCGCCAGAGTTCTGTCGTAAAGCGTCATCAGCCGCGTCGTTTCTTCCACCAACACCGGTCGTCGCCAGGCCCGACGCGCAAAGCTTTCCACCACCTTCGCGGCCTCCACACCACGATGCTCTGCGGCAACCGAATTCCAGCGCTCCACTTCCAGTCCAGGTAACGGCTTCCCGGTCTTCAACAAACCAGCTCCCGGAACAGTGGCCTCCAGCGGCAATGCCTCATCAATCAAACGGTCCGCAATGGACAGATAGGATTCCAGATGAATGGTTGATGTAAAAAGCGAATCGCCAACCGTATCAAATCCCTCGCCGCCAGCACCATCCACCGGTGGCTCGTCACCCGCCGGCAAACCCATGCCCGTCAGATCACGAATCGCATTCCGATACTCCAGCTGCGTCAACCGACGACTCATGACATAGCCACGATACCAGCTCTGCGTCTCTTCCGATGCCAGCTGTTTGCAAAGATCCTGACTGGGGCGAGTATCCACCCAACGCTGAAAGTCGCCCTTCTGCTCGTCATTCAACCCCGGACTTCCCTGCGGAGGCATCTCGTTCAAACGGATCCGCTTCGCCACACGATCCCATGCGTCCCCGGCATCAACTGCCGCATTCCCGTTCGGAAAACGTGACAGATCAAATTCCCCCTCCGACTTCTCTCCCCGGTGACAGGACAAACAACGGGATTCAATAATCGGAAGCACCTTCTGCTCAAAATCCTGCTTCCATCGCTCGACCTTTTTTTCATGCTCATCCGCACAAACACCCGCGATGGTCAGACCACTCACCAGCCACAGACACAAACATCGAATCACGCTGGCAGACACCCGCTTCACAGCCCCCCTGCGCTGCCCCTGCTGCAACAAAACGTGTTTCCTGATGGCGTTCATGCTCTCGACATCCAATCCTGCAAAATCTCAGGCCCCACACAACCGCTCGCTGACCACCACTCGCCCGGACCGCATCAACGGCCAACTCTTCGCCCGCCAGACGGACACCGCACCAAACCACACCCCAAATCCCAAACTCCGCCCCCATGGCCCTGTGTCGGTTTCCATGATTCAGCAACCCAGACCGGACTGCGACTCGATGAGCAAATTCCGGCACATTTCTGAGCGATCCCGGGATCATCGCAACAGTCTACCAGCAATCCCCTCCCGGGCTTTCTGGAAAAACCTGAAATCCGTCGAAAAATACGCAGGCCACGGCGAGGGTTTTCGCTGGCGTTCCCTTGCCTTTCCGGACATGATTAGGAATTCAGAATTCCACCAGACAGCTCGGGGGATCCCCATGCACGACCTCACTCTCACGCAACTTCCTGCACGCCGGCATTGGCTTCAATCCGTCGGCACCGGCCTCGGAATGCTGGCACTCCCCGCCTTGCTCCAGGCTTCCCCCGCAGATACCAATCCGCTGGCCGTTCGCAGCCCCCAACAACCCGCCCGGGCCAAACACGTTGTCCACATTTACCTCAATGGCGGACCTTCTCAGGTCGACACATGGGACCCCAAGCCGGAACTCACAAAATGGGGCGGCAAAAGACTGCCGCTGGGAAACCTGACCACCGAACGCGAAACCGGCGTCGCCCTCCCTTCCCCGTTTCGATTTGATCAATACGGTGATAGTGGACTCTGGTGCAGCGAAATCTTTCAGAAGACCGCCAACTGGCACGCCGACCGAATCTGCGTCATTCGCTCCATGTATGCCAACACGCCCAATCACGAACAAAGCATGCGGCTCATGAATACCGGCGATGAACGCCTGTCACGCCCCAGCTACGGCTCATGGCTGACCTACGGACTCGGCTGCGAAAATCAGAACCTTCCAGGATTTGTCACACTCTGCCCCGGACTTCCTGTCGCCGATTCTTCCAACTGGCGCAGTGCCTTCCTTCCCGGAATTTATCAGGGAACCTACCTCGATACCCGCAAATCCAGCGTCACAGAACTGATTGCCAACATCCAGAACCCCACTATGCCGCTGACAGATCAGCGCCGACAACTGAATCTGCTGTCCAGGCTGAATCGACGCCACCAGGAACCTCGCCGCGAAGATGCTCAGCTCGAGGCCCGCATTCAATCCTTCGAACTGGCCTTCCGCATGCAGATGGAAGCCACCGATGCACTGGACATCTCCAAAGAATCCAAAACTACCCACGACCTGTACCGGGCTGACACTGTCCATGGTCGCCAACTGCTGATTGCCAGACGACTGATTGAACGCGGCGTTCGTGTTGTCCAATGCTATCATGGGGACGTGCAGCCCTGGGATTCTCACGGCAACATCGCCGGAGAACATCGTCGTCTGGGCAACGAAATCGATGGGCCAGTCTCCGCGTTTCTTACAGACCTCGCCCAACGCGGCCTCCTCGATGAAACACTGGTCCTCTGCGGCGGTGAATTCGGTCGAACACCCGCCGTCGAAATGCCCATCGGCGGTGGAACACCCACCGGTCGCGATCATAACCACCACGGATTTTCCGTCTGGATGGCCGGCGGCGGAATCAAAGGCGGCATGACGTACGGCAGCACCGACGAATTCGGCTACCGCGCTGTGGAAAATCGTGTCCATGTGCATGACCTGCACGCCACAATGCTGCACCTGATGGGCTTTGATCACGAACAACTGACCTACCATCATTCCGGCCGAAACTTCCGACTGACCGATGTCCACGGTCGCGTCATTCATGACATCATGGCCTAGAAGAGCAAAAAGGGTCAGGTCTCATTTTTTACCATCAGAGACTGGACGGCTCCGACGGAATTTGTCAAGCACCAGCACCCATAAGCGGATTTTGCCCTGCGGTACATGGGACACAAACCCCAAACGGCACCTCATGAATAGCAACAACATCACGCCACGGAACATCTGTCCAGAGTGGACAGAACCTGGACCCCTTGTTGACACGGGCTCTGCGGAGGCTAAAGCGATTTAGCATGAAGGAGAGCCAAAACATCGAATGGAAAGAGTCCTGGCGGGACGAATACATGAAATGGCTGTGCGGATTCGCAAACGCCAAAGGAGGCGTTCTGGTCATTGGCCGGAACGACAAGGGCCAGGCCATTGGTGCGTCGGACGCGAAAAAATTGCTCGTGGAACTGCCAAACAAGATCCGGGATGTGCTGGGAATCGTTGCTGATGTCCGACTCGTGCGGAAAGACAGAAAGGACCTGGTGGAAATCCGCGTTGACCCCTATCCGAACCCAATCAGCTACAAGGGAGAGTACCACGTTCGTAGCGGCAGCACGAAGCAGGAACTAAAAGGGGCCGCGCTCGACCGCTTCCTGATGCGCAGATACGGCCGCACATGGGATAGCGCGCCGGTGCCAGGCGTCACCGTGCGACAGCTTTCGCCGACAGCAATCAGCAGTTTCCGCGAACTGGCCGGGCAAAGTGATCGCGTCGATGCTTCGGACCTGCGCGGATCGCGAGAGAAGTTGTTGGAGAAACTGCGCCTGATCGAAGGAACTTACCTCACTCGTGCCTCTGTGCTGCTCTTCCACCCTGATCCGGAAAAATACTTCAGCGGTGCCCATATCAGGATTGGTTACTTCGAAAACGAGGGAGACGTTCTCTATCACGACCTGATCGAAGGAGATCTTTTCTCACAGACCACAGCGACGGTGAAGATGCTCCGTGCCAAGTACATGAAAGCCGCCATCACCTACGAAGGGATTCACCGGGTCGAGACATATCCCATTCCCTTCGATGCCCTTCGTGAGGCAATCCTGAACGCAGTCATTCACAAAGATTATTCCTCCACTTCTCCAATCCAGATCAAGGTCTACGAATCCCGGATGACGATTTGGAATCCAGGGCCGCTCCCCGAAGGCTGGACCAATGAGAAATTGATGCAGCCACACCCCTCGGAACCAAGTAATCCGCGAGTCGCCAACGCATTTTTTCGATGCGGTGAGATCGAATCGTGGGGACGAGGCATCTGGCGAATTTTCAACGCCTGCAAACAAGCCGGTTTCCCCGCGCCCAGCATCGAGCAGGAAAGTAGCGGCTGGTGGACGACGTTTACCTATCCGACAGCAGTCCTGGAACGACTGAGTGGACAACGGGCAGAAAGCGGCGAGCCAAAAAGTTCGGGAAAAAGTTCGGGAAAAAGTTCGGGAAAAAGTTCGGGAAAAAGTTCGGGGAAAAGTTCGGGGAAAAGTTCGGGGAAAAGTTCGGGGAAAAGTTCGGGGAAAAGTTCGGGGAAAAGTTCGGGGAAACAGATCGGTCCCAGTGCCCGCACCATCCTTGACATGATCAATGACAATCCGCAGATTTCCACCCCCGAAATGGCGGAGACACTGGGAATCAGTGAGCGGGCGATCGAAAAAAACCTTCGTAATCTTCGCGAGCAAAACCTTATTGCAAGGGTCGGCCCCGCCAAAGGCGGTCACTGGGAGATCCTTGGAGAATAAAAAGATAAAAAGGGGTCCAGTCTCATTTCTCCGCCGCGGGGTGCTTAAATTCGTTCTTTGTTGTCCCCGGTGCTCGTGGTTCGGTTTCCGTGTGGGACCTGTCGTTCATTCGCCATACACCGGCTTACTCTTCTCCACGTCCTCCGCGGCGTTCCCTGTTCGCGGCCAAATCGCATGCGTCCGGCAAACCATGGCGATGCATTTCAGGCCATCATCAACACCTCACATCATCAAATGACGCCCCGTCAGGGCCTTGGCACCGTTTGACGCACAGTCCACGTGCTCGCGCCCAGGCTACATCATGCCGCCCTGCCTGGGGCTGAATCGCCGGAAGAAAACCTGATCCACTCTGACTCCCTTTCCACCTATGGACGACGGGGCTGCGGATACACACGCAATCGCTGCTGTAACTGACTCACAATCTCCGGATGACGGCCCGCCAGATTCCGCGTTTCCTCAGGATCAACTTCGTAGTCATACAATTCATACTCGGCCGCAGTTTCCGGATCTCCCACTCGCTTCCATTCCACCAGCCGATAACGCTCCGTCCGTATCGCCCGACCCAGTTTTGCTTTCGGATACACATGGTATGCATGGTCCCGAATACGCCGCTCCGGATTCCTCAGCACCGGCACAAGACTGATCCCGTCCAGCCCCTGCGGAACATCCGGAACAGGAAGCCCCGCCAGCTCAGCAAGCGTCGGATACACGTCGACACTCTCCGCCAGCTGCCGAGTACTGGATCCAGGCATCGTCACACCCGGCGCGCTGATCATCAGCGGAATGCGATTCGCCTGCTCATAGTTGGTGTGCTTCGTCCAGATCCCCAGATCCCCCAGATGAAATCCGTGATCGCCCCATAACACCACGATCGTCTTCTCACTCAACCCCAACCGCTCCAGCTCGTCCAGCACTTTCCCTATCTGAGCATCCACGTAGCTCGTGCTGGCATAATATCCGTGAATCAATTGCCGCTGCAGATCAACCTCAATCGCCCCACTCTCCGGCACAGGCGCATAATTCGAAATCTCTCCACCACGCTTCCCCGCGACTTCCGGCGCCCCTTCCGGAAGCTGCTCACGCCGCGGCATCGGCAGCTCCGCCGGATCGTACAGGTCCCAGTATTTCTTCGGTGCGCTGAATGGAAGATGCGGCCGCACAAAACCCGCTACCACGAAAAATGGCACGCCCTCCAATTCCCGCCGCTCTTTCGCCTGCTGCAAACGACGAATCGTCTCCGCGGCCACTCGACCATCCGCATAACGCTCATCATCAACGTCCGGTGCTTCAAATGCCGCGCCACGCGGTAGTTTTCCAATTTCCCCAAGGCGCTGATTGCTGAAAAAGGCCTCTTCCCGCGTCAACCGGCCTCCTGTACTGGCCGGATCCAGATACTCAATCACCCGGTCAGAAAAATGTGGAACCGCAAACGACGCGGCATCGCCGTCATTCCCATGCCCAATATGAAACACCTTGCCAAGGGATTCTGTGCGATAACCAAACCTCGCAAAGTACTGCGGCAACGTGACCGCCTCCGGTTGCACACTCCGCAGTCGACTGCCAAGGTGATACAAGCCCGTGCTGGTCGAATGCGCTCCCAGCATCAACGTAAACCGCGATGGAGCACAAACCGACTGATTGCAGTACGCCAGCTGAAATCGCAGCGACCTCGCAGCAAATCGATCCAAATGCGGTGTCCTGGCAACCACATCGCCATAACAGCCCAGCGCCGGCTTCAAATCATCCACCAGAATCATCAGCACATTCGGACGGTCCCCAGCCTGCCCACCAACACACGCCAGCATCCAGCCCATCAGAAACCCGAAAATCCCCCAACAGCCCCTCCGCTGACCTTCCCGTCCTGCCGTCCACCCGCTCATCAGCCTCTGCCTCCACAGAACTTGCCACACGCACCCGGCAACCTGTCCAGCTTCAACGCATCACCGCCACGTCACCGCATCAGCCAGGCTGTAGAACGGCCGCCCGGGGCTGGTCCCCCAACAAACTCTCGATCTCCCGCAGATATGGCATCGCCGGCTGTGCTCCGAACTTCGTCGCCGCAAGCGCTCCCGCTGCACAGGCAAATCGAACCGCGTCAGCGTCCGAGGCCCCACGACTTAACGACACACCCAAACCCGCAGCAAACGCATCACCCGCCGCCGTCGTGTCCACAGCCGCTATCCGAAACGCGTCAGCACGCTGCAGCATCCCGTCGCCAGCACACAACACAACGCCCCGACTGCCCAGCGTAATCAAACTCCGCACACAACCACGTTGCCGCAGCATCTTCGCCGCAGCACACGCCTGCTCTTCCGTCTCCACCACCAATCCCGTCAGACTCTCTGCTTCCGTCTCATTCGGACACAACCAGTCCGCCGAAAGCACCGCAGCCGCGACATCCGCCCTCGCTGGTGCCGGATCCACAATCACACGCACTCCACTGTGACGCGCCAGATCCACGGCGGCTTGCACAGTCTGCAACGGTATTTCAAACTGCAGCAGAACGGCATCAGCTTCCCGAATTACTGACGCTGCCGCCAGCACATCCTCCGCGGTCACCAGACCATTCGCACCGGGGATCACCACAATCGAATTCTGCCCCGCATCGTCCACCTGAATCACCGCCACACCACTGCCGCACCCGGCCGTGATCTGCACATGATTCACATCAATCCCCTCCCGCGAAAGCCCGTCGCGCAACGTCTGCCCAAACGCATCGTCACCAACCCGCCCCACCATAGTCACCTGCGCTCCCAGACGAGCCGCTGCTACCGCCTGATTGGCTCCCTTGCCACCGGGTATCTCGCGCAACGACTGACCCGAAATCGTCTCGCCAGGTCGCGCAATGGACGCACACCGCACCACAAGGTCCATGTTGATGGAACCAATCACGACAATCCGCGGCGATCGATGGCCCCGGGAACTCATCGCGACAAACCCTGCGGCGGCTCACTGGACAACTGCACCAATGCTTCCGTCACCCGAATCTGCTGCTCCGATGTCAACGTCAGATACCGATGCAGTCCCGTCTCACCCGGTGCAAATGTTGTCAGCCCCTTTTCATTCACGCTGACCGTCCCCTTCGGCGACACACCAAAGTATCCCCGCTCAGGAAAAACTGCATACAATACGCTGGTCAGGTCCCACGTCGGACGGTTGTGCGGTGGTGGCTCGTACAAAACATACGATTCCCGCAGCGGATGATGCGCAACATACAAATAGTCCTGCTCAATACTCACCGCCGGATAAGGAATCGCCAAACCAATCTCAAATCCACTGTATATGATTTCCGTCGGCCATTCCCTCGACAAAACCTGCGCCGAGCCAATATCTTCCACCACGTTGTATTCAAAATGCGGCTGACCATTGATCGCCGTAAAGGCTCCCGCCATAACCGACAGCATTCGAACTTTCTTCCGCGCTAACTCGCGGCCTGTCATCGGCGAAATCTCATCCCCCGGTGACTGCAGCAGCTTCGCAAGGTTGGTTGAAAAACCCACCTGAGCAATCACGACGCTGCCATCCGCTTCCGCCGCCAGCGCCCTGCGCAACACCGCCACTGCGTCCGCCGCATCCCGACCACTGCGAAGATCGTGCGGATAACGATCCCGGTCACCGTCCTTCTCACTCACCAACCCCGTAAACCGACTCTGCTGTGGAGTAATCCCGCTGCGACACACTCCAATCGGAATCTCACCCCGACCATAAAATGTGTTCACAGCATCCACAAACGGCGCACACTGGTCGTGATCTTTGGTGATCGTCACAGCCACCAACCGACAGTACCCACGCGTCTGCAACGAATGGATCACCCCCATAGCCAGCACGTCGTCACAGTCGTTGCCAATATCCGTGTCCAAAATCAACGGAATTGCTGCCGTTGGCGTCTGCCCCATGACCGACTGGCAACTGACGGACAACAGACTCACACACAGCAAGCTTCGTAACCACATAGCAACAGACCCGGAAAGACTACAGGATCAGCCGAAAACACCGGCACGAGGTATCTCAGCCACCCCACCGCACAGTTTGTACAGTGCCTGACAGTAACCGGAATCCGTCGCAAAATCGGCCGAAACCCGGGAACACGGCCCAAAAATCCCCATCGTGAGAACATTTGAATCCGCTCAGTGGCTCTTGCGGACTCGTTTCTGTTCACCAGAACACGACCCAGCCTCGCTCACTTCGAAGACTCACTTCCAACGGCCACCAGTCGCTGCTTCCAGGCACTGACCTGCCCCAACACAGACTGCTCGCCACCAGACCCGAAGCTCTGCAGCGCACGGTTGGCATTCACTGTCCCCAATACCGACTTCACATCGTCCGTAATCAATGGACAGGCTTCCTGCAGCTCTGTCAGGGACATGTCAGAAAGTCGACAACCCCGAGCCTCGCAGTGGGCGACCAGTCGACCAACCGTCTCATGACCCGTTCGCATCGGAACACCCTTCCTGATCAGGTATTCCATCAGGGCCGTCGCGTCCAGAAAGCCATCCTCCAGCCGCGCCTCGATCTTATCACGTCGCAGCTCCGCACCCACAATAATCGCCGGTGCCAGATCCAGACAGGGACGCAGTGCATCCAATGCCGCAAACATTCCCAGCTTGTCTTCCTGAAGATCCCTGTTGTAAGCCATCGGCAAACTCTTCAGCAGCACCAGCAACTGCGGTACCGTGCTCACCACTCGCGCCGTTCGCCCACGAATCAACTCCAGCACGTCCGGATTCCGCTTCTGCGGCATAATCGAAGAACCCGTAGTGTAGGCGTCAGGCAGCCGCAGAAAACTGAATTCCGTGGTGAACCACAAAATCCACTCTTCCGCCCAGGTACTTAAATGAGTCGAAATCAGGGACAGACAGAACACAAACTCGACCAGATAGTCCCGATCACTGCTGACGTCCAGACTGTTCGCCGCCACAGAATCAAAACCCATCAGCCGCGCTGTCATCTCGCGATCAATCGGCAGCGATGTCCCGGCCAGCGCCGCCGCTCCCAGCGGGCTGATGTTGACCCGCTTCCGACAGTCCGCCAGCCGATCACGATCCCGCTGAAACTTCTCCACATACGCCAGCCAGTAGTGCGCCGCCAGGACCGGCTGAGCCCGCTGCAGATGCGTGTATCCAGGCAGAATCACACCCGCATCCGTATCACACCGCTCCAGAAATGCCCGCTGCACATCCTGCAACAGCAAATCCAGATCGTCAATGGCGTCACGAACGTACAATTTCAGATCCGTCGACACCTGATCGTTGCGACTGCGACCCGTGTGCAGCTTTCGTCCCACATCACCAATCCGCGTGATTAACGCGTTCTCGATGTGCATGTGGATGTCTTCCAGATCCTGACGAAACTGAAACTGCCCGGTCGCAATCTCTTCGCCAATCTGATCCAGATGCGCACAGATGTGGTCCCGCTCTTCACCCGTGATCAGTCCACAATGCGCAAGCATCGTAGCATGGGCCATCGACCCCCGAATGTCCACCGCATACAAACGACGATCAAAGCTGATCGACTCTGTGAATGCTTCAACCCTGGGATCAGTGACCTGATGAAAACGACCACCCCATGCCTTTGCCACGCCTGTGCCCCCACATCTGAATGTTCAACCGGAAATCGGAAGGCATCCCGCTGTCGTCACGGCCACACCACACGGAGCCTCTCACCGACACCAGTCTACTCGGGGCGCTTGCCGTGTTCCACAATAACCGTGGTGCGAATCCCGCCACGTGGCGTAAACGCTGCCTCGATTTTGATCCAGCGAGGATTTGTGACGGCGACGAGATCATCCAGAATCATGTTGGTCGCCCGTTCGTAGTACGCCCCATGGTTCCGGTACTGCTGCAGATACATCTTCAGCGATTTCAACTCGTAACAAACCTTGTCGGCAATGTACGTAATCGTCAACGTGCCAAAATCGGGCTGACCCGTCTTCGGACACATCGAAGTGAACTCCGGCGCAATGGTTTCCACCACAAAATTGCGCTGTGGGAACGGATTTTCAAAGGTTTCCAGTACGTCGCGAGTTGGATCTGCCATGGCCTCTGCTCTATTCAATCAGGTTCTCAGACACTGCGTGCTGCAGCTTGTCTACGCCCAAAGATCATAGTCCGCCTGCCATTGTCTCAAACAACCGGAACTGCCCCGACGCCGGAATTCTCACAGAATCCTGTTGCACCACGGCCCAAAATGCCCATTTTCGCGTTTTCCGGACTTTTTCCCAACCAGTCGTTTCCCCGGATTCGTTCAACCCGTGATCCCCAGAATCTTCTTCACCCGATTTTCAATCTGAGTCAACACTTCGTAATCACTGGGATGCGGGGACGCAAACGCCGGTCGCAGCGGAATCGGGACGTCGTCCATGCGATACACCGTCCCGCCCGTGTTGATCCCATACGTGGCCACAGAAAATGCCACCGCGGCCGCCCGAGTCGTCGGGGTGTCCTTCGTGTCCAGCGCAATAAACGGAATCGACGCCAGATGCTCGCGCGCCGGCTGCGAAAAATTCGCCATCGGGTCGCACGCAATCGTCATCCCACAATCCGCTTCCCGGTTCGCCAGCACGTCCGATGTCGTATATTCCCCCGGATTGAATCGCGGATACCCCCGCGCATGATTTACGCCAAATGGATAACCCGTTCGCCACGAAACGACGTTGTCCGCACCCGTCACATTGCCATGACCCCGATTCGGCTTGGCGACAAATCGCGTGTGCGCGTTCATGTCACGCGTCAGCGCCAGCAGGGCTTCCGTGTTGGCATGCTTGCCCCGCGTCATCGTCAGGCCCATGCCAAAAAAGATCACCCCAAACTTCGCCGCCTTCATCCGCTCCATCAGGTCCTGCCAAACCGCAAACTCCACACCCGTCTCTCGATGCACCAACTCCGGATCCAGCTCCAGCCCCTTGGCCAGCGCCCGCAAGGTCCACAGCGCTTCAAAGTCCTTCTTCGGCTTCATCTGAATAAAAATATCCGCAGCCTTCGCACTCTTCGTCCGCCGAACATCCACCACCACACACGTGCGGTCCTTACGACCATTCGGAACAAACAACCCCTTCGGCATCAAACTGTATTTGGTAAAATGCCGCGGATGACTCTCTGCAGGATTCGATCCCCAGAACATAATCATGTCGCCACGATTCGCCACTTCACCCAGCGAACAGGTCACTTCACCCACACCCTGAAACGCCATGCCGCTTGGCCCGTGACACACACTGGTCGTCGTGTCCACCGTGCCACTGATCCAGTCACAAATCCCCACCGCGACACGCTGAGCTTCACACGGGGAATCACTCAACCCGTAAATGATCGGATACTTGCCGTCCGTCAGAATCTTCGCCGCACGATCATATCCCGCTTCCAATGTCGCCGGACGGCCCTCAATCAGACAACTGGGACTATCGTCCACGCTGTGGTTCAAAAACCACGCCTTGCCCAGGACACACGCCCGCTTCGCTTCAACAATGTGGTCGTCCTTCACGTGCAGATCTATGTCGTCACACACGCATCCACAAAACGTGCACACCGCGTCTGCAATGATCTTCAATTCCCCAGGCACAGATGCCGTAGGGGCGTTCACTTCAATCGATGCCGATGTCATCTGTCTGCCTCTTCACTGGACCAGCTGTCCTGAACCTCACACCTGTCTTGATCAATCCTGAATCAACCGCCCTCTACTCTCTACTCTCTCTGCGCCGCCCGCTCCACCAGCTCCATCGTCACGTCCATCCCCTTGCTGGTCGGCATGCCAGATCCATGAGTATCCCCGGTCATCATGCGACTGGAAATATCCCCATAGGCGATGAACAAAAGCCCTTCCGGCAACTCATCTTTCTTTCCGGCCGTAATACACACTTCCACCGACTGGCCCTCTTCCCCGGTCAATCGCACCCGATCGCCCGGTCGAAGCCCCAGCCGCGCCATGTCACCCGGAGCGACCTGCAGCGCCCGAATTTCATTCTGGTACTTGTCCTGAAACTTGCCTTCACTAATGCCACATCCCTGATCAGTTGTTCTGCCGGGAATGAGTATAAACGTCTCTGTCATATGTGTGCCAAATCAATTTTCAGGACCAGCAGATTTCGCCGATAATGCCCCCGACCCGCAACGCCGATTGTCTGTTCATCGTCGTTTGCAAATCGCCACACCCCCGGAATTTGCCTTCGTTCAAATAGAACCACCCAGATTCAACGCGTGATCCATGTCCAACGCCGGCAAATTACTGACCGGACGACCCACAATCACCGCCGGAACACCCGCCACCGTACAGTGCGCCGGAACACTCTTCAAGACCACACTCCCCGCACCCACCTTGGCTCCCTCACCAATCTCCACGTTCCCCAGAATCTTCGCACCCGCACCAATCAAGACCCCCCGACGAACCTTCGGATGACGGTCCCCCGTCGCTTTGCCTGTCCCACCCAGCGTCACTTCATGCAACAATGACACATCGTCCTCAATCACCGCCGTCTCACCAATCACGATCGCTGTCGCATGGTCCATCAAAATCCCCCGACCAATCCGAGCTGCCGGGTGGATGTCGACGCCAAATTCCTCGGAAATCCGATTCTGCAGGTAAACCGCCAGTAACTCACGCCCCTGCTTCCACAGCCAGTGTGCAAAACGATACGCCGTCAATGCATGCACGCCCTTCAGAAACAACAACGGAATCAAACAACACTTCACCGCCGGATCCCGCTCCTGAACCGCACGTATGTCCGCACAGATCGCTTCCAGAATCGTCCCGTCCTGACACATCGCTTCCTGCATGATTTCCCGCATCTGCATCGCTGACAACGTGCTGGCCGACAACTTTCCAGCCAAATGATAGCTGATCGCGTCTTCCAGACAGTCATGATTCAATATCGTCGCATGCAAAAAACTCGCCAGCATCGGCTCAGTTAAGGCACTCTGTGAGGCCCGCTCACGAATCGCAAGCCAGAGCACATTGGTTGGTTCAGTGACAGAAGCAGACATGGCAAAACAGTAAAAAATGGAAAAGCTTGAGGACATCAGTGGATGGAACACGCTCGAAACTGCCGGTACAACCGTCAATCTGGTCGACGCCAACCCGAAACGATATCATTGTATTGTCAAAACTGGACATCGTGACCGTCCCGATGCCCCGCTGTCGAGAAAATCCCGAAGGCAAGCCCATGAAAAATCGCATTCTCCGATCTGCCGCTGCATTCTGTGCCGGCGCCGTCGCTATGGCCGCCGTTTTCACTCTGCTGCCCCAAAAACCAGCCCAGGCGCCCGTTGCCAACGGAAATGACAAGTTTTCCATGATCACCGTTCCCCTCCAGGAAACCGGTGTGCCCGAGGGCGTCTTTGTCCTGAATAACCTCACCGGCCTCCTCGTCGGCGGCGCCATCAACGAAAGTACCTCAAAATTCTCCTACCGCTACGTCCATAACGTGGCTGCCGATTTCCAGACCGGAAATACTCCCGATCCCAAATACGCCATCGTCACCGGCCCCGCCAATCTTCGTGCCGCAGGCGGCATTCAGCCAGCATTCGGCATCATTTATGTCGCAGAATTGTCCAGCGGACGAGTCATCGCTTATGGGTTTCAACGCCCCACAAACCGCAATGCAGGCTCCACAAACCCGCTCGTGATTCTCGACTTCTTCCAGTTCGCAGAAGGTGTCGGTCAGTAATCACTCTCTTGCTTTGTCAAATCTTAGTTTTTGGGTTACGTCATTCCCGCGCAGGCGGGAATCCTGTGCCGCGATTTGGATTCCCGCCTAAGCGGGAATGACGGTGAACCCCAATTTCAGGCTTTGACAAAGCACTCTCCCACTTCCCCCCCTTTTTCCCGCACTTCTGTCGGAGCCGTTGTTATGAGAGTCCGGAATCTGCTGTGTCTCGTTGCGTTGTCCCTGATCGCCAGCGTCGCCACGCCCGGCTCACTGATGGCCCAGGCCAAAAAATCGCCCACAACAGACAAAAAAGGTACGACGGTTCCGGCCGATCCAAAGAAAAATCCCGCTGCGGCCTCTAAACCAGCCGCTTCCACCGCCAAAGATGGGGCGCTGGAAATGATCCTGCCAACTCCCGACGGCTGGCAAATTCACTGCACATGGTTCGAATCCACCGCCGGCCGCGAATCCGCCTGCGCAATCCTGCTGACCTCCACCGATGGCGTCCCCGGCAAAGACGCCCGCAATCGACGCGTCTGGCAACCCACCGCCATCGCGCTCCAGAAAGCCGGCTTCGCAGTCATGACCGTCGACCTTCGCAAACATGGCGACAGTATTCCAATGTCTCCCACAGGAGAGCCCATCCCCATGAAAATCTCCAATGCCGACTACCCACTCATGGCCAGCTCTGACCTGGAAACCGTCAAAGCCTTCCTGATGGAACAGCACAAGGCCGAAACCCTCAATATCCGCAAACTCGCAATCGTTGCCATGGGCTCCAGTGCCATGGTCGCATCCGCGTTCACCATCGAAGACTGGGCCAAAACTCCCTATCCTGATGCTCCAACCGTCGACCAACGCACTCCACGAGGACAGGATGTGCGGTCCCTGATCATGTACAGCCCCAACACCACCGTTCGCGGCCTGAATACCTCTGCCCTGCTGAAAACCCTCAAAGGCCTGCCCGTTCCCGTCTACATCGTCGCCGCAAAAGACAACAAAGAAGACGCCCGCAATGCCGACAAAGTCCTCAAGGCCGTCGAACTCAAAGGCGATCAGTTCAAGGACACCCGCAAACTCCTCCTCACGCCCGGACAAACCCACGCCGAAGCCTACCTCGAAGGACAACTCGCCACCGCCACCCAGAAAGACATCGTCGACTTCCTGACCAAAAACGTCAAAGAACTCGAATTCCCCTGGACCGACCGCACCGACCGACGAACGAAATAACTCCAGGGCAGCAACGGCTCAGATCCAGCTTCACCCCGAGGCGATCTTCTATCCCCTCGGGTAATACGCCAACATCCGCATTCTCCCCGCCTCCCCCAGCGGCAAGGCAGGGTGCCAGCAACGCATCACCCAACAGAGAAAAAATACTCGGCCCAAAAAAATTTCGCCGGCGCCGCTGCGCGGCGGTAAAAGGGAAAATCGCAAAACCGCAAACAGCCAAATCGCCAAAGCACAAACCGCTACGGAGTCCTGGAGAAACGGAAACCGCTGCTGCTGTAACGATACCCGGGCGCGTCGTAGCTGCGGTACGTCGATCGGAGGAACTCCGGGTTGCTGAAGAAGAACGACCCGCAACGCGAGACGTGCCTTGCTGATCTTCCGATGCCCCTTCGCTGTCCTCGCAAACCCACGTGTCGCACCACTCGTATACATTACCCAGCATCTCCATCAGCCCCCACGCATTCGCATGAGCCGGATCTGCGACCGTGGTTCTCTCGGCGCCATAAGTACACTTTGACGCATCCATCTCGAAGGGCAGAACGGGAAGGGCAGAACGGTGCCATCCACCCTGCTTCAAGCGAGGGCAGAACGGTGCCATCCACCCTGCTTCAAGG
>CAIQIE010000050.1 GCA_903871805.1 uncultured Planctomycetaceae bacterium | reverse complement strand
GGTACCGGACCGTGCACCAACACCGGCTTCGGAAGGCCTCGCAGCTTCAACGCGGGTCAAAGAACTTGAAGGCGGCAGTTGGGGCCGCGGGCGGCGAGTCTTTCACAGCGAAGCCGCCGGTTGTTTCAAATGTCATGCGGTGAATGGATCTGGTGCCGTCATCGGACCAGACCTTGGCAACATGATTCATCGCGACTACGCCTCGGTAATGCGGGACCTTCAGAATCCGGGATTTGCGATCAATCCAGACTATGTCAGCCAGGTGATCGTGCTGAAAGATGGCCGTGTGCTGACAGGTGTACTGCGGACTGACGGCGAGCAGTGGATTCTGGGTGACACGCAGGGACGTTCAACCGTTCTGGATCGCTCACAAATTGAAGAAATCAAGCCATCCGCCGTTTCTGTGATGCCGCAGGGCATTCCGGAAAAGCTGTCACCCGAACAACTGCGTGATCTGCTGACCTACCTGATGACTCCACCACCGCAGATGCCGCTGGACTCGCCACTGACCGCCCCGCCTCTGCGAACTCGCGCGGAAGTCGCTGCAGCCCTGGAAGGTAGTCAGCCCGTCGCACCGCTGCGACCACTGCACCTGGTCCTTATCGACGGCGTCAAGGATCATGGCCCCGGCGAGCATGACTATCCGGCATGGAAATCGGCGTGGTACGAACTGCTGTCCTCGGCCGAACAGCTGCAGGTCACTTCGGTGCGCGAGTTTCCGGACGACACGCTGCTGGCGGCCGCTGATGTGCTGATCTTCTTCCAGAAGGGCAGTTTCAGTCCCCCGCGTCCGGAAAAGCTGGATCAGTTTCTGCAGCGTGGCGGTGGGGCCGTGTACATTCACTGGGCAGTGAATGGCAATGACGACGTGCAGGCATTCTCAAAACGCATCGGCCTCGCTTCATGGGGCGGCAGGATTGCCTTTCGCCATGGTCCGCTGACGCTGGACATCCACAACACCGACCACCCGATTGTTCGCAACTTTGACCGCTTGCAGTTGTACGATGAAAGCTACTGGAAATTGACAGGCGTCTCGGAAGACATCACGCTGCTCGCCAGCAGTGTGGAAGACGGCCAGCAGACACCGCAGATGTGGGTCCGGGATCATCAACCGGGACGAGTTTTCGTCAGCATTCCCGGACACTACAACTGGACATTCGATGATCCCCTGTTCCGAATTCTGCTGCTGAGAGGCATTGCGTGGACCGCTCAGGAACCTGTCGACCGTTTCAATGACCTCGTCACTCCGGGGGCTCGGATCAGTCGTTGAACTGCTGACAAATTCCATGACGTCGTGACGTGTTCTGGCCGACCCCGAACTGGTCATTCATCGAACCTGCCGCAGAGTTGCCGAAGACCGAGCGACAGCGTGGCTGGTCATCACCAGCGGAGACAATGGGCAACAGCGTGGAACAGGGAATCGGGGTACCAGATGGAGCACACATGACGGGAGGACTGCGACGAATACCATGGCTGATGGTCCTGGCCAGCCTGGGAATCACCGTGCTGGGACTCAGTGGTCTGCTGCGAGCGGACGAACTGTATGGGCGAACACAGCTGGTGGAACGTCAGTTGATCTGGCTGCTGCTGTCCATTCCCGTGATGGGCATCACCGCATGGATTCCCTATCGACTGCTGCGTCCCTGGAGTCTGCCGGCGTACTTCGCCTGCCAGGCACTGCTGGTACTGACGTTGTTCATGGCCCCCATCAATGGTTCCCGCCGCTGGATTCCGCTTGGTCTGTTCGATTTTCAGGCCAGTGAGCCGGCAAAACTGGCTTTTATTCTGGCAGTAGCCGCCTGGCTGATGCACCGTCGCACTCAACACACCGTGGTCGGGCTGCTGGCTCCAGCCGTTTTGGCGTTCGTACCCATGGCACTGATTGTGCTGGAACCGGACCTCGATACCGCATTGCTGTTTGTTCCTGTTCTGGCCTGCATGCTGTTTACCGCCGGGGCTCGCCTGAAGCATCTGGGCATCGCGGCAGTTCTGGGAATCACCTGCCTGCCTGTGTTATGGAGTCAGATGACGCCGGAACAGAAATCCCGCATCGTCTCAGTGATCATCCAGAAGGATGGTGGCACGGCCCCCGCCGGTGACGGATTTCATCTGCATCAGTCCAAGCAGGTCCTGGCCCTCGGAGGACTGCGCGGCAGCCTGTGGCAGGACGAACCGCCAGTGGATGATCCCACAGCATGGCAGCTTCCCGCTGCCCGCACCGACTTTGTTTTTGTGATGATTGGCGAAAAATTCGGACTGGCGGGCTGCGCACTGGTCATGCTGCTGTACGCCATCCTGATCTGGGGAGGACTCTGGACAGCCGTGAAAAGCCGGGAACCATGGGGACGGCTGGTGGCTGTCGGGATCACAGTTCTGCTGGGAAGTCAGGTGGTGCTGAACACCGGAATGACTGTGGGCCTGCTACCGATCACTGGAACTGCACTCCCCCTGTGTAGTTACGGGGGCAGCAGTTTGCTGTCGACGTACGCCTCGGTCGGGCTGTTGCTGAACATTCGCATGCATCAGACATGGGATGTAGCCGGCCATCCATTTGCAGCCGGTCGGCACTGATCAGCAGAGATTGGCTGCAGGCCCGGACAAGCCCTGGCAACGCCTGTTCCGTGAACTACAAAGCCCTCTCAGCAGCTCCTGCAGCGGTCGCCGAACGAGTTGTATAGTTGTATGGCTGAGCAAGCCCTCAGCAGGCACAATCAATCGCCCTGACGACCTCAGCGAACTGCCAGAATGGAAGCAAAGTTAAAGCACTGAAACCACGGAGTGACGGTGGAATAGCCAGCGTCTCGCAGACGCTGCACATGCGTCTCCAGCGTTTCCGGAATCAGGCGATTCTCGATGGCGGACCGCTTCTGGGCGATTTCCAGATCACTGTACCCGTGCGCCCGCTTGAAATCGTGATGCAGTTCCGTCATCAGGGATTGCTGACCGGGATCATCAAAACAGATTTTTTCCGAGAGCAGCAACACGCCTCCGGGCAATGTTCCCCGGGCGATGGAAGCGATAATCGCGGATCGCTCTGCCGGCGGCAGAAACTGCAGAGTCAGATTCAGCACCACCAGCGACGCATTTTCCACCTGCACCGACCGCAGATCCGACTCGATGACCTGCACGGCGCAACCCGGCTCTGTGGATTCAGACAGCAGCGTCTTCAGGCGGCTGATCATCGCAGGGGAGTTATCGACCGCGTGAATGACAGCTGACTGCGGACTGCGCCGGCGAATCAGACGCGTTGCGGCTCCGAGAGAACAACCGAGGTCCCAGACCGCGGTTCCCGGACGCACAAATCGGGCGGCCAGTTGTTCGATCACAGACAGCATGGATGCGTAGCCCGGCACAGATCGAGCGATCATGTCGGGGAAAACGCGGACCACATCATCGTCGAACTCAAAATCCCCGACTTTCGTCAGAGGAATCGAATAAATGGTATCACGAGACACAGGGAAGTCGCCGGGCAGAAGGACGCGGAAGGGGGCTGCTCACTCTTTTTCAGGAGTTGCTTTCTCTGCCTTTGGATCACGCAGATGCCAGGCCACGACCCAGTCTTCTGCCGTTCTGGAGAATCCAAAGTCACTGACGATTCGCTTTTCCATATCTGCAAAGTGGCCGGCCCCGTAGAAAATGCCAACCTTCAGTTTTTTCTTCTGCAGTTGTTGCTTAAGGACTTCCAGGCACTTGCGATTGCGTTCGGTAATGATGGTTGAAGTGCCGTCACCACCAGCAAATGCATCGCCGTCGCCGGACTTTGCCAGTTGATTGGCTGCAATACGTCGAATGGCATACGCCCTGTCCGGTGCGAACGCGGACAGCATCATATCGAGATTCGTTGCCAGCGGATTCTGTTTCTGCTGAGACGACATGGACTTGCCCATTTCTGACAGCAGCATCCCGGAAAAGCTCTCGCCGCGAGCTTTCATGGACTGCTCAAACTCTTCCGCTGTCATGTCTGCGTGCACAAAATTATCCGGAGTGTAGTCGATGCCCGACAGCTGAAACTCCATCCCGAGCGCATCTTTCATTCCCAGCTGTACAACTGAAATGGCAGTGAAGCCCACTTTGGCGTCATTCCAGTCTTCTTCGTCAGCAAGATCTTCGCGCCCCGCCCCTTGTTCACCACCGGGCCGCAATCCGTTTTTCACAGCCTCTTCCGGCATCACCGCTTCGAACAGAACCACGTCGTAGCCGGTGAAGATTTCATTCAGCTGATCGTAGTATTCCGGCTCACCCAGATGCACGGCCCCGATCAGGTCCACGGTCGCCTGCGGATACCGGGGCGAGCCACTGAATGTGACAATGGATGTTTCCATGGCCACAGCCAGTTTGCGCTCATTTCTGCGAATCCGGATGTACTGCGGAGTTTCCGATTCGTCTGCTGCCGCGCCAGCCGTTGTTGCCACCTTGCTGCCACCAGGCTCATCCGCCGTCGCCGGAATTGCCAACCCGGTCAGCATCACCGAGCTGCTGAGTGACAGAAAAAACAAACCTCGGGCCATGCGGCGAGCAAAGCAGAGGACACGCACGTCACTGAAGTTGGCAATCATAGGAATCAATTCCGGAATTCTGACTCGAGTAAAAGAGGCCTCGGAAAAAGGGTCGGTAACCAACAGAGGAGGGCAGAAAAAAGGGTCAGGAACCAATAGCAAAACGGCCCGCAGGGTGCTCCGCGTCAGAAAAGGGGTCAGGAACCAATAGCCCAATGGCCCGGAGGGTGCTCCGCACTATTGGTTCCTGACCCCTTTTCTGACGCGCCATGCGCAGCATCATCCCGCACACAGCAGGAAAACTCCAGAGCCATTATTCGCTGTCAGACGGAAAAAATCCGGGTTTTTCCCAAATGCGGGCAGGAGGGCAGAAAAAGGGGTCAGGAACGAATAGCCAAATGGCCCGCAGGGTGCTCCGCAGCGTCGGAAAAGGGGTCAGGACCCAATAGCCAAACGGCCCGAAGGGTGCTCCGCACTATTGGGTCCTGACCCCTTTTCCGATGCGCACTATTCGTTCCTGCCCCCTTTTCCGATCCCCCCTTTTCTCGCCCCCACAATCTTCAGGATTCCGCGACACCTTTTCCGCGTCAGGTGGTTCAAGGGAGTGAGACCTGCAAAGCAGATTCGGCATCCGCAACTCGGACGTCCCGGAGTTTGCTTCCTGCCAAATTCGTGCTTATCCCCCAGAAAATCCCGCAATCAATGCTCATTCCCTGTGTTATTGCATATCTAGACCCTGGTGCCGGCAGCATGTTGCTGCAGGCGATTGTCGGCGGTTCAGCCGGACTACTGGTCGTTGTCCGCCATTTGTGGCGAACGTGGACGACACGGCGCAACGCAGCGACCTCAACAGAGGGACAGTAACACTTGTCACAGGCACCCTCGGGCCCCGCGTTTGTGGCGGGATCCTGGCGCGACAGATCGGCACGTGTTTTTCTCCACTGCGGGAAATTCTATCGCGCACTCACTGCAGCGGCAGCGCGTGACTGGTCACAGATCTCTGCCACCGAATTCTTTCGCCAGGCCACTGCCACGGGGGAAATCGTACAGACTCACCCCGCGCCAGAACTGCATCCGCTGGTTCACAGCGCCGGCTACACCGCTGTCCTCGCACACCAGCGAGTCGATGCAATCTCATGGCCCTGGGAATGGTCGTTTTCGATGTTGCAGACTGCGGCCCTGCTGCAGTTGAACCTCATGGCCCGCGCGCTGCGGGAAAACTGCATTCTCTCCGATGCCACACCCTTCAATTTTCAGTTTGCCGGCGTTCGTCCACTGCTGATCGATACCGGATCTCTGGTTGTGTTGCGACCCGGCCAGACGTGGGAAGGTTACCGACAATTC
>CAIQIE010000049.1 GCA_903871805.1 uncultured Planctomycetaceae bacterium | reverse complement strand
TTGGGGGAGATTAAGCCGCCGATGCCTGCAAATCGGCGGGTGCATAATGGCATGGCTTCTGCACCTTTGTGGGGGTCTCTGCAAATGTTAATGCAGATTTAAGCGGGATTTAGCCAGAGATATTGGAAATTTCTGGAATAAGCCGATAGACTCCCCAGGGGAGTCGTTGCCTCGCTGCTTGGTTCTTTGTGCAAGGCCCCCTCAGTGGTATTGGGGCAGATTCCGCAGTTCTCTCGGCAATTAACGTTTGAAATAGCAGAGCAACAATGCTGTGAGAGATTCCGAAGACTGCCAATCAGTGGACGACTCAGTTATTTTCCTCGGTCATGAGCATGAAAAATGCCTTTGGCCCCGGCTCTGCGCATTGAAAGTCTGTTGAAAGTCCGTCTCTGCGGTGTGTGCCTCCGCGTGCTTACCATGTCAAAGCCCCGTACAATGTCAGAGAAATCAGAAAATCGAGAGCTTCATTTAAAGCATGCGTCAAGCGTCATCGACCAATTGACATTGATCCGCGCGCAGGCTGTTCCGCAGGTCATTCCGGCAGTTCTTGGAAATCTTGGTCGACAGCTGTCGATTCCATGCGTGCATCTTTACACGGTTTCGGGGCGTTCTGACGAGACTGCCATGTTTTCCATGGCCGCTGAATGGACTGCAAAAGCCCATCCTGAAGTTCGTTCGCGTCTTCAGCGCGAGGCCTTAAGGACGTTGACTGGCCCCGAACTGGTTCATCATCTGTTTCGTGGGACATCCGTCTTCACGCATCTTGAACCGGGCATGCACGCCTGTTCTCGATTAATTTCAGGTCTTTTGCGAGATCTGAATTTGCCTGCTTACGAGCTGATTCCGGTGATTTTGCATCGCCGTCTTCGTGGCATGGTGGGCCTTGCACACAATTATGGGGCGGACCATCTTGACAGCGAACTTCGTTCCTTTGTGCAGCTGATGGGACGAGTCATGGTCAGTACCTGGCTGTCCGCTCGCAGGGAAGTGAGGCGACAGCGTCGCCATCGGCAGTGGAAGCGTGTTGCGGATGGTGCGTGTGACTTTGCCATCGAAGTCAGCCATTCCATGATGATTACAAATGTGCTGGCCTTCCGTGAAAAGCAGCCACCGGCACTGCGAGGCCTGTCTCTGGAGGACATTGTCAGTAATGCCTCCAGAGACAATCTGCTGTTGGAGATTCGTCGGGCGATTGATGCTGGTGTGCCAGGGCTGACTGAGTTCTGGTCCGTTAACACCAGGGGCGAGCTGAGTTCATTTTCCGTCAGAATCGAACCCGAACAAGACCGCAGCCGGGTTGCGGCAAATTTGTATCTGACCAGCAATGACCGCGAGAGGGCACACGCAGAAGAAGTTCAGGAACTGCGAACTCAGCTGGATCGTTCTGCCCGCCTCGGCATGCTTGGGAATGTGGCCACAGAGTTTGCTCATCAACTGGCTCAACCGCTGCAGGCGGTCATGAATCACATCTTCACACTCCGGAACCGAATCAACGACGACGATGCCAATTCAGAAAAGCAGCGACAGTCCCTGATCAACATCGAAGATTGCCTGTCTCATGCCTCAGAGATCATCGAGGGCGTGCGGCAGTTTTTGCGGAACAAGAGTGTTCAGCAGGAACCGATTGAACTGCACGCCCTTCTCAGCAAAGCCGTCAATCTCATCCAGGTGCAGGCGGAGACAGCCGGAATCCGGCTGCAACTGGAGTCCGCTCCTGCCCAGTACCCCGGGCTGAAGGTCTTTGCGGATTCGCTGCAAACGCTGCATGTCCTGATGAACCTGATCATCAATGCCATCGAAGCCGTTTCACGCCGGATACCGGCAACACCCGCGATTCGACTGGCATGGTCACAGTCAGCAGACAAGCGTTATGCCATTATCGAATTGTCCGACAATGGACCCGGAGTACCCCCGGAAAACCTTGAAAAAATCTTTGAACGTTTTTTTACGACGCGAGAAGAGGGGTTTGGAATTGGTCTGGCATTATGTCGCGACATCATCGAACAGCAGCAGGGAACAATTCGTATCGCCAATAACAAAGAAGGTGGCTGCACTGTTGTTTTTACGCTGCCTGTCCACGCTGAAGACCAGGATGTCGCCTGAGTCTTCTACCGGCCTTCGTAGAAAACGTTTCCGCGGGGTCAGCCGGGATTTGCCGACGCATTCCTCCAATCCGGCAAAAAAAACGATCAACCCCTTGCTGTCAGTACGGCAGGTTCCAGCCTGAAACCAGAAAATCCGCCCGTCGAAACCAGAGTGTTTCCCTGCCCGACAATTGGCGTCGCTCGCAACCTTCCGGCGTTTTGTCATCCGAAAATCGGAAACTTGTGGTCGCACTTCTTGCCGCCGCATAATCCGCAGTATGTCCCACATTTCTTCATGCCTGTTTCGATTACGAGATCTGCATCGAATCTTTGATTGAAATCTGGTTCTCGAATTTAGAATGTGCAATGATGCCGGCCAGGTGAACCGGGGAACTTTCAGCGACGGTGCTTGCTTTGAATTGTCATGTCCATGAATAGTCTGGGGAGTGGTGAGGCAGCAGCGCTGACAGCAGCTGCACTGTGGGCATGTTCAAGTCTGTTCTATTCCCGCGCCCGCCTATCCGCATGGCAGATGAACTTCGGCAAAAATGTGCTGGCGTCAGGACTTCTGGTTTGCCACTTGTTGATCTGGAACTGGGTTTCAGAAACGGCGATTTTTCAGGCAGACCTGAGAAAATTTTTCTACCTGTCGCTCAGCAGCCTGACTGGAATTGTGATTGGCGACACCTTCTATTTTCGAAGTTTGCAGATCCTTGGACCACGTCGGGCACTGATGGTCGCCACAACGGCCCCGTTGTTCGCCACAGCCATCGGCTGGCTGCTGCTGAAAGAGCCACTCACGCAGGAAAGTCTTGTCGGGATCTTCATCACCCTGAGCGGCGTGATTTTAGTGGTATCGGAGCGTTCTGCCGCGGCCGAATCTGCAGGACACTTTCCTGCGCCGGTCAGTATCGGGATTCTTACGGGGCTGGGCGGTGCATTGTGTAATGCGATCGGAGCGACGCTCAGTCACATGGCCATGCATCAGTCGGTGCAGCAGGGCAGTTCAGGTCGAGACGCTCTTGAGGCCACCGTGATTCGCGTAACTGTCGCTGCCGTCTTCTCCATTCTGGCGTTAACTCTGACCAGGCGACTGGTAACTACGGCGCGTGCTGCATTTGACGGCAAAGCAGTTCAGGTCTACCTGCCAGCAGTTATCTGCGGGCCATGGCTGGGAATCTGGATGAGTCAGCTGGCTTATCGAAATTCCATGCTGGCCATCGCCATCACGCTGACCAGTACGATGCCTATTTTTGTGCTGCCCCTGGTCAGAATTGCTTATGGCACGCCGATTACACTACGAGGAGTGGCAGGAGCGGTCATTGCCCTTGCCGGAATTTATCTGACAGTCGCGGGCCAATCATCTTCCAACGCTGCTTCCGCGGTTTCTGGTTCGGCGACAACCGAGTTCTCTGAAAGGTCTCTGAAATGAATCCTGATGAATCCCTCGAACGTGACGAGCGTGCAATTCCAGGAACTTCCGGGGCATCCGCCGCAGGGCCCAGCCGCCGCGCGGTGCTGCAGCTGCTGGCAACGGCCGGCGTGGGGACCGCTGTGTTTCGTCGTGCACTGGCTGACGAAGCCTCAAAAAGTGGCGCTATTACCGCGGAACAGATCGCCACCGCGGAATGGATCTCGGGATTCACATTAAGCGATGAAGACCGGCGGCGGCTTGCCGCCTCACTGCCGGAACTGCACGAAGATCTGCGAAAAATTCGTTCGATTTCCGTGAACTTCGATGAACTATCCTGTCTTCGATTTGACCCCGAAGTCGCAGCCCCCTTTATCCGCGAGCAATCTTCCAGAGCTCGACCATGGCTTTCTTCGAAAGATCAGTCGCAGCCTGATGAACCAGTCCTTCGGCCTGAAGAACTGGCATGGCTCCCCATCCGCACACTGGCTCGCCTGCTCCGACAACGCCAGATTTCGTCTGAAGAGTTGACACAGTCCTGCCTGCAGCGACTGCGCCGCATGGATCCGATGCTGAATTGTGTGGTGACCCTGACCGAGGATCTGGCTCTGCAGCAGGCTCGTGTTGCAGATCAGGAGCTTGCGGCCGGGAAAGACCGCGGGCTGCTGCACGGAATTCCGTGGGGAGCCAAGGACCTGATCGCGGTTTCCGGATATGCAACAACCTGGGGTATTCCTCAATTCAAGGATCGCAACCTTCCCCAAAAGGCGGCCATCGCCAGTAAGCTGGAGGCAGCGGGGGCTGTCCTCGTAGCAAAATTGTCGACCGGTGCATTGGCGATGGGCGATCAGTGGCACAAGGGAAAGACGCGAAATCCATGGAACACCGAGCAGGGCTCCAGTGGATCGTCAGCGGGGTCTGCGTCTGCTGTTGCGGCGGGTCTGGTTCCCTTTGCCATTGGCACTGAAACGCTTGGCAGTATTGTTTCTCCCGCGCGACGATGCGGAGTTGCCGGATTGCGTCCGTCATTCGGTCGTATTTCACGGGCTGGTTGCATGGCCCTGTCATGGACCATGGATAAGCCTGGACCACTGGCCAGAACAGTCGATGATTGTGGACTGGTCTTTCAGGCCGTTCATGGTGCGGACACGGAGGATCCCAGCAGTGTTGATCGATGGTTTCAGTGGCCGATGCATGTGGATCTGTCGGCACTGAGGATTGGCAAAGTGACGGACAGTGCGATACAGGCAGCCGATCAGGCCGCTCTGGATCACCTCCAGTCACTTGGCGCCAAGATCATCGATATCACGCTGCCCCGGGATCTGCACGAGTACGCCCTGACAACGATGCTGGAGGTGGAAGCAGCCTGTATTTTCCAGAAGTTCACGAACGAGGGTGTCACGGAGGGGCTGAACGTCTGGCCGGGAATTTTCCAGAAGGCCAGATTTGTGTCAGCAGTCGATTACCTTCAGGCATCGCGAATACGTCTGCAGCTGATGCAGAAGATGGCAGAGGTCTTTCAGAAGGTCGACCTGTATGTGGGCGGGGACGACCTGGGAATCGCAAATCTGACTGGGCACCCCACCATTGTGGTACCGTCAATCATGCAGGACAAGCAACCGCAGCGTCGTCCGGAATGTGCCACGCTGACGGCGGGCCTTTACGACGAGGCCACGCTGCTGGCAGTTGCGCAATTGATCGAGCAAAAAGCAGATGTTGTTCAATACCATCCTGCGATTGACCCTGAAACAATGCCGAAGCCGTAGTCATGCACGCAGGAGGCCCATCGGACCACAATGGCGGACAGCGTCTGTAATAGACGTCGCACTGGCTGTCACTCAGCCGATGGCTGCAGATGCGGCAGCGGCAGGTTTCCAGTCAATCAGATGCAACTCCACCTTACTGAATCCCTGAAATGTATTGATGACCGGAGCAAAGCAGATTGAGAAAGGTGACGACTGTTTTGCCAGCTCTTCCACCCATTCTCCTCGCCCGAATGCCACAGCCCTCAGCACCGTTCCATGCTGTCGAATTCTGGCTGACAGGTGTCGGTTTCCTTCGCCCATTGTGCGAGGGGGTTCCGCCAGTTCTACGTGACTGCAGGTGAAACGCGGGACTGGATTTTGCTGACCGAATGGTCCAAGACGGTCCAGTTCCTCAACAGCTCGAAGATTAACCTCGGACAACAGAACTTCGGCGTCGATTCGCAGCTCCGTATCTTCCGGAGTGGGATGAAAGTGCTGATGCGCCCACGCAGCCAGCGTTTCGCGGACCACGTCAATCTTCGCTGCGCTGACACGCAACCCGGCCGCGGCCTTGTGTCCTCCGAATGTCAGCAGGTGTTCGCTGCAGGATGCCAGTCCGTTATACAAATCGAAGCCCGCCCAGCTTCTGCCGGAACCCTGCCCGGTACCATCATCCTTGAGGGCGATGAGCACAGTGGGTTTGCCGAAAGCTTCAGAAACCCGGCTGGCAACAACTCCGATGACGCCGGGATGCCAATCATGATGCGCAAGGACCAGAGTCTTGTGCTGTTCCCATGCCGGATTCTCTTCCACCATTTCCTTCGCGTCACGCAGAATTCGGCGTTCCACTGTTTTGCGGTTGTCGTTCAGCTGATTCAGATACTCTGCCAGCTTGAGCGCTCGCTCCGAATTCTCCGTGGTCAGCAGCTCGACCGCCAGTCGAGCCTGACCGAGCCGGCCGGCCGCATTGATACGCGGCCCGAGAGAGAAACCGATGTCGTCGGCCTTGAGTTCCTTTTTCTCTGAGAGTTCCGCGATTTTCAGCAGAGACTTCATTCCCAGCGAGGACTGCTCCCGAAGCGTCTGTAGTCCATAACGCACGATGACTCGGTTTTCTTCCTGCAAAGGCACTACGTCGGCGACTGTGCCCACAGCGGCAAGACCCACTGCCTGTTTAAGAAATTCCCGCATCCTTGGCGAAGCTTTTTTGCCATCACCAAGCCTCTGACACACGGCCCATGCCAGCTTAAAGGCCACGCCAGCTCCGCACAATTCCCCAAACGGATACTCTGTCCCAGGCAGCCGAGGATGCACCAGTACCGCCGCGTCCGGAAGCGTCGCCCCAATATGGTGATGATCGGTAATAATCAGTTCCAGCCCCAGCTCACGGGCCAAACGTGCCTCAGCAACGCTCGCAATGCCACAGTCCACGGAAATCAGCAAACGGCGAGGGTCTTCTTCCCACAACTGCTGAATCGCCGCCTGATTCAGCCCGTAGCCCTCTTCCATTCTGCAGGGAATGTAGTAGTCCACAGTGGCTCCGCATAACTGCAGGCAGTGCCACAGTATGCTGGTGCCGGTCACACCATCGACGTCGTAGTCTCCATAGATTGTGATCCGTCGTTTCTCCTGGACCGCTTTCACGATGTGCTCTGCAGCCCTGTCGACTCCCGGTAACAGTGACGGATCATGCAGGTCCGACAGTTTTGCGTCCAAAAACCTGCGGGCCTCATCCGCACTGCCTTTTCCACGGGCAATCAGTACCTGAGCAAGCAGTGGAGAAACACGAAGATTTCCGGAGAGTCGGCGAATGGCTGACAAATCGTGAGGTTGGAAGGTCCATTTGCGAGCCATAGCGGGTACTCCGGAAATTCTGTCTGGCGGCAATTCACATTGCCCCGAAGCCGCTGGCCGTCAGCGCTGGAGCCTGAAAACAGTGACGACCAAAACACTATCAGCGTCCGTTTGAAGAGTCTTCCGGGGCAGGGCAGATCGAAATCTCCCGCGTCGTCCGCTCATGCATACCGATCAGCGGCTCTTCAATCTCGACATGAACCTCTGTTTCCCCCAGAAGAATTCTGTCGCCATGCCCGAGCACTGCAGAACGAACCTCAATCTGATTGACGATGCTGAGATTTGTCGAATCGTTGTCCACCAGTTCGAATTTCCCTTGCCCCGTGATCCGGATCTCCGCATGAATTCGACTCATCAACCGATCCTGAATCACGATGTCCGCACGTGGACTGCGTCCCAGGGACACGGGCAACTGCTCAGGACGCAACACAATACATCCGTCTTCAAATACGGCGGATTTCAGCTTCAGAATGGGCATGGCCGTGTTCACATTGCTCAAAGCAGAAAGTCGTCAGCGACCGTAAACCGTTTTCGCCTGGCGATTCACCTCATAGAAACAGGACACCGCCGAGAGCATAGCAGGACCTCGGCGGATGCGCTGATTTCAACAGCCATTGTAACGGGAACAGCATGCTGCGATCGGAAGGATCACAGCCGTCTGTTTCACAACTACTGCTTACCCTCTGTGCGCTTCGACCACCACGGAAGCCCCACTCCGCCATCCATGGTCAGCGTGGTCCCTGTCATATAATCGGCTTCGTCGCTCAGGGTAAAGCAGATCCCATGGGCCATCTCTTCTGCTGATCCAAGCCGGCCCATCGGCATACTCTGACCACCCTCTGAAAGCTGCTCCTCAGAGAAAAATTTGCGTTCGCCAGGAGTGTCAATCCAGCCCGGATGAAAAATGTTGACGCGAACTCCCTCACGCACCAGTTCAAT
>CAIQIE010000048.1 GCA_903871805.1 uncultured Planctomycetaceae bacterium | reverse complement strand
GAACGACCGCCAGTTCAGGTCCTGAAATCGATCTACTTCAGCGACTTAGTGATTAAAGGTAAATTCTTTGGAATTCAGCAGGGCCCACAGTAAGTCTGCCATGGCCTCGGTACGATCGGCGCCCGCCAATGTCCCGAGGATTTCAGTGCGTTCCTGCGCGGTTGGCAATCGCGAAAGCGTTGCCAGAAAAAGTTCGTCGATCGCCGCTGCGTCGTCTGGAAAGGTTGTCAGAATCTGAGCCAGTCGCCCGTCCGGCGCCCGAATTTTCTCGTGCAGCGATTCTCCATTTTGCAGATGCAGCAACTGCGGAAGCGTGACGTCTTCACTGCGTTCGCAGGCACAGGCTGTCGTGCGTGCAGAACGTCCGAACAATGTCAGAAAATAGGAGTCGGTAAACGGATCCGGAACCTGCACGGAGCGGACACCAACTGGGTATCCGGAAAATGTCTCGGGCTGTGCGGTGGAGTCACAGATGGCATCCAGCAAGACTTCCGCAGGCAGGCGACGCGCCGTAAAGTGCGAGTAAAAGCGCTGATCTCGAAAATTAGACGCGGTCGTTTCCGACGACAATTGATAGGTTCGTGAATTCAGAATTAGCCGCATCAGTGGTTTCAACTGCGTCCCGCTGCTGAGGAATTCACGATTTAGTACGTCCCACAGCTGAAGATTCGATGGCGGATTTGTCGCTCTCAGATCGTCCACAGGCTCGACCAGGCCGGAGCCCAGAAAGTGCCGCCACAGTCGATTGACCATGGCACCGGAGAATAGCGTATTCGAGGGAGCAGTCATCCACGTAATGAAGGCCTGACGCGGATCGCTGCCAGGAGGGATCGTCACGTTCGAACGATCCAGCGGCCGGGGAGCCAGTTGTTGCCCGGTTCGTGGCTGGCGAACCTGGACGGGCGACTGACTTTCGCTTTGCGCCTGCCGCTGCCATTCCACAAGTCGACTCTGTAAATCAGCAATGGCTGCCGCATCCGTCCCTGCAGCTTTCAGCGTTTCCAGTTTTGGCTGCTCCTGAGCAATCTGCCGTTCCACGTTGTATTGTTGTCGCGTGCCGATCTGCAGACTGGTGGCACGCTCTTCCGGCTTTTGGCGATCCATCTGCACACGGGAGAAAAATGCGACAAAATGGTAGTAGTCATCCTGAGTCGATTTTTCCAGCGGATGATTGTGGCACCTTGCGCAGCCGATGCGGGTTCCCAGAAATGCCTGGGCCACAGAATCGGCCAGTTCGGAATCGTGCGATTCCCGTTCGCCCACGGTGACAATAAAGTAGCCAACAGCCGGGCTTTCCGCGACAGATCCGGTGGCCGCCAGGACGTCCGTGGCAATTTCTTTCCAGCTTCGATCCTCGGCCACCTGCCTTCGCAGCCACTGATGGAAGCTGCGCACGCCTTTGACTCCGCGGACATCATGGTCTCGCTCACGACGATTCTGCAGCAAATCACCCAGCCAGTGCGCCCAGTAATCCACAAACTCGGGCCGTTCCAGCAGTGACTCGACCAGTCGCTCGCGTTTATCCGGCCTTGTGTCGGCAACAAACTCGCGAACCTGCTGCGGCGCAGGCAGTACGCCAAGTACGTCCAGTGAGGCGCGTCGAAGAAACGTGGCATCGTCACACAGAGCGCTGGGTTCAATGTTCAGATGCCCCAGCTTTCCGTACACCGCGTCATCAATTGGATTGTTGCGCAGCACATACAAGCCCGGATCCACGGGATCTTCATACTGCACCGTAAATGTGGCCACCTCAATCAGGCCACGAAACGCGGCCGTCACAACCGTCTCACCATGCCGACGAGCCTGAGCGGTTCCCTGGTCGTTCACCTCCAGCATTGCGGTGTCGCGCGATGCGAACTGCGTTAACCAGGTCACATCCCGCTGTCGTCCATCCGCATAATGTGCGACCACAGCCAGCTGTACACTTTGCCCAATCGTCAACGTCTGCTGAGCAGGAGTAATTTCCACTCGGATTATCTGTGGTTCGTCCCGACGCGGGCCGGGCATTCCCTGCCGGATCCAGTCCGTCAGAACCTGAGCAGCCCTTGAGTCCGGTGCGATGCGACGTCCGCCGCCGTGCGGAATGGCATTCGTCGCCTTCCGAACCAACAGGCTGCTTTCTGGCGCCGCCGGCATCACCCGACGTCCGAAAGCTTCCCTGGTAATGGACTCATGGTCTAAGTCCGCTGCATAACCTCGCAGCGAAAGTCTGAAACCGTTCTGCCCAGCCAGCTTTCCATGACACCCGCCGGCGTTGCAGCCATAGCGAGTGAAAACGGGGATGACATCATCGTCAAATGATACCGTCTCTGACGCAGAAACATCGGCAGCGCACAACAGCACTGCCAACAGGCTGATCCAGGGCAGGACTCTATCGCGGTGGGTATTCGAGTCCAGAAGGCACCTCGCCAGGGAAAGAACTGCGGAAAGAAGAGAACGCGGAAGGAAGAACTGCGGTGTTTCCGAGTATAACTGCCAAAAACACCAGCGTCTACGCAATACTCTGGTAAACGCCGGGCCAAAAGACACTCAGGCCACATAACATCCTGTTCGCCCGCAGGATCGATTGACGAGCCCCGCAGGGCGAAAATGCCATCCAGCGGCCGGCTCTGACGTTTCTGCCAGTGCCCCCCAAAAAACAGGTATCGCAGCAATTCAAATGCGGCCGTTTATCGTGTGAGTCCTCGCAAGCGATCGTCAGTTTGCGGAACAGAACACAATGAGCATCAGCAATGCAAGGTGGGTGATATGCGGAGGTGAGTAGTTGCACCCACCCATAACCTTTGGGTTGTTGGTGTCTCTGTTATTCGGCTGTTGCAGGGGCAGGCCAGTGAAGATGTTGATGCAGGAAATCGAATGTGCCCTGACCATTAATACTGTGACCGCCCTGAAAAAATTCGATGTCCACTCTGTCGGCCAATCCAAATTGCGCATAAAGCCAGCGAACTTTGGCAAATTCATGAGCGACCCAGTGATCGCGGCCAACGCCATCGTGATGTCCACGCTCGACCATGAATGGGCGAGGAAAAATCAGGTAGGTCATTTCTGCGTAATCAAAGGTGTGACCGAGATTCCAGTAGGGCATTTCCCATTCGGTCGTCCGCATGAATGAAAACGGCTGGTCGGTTGACGCGACCTTTCTGGTCCATTGATTGAAGTCGCCCGAACAAATGGACAGGCAGTATTTTTTCAGCACGGCAGGCACTCGAACGGCTGTCTCTCCTCCGTAACTCAAGCCATAAAAGGCAATGCGGTTCCCGTCAACAAATGGCAGCGAATCCAGCCATGTCAGAATCTGGTCATGCTGAGCAATAATGAAGCTGAACAGTGTACAACCGATGGCGTTGGCTTTTCGGTTCAGCCAGCGATAGCGGTCTTCTCCACGGTACAAATTGTGTGGGGCAAATGTAATGAAGCCACGCTCAGCCAGTCTGGCCGCAAAGTCATTGTAGGCGGTGTCGTGATTGTCGATCGTATCCCGCGGTACGCCGTTTCGTCCGTGCTGACAAACGACAACGGGTCTGCGTTCATCGGGCTGCATGCCGGTGGGCACCAGCAGTGTTCCCCACGCAAACAGCGCGTCATGCACCTCAAGAACGACGTCATAGGCCGTCCATTTGTCGGTTTCGGCAATCTTCCGAGTACGTGCGGCGGGGACTGCCAGAGGCAATTGGAAACGTCCCATGGCCTCACTGGCAAATCTTTCACGAAGGTCGGCTGCTGCAGTGATAAATTCTTCCGGGGCTTCGGTAGCGTGAGATCTGTCGGTACTCCAACGACGTTCCTGCCAATCCGGCCTGACATGATACAGAAAAAATCGTTCGCGGACGTGTTCAGACTGCTGAATCAGCGACTGGACGTGCTCTTCCGCCTGACGGACACAGCGCGTCTGCCGTTCTGAAATACGATCGCCAGCGTCCGCCCGTCGATCAGCGTCCAGCATTGCCACGCCTTCCGTTTCACGAACACCCAGCTCCTTAAGAAATGCGGCGATGGACGCCGCAGACCAGCGAACCGAGGCGGTCCCTTCATCGGCAGAAAACAGTTGCGCTGTCGGGGTCTCGCTTTGCTGGCGAATTCTCTGAAACTCAGCCCGCACGGCTTCGGGTGCGGGTGTGGTAATCTCGCCTTTGTGCCCTGTGACCGCCGGGAATTCACTGTGCTCAATCAACAATGCCCGTGGTGTGATCAGTGAAGCGACTTCGGCATTGCCCAGGGCCAGCGATCGTCGCCAGACACTGCGGTAGATCGGTTCCGACCAAAGGGCATCGCTGCGGTTGAAGTAACCGCTGACCAGTGTGACATCAATCCGCGGATCGATGGCGGCCGCATGCATCGCCAGCAAACCGCCTTCCCCATAGCCAACGATTCCCAGTTTGGTTTGAGCCGACTTTTCCCCTGTCAACCAATCCACAGCGCCCAGAATTCGTTGCAGATCGTAGCCGATCACATGGCGTCCCATGTGAAATGCCTGGCGGTAGATCCATTCGCGCTGGGTCAACCCGGCCTGTCTGGTGCGGACGTCATCTGTCTGAAGTTCACCGCGACTGATGACTGTCGGGATCAGCAGATCCAGTCCCTGCGCGGCAAGTCGCGCGGCGATTTGTTTCTCTGGCGGCAGGCCTTCGGCAAGGCCCAGCAACTGTTCGGGCGTTTGGTCGGCGTCCGGCACCACCACACAAGCGCCCCTCGAATTCTCCTTTTGCTGAACCCAGAGTCCTTCACCCCATACATTCGCAAACACGGGCCAGCGTACCTGGTAGATATTCACCGTTTTCGACTGAGACACCAGCGCTGGATTTTTTGCGTCGCCAAATTGTTCCAGTCGTGTCGGCAAACGTGCTTCCACGACCCCCAGAATCGTTCGCAGTTCGCTGCGCATGAGGTCACGTTTGGCGTCATCAATCACCAATTCTGCACGCGAGCGGTTGGCCGCATCGATCCGGGATTCGATGAATCGATGAGCCCCTTCCATCAGTCGCCATGACAGATCAGCCTCAGGCCATTGCAGTGGTTCAGTTCCAGCGAGGGGGACAACTGCCGGCGGCGTTTTCAGAGGTAACGTGCGCAACAGAACGTGGGTTGCCCAGCAGGCGGCCGTCATCGAAATAAACTGATCAGGACCATGGGGATATCCGGTTTCGAAGTAAAGCTGGAACGGTTTGCTGCGTGTTTTGACATGCCACGATCCGTCCGGCAGTTGCTGTTGGATTAGAAATTCCGCGCCGCGACGCCATGGCAATTCGTCAGGGGCCATTCCGGCTTCTGCCAATGCGTACAGGACAGTCGCCGTCGCATAGGCGTCGCTGGCGAGTTCAGGTAGCTGGGCCCAGCCACCATCACTTCGTTGCTGTTCTGCAAGGCGGGCAGTCAATTCGTCGGCGCGATGATTGAGTTCAAGATAAGGCAGGGTGAGCAGTTGAAAGACAAAGTCCTCAGTCTCCTGTGGCTTTGCGTTTTCAAACCAGAGCTTTGCATGCGCTTTGGCCATCGCAACTTTGTCGGCACGGGATTCCCCGGCGAAGGTTTCGAGTGCACGTAGCGCCAGGTATGTGGTTGTAAAATCACTTGCTTCGGAAGGGGGCCTGCTGCTTGCACAGGGCCATGCTCCAGTCGGATCCTGCTTCGCAAGCAAATAGTCGATGACGGCGTCGGTGCAGGGATCAGGCTGGTGTTTGCCGACTTCAAGTCCCCACAATGCCCAGCCGGCGGTATCGACCTGACCACCGGTGCCTTTGCCTTCCTGATAGAGTGCTTTGGATCTTTCCAGATGCGCATGGGTGTGGTTCAGTTGTCTCTGCAAATTCTGAGTATCGATCTGAAAACCACGGTCCGCGGCGGCTGTCAGGGCGACCACGGCCATGGCCTGTCCGTGGCATGTGAAGCACTGCCGTTGGCTCGCCGTTTCCGCCGCCGAAACCTCAAGCAACGGCAGGGATCGCTTCACCGCCTGCTCTGCCTGCTGTGGCAACGAGGTGAACTGCTGCGCCAGCACGATGCCGTTGATGAGTGCCGAAAGGCTCAGGCTGAATAAGACGGTTGTGACGCGGCGAATCATTTTCGTTCCGGCTTGTTGAAAGCGACGCTGGGCGGTTTGGCTCGGGACTGCCGTTGGTTTCGGCAGTTGTGATATGAAAACGGATTTTGCCGATTTTTGCGAGTCGCGCGAACTGTCGGCCGTAAAACTCGCCCGACTCTTTGACGCCATCGCTGGTCACTTGTCGCTCCCAGCCGGGCTCCTTAGAATCGCATGGCTGACCTTTGGCTTTTTCCCACAACTTGTCACGGAGTATCCGATGTCGCTACAAAGCCGCCGCAGTTTTCTGCAGGCAACTTCTCTGATTGCAGCTGGCGCTGCCTGCGGTATATTGCCGGGCATTGCCTTTGCCGCCGAACCCGCTGGACCGCGACTTGGCATTCAGCTGTACTCGCTGCGCGGATACAAACGCGATGACGCGCTGAAGCACGCCAGCGACATGGGCTTTGAGCAGGTCGAGTTTTATAGCGGCATGCTGCCGCTTAATGCGTCCGACGAAGAAATCGCAGAGACAAAAAAGAAGGTTGCCGATCTGGGGATGTCGATTTCCGGCCACGGCGTCAACCGGTTTACCAAAGATGCGGCAGAAAATCGCAGCATCTTCGAATTCGCTAAGAAGCTGGGAACCCCCTGCATTACGGCCGATCCGGATCTGGATTCGTTTGACAGTCTGAATGAGCTTGTCAAAGAGTTCGATATCCGTGTTGCGATTCACAACCATGGACCGGGACACCGTTACAACAAGGCGATTGACGTACTGCGTGTGATTGAATCACGTGACCAGCGAATTGGCGCCTGTGCGGATCTTGGACATTACATTCGCTCTGGCCAGAATGCACCGGACGTCATTCGTTTGCTGAAAGGGCGTTTGTACGGAATCCACCTGAAGGATTTCGCGGAAATGAAAGATAAGACCAAAGGTGTGATCCTTGGCAAAGGACATCTGAATGTCGAAGAAGTATTTAACGAGCTGCAACTGGTAGGATTTCCGGCGAATGGCGCTCTCTCGCTGGAATACGAAGAAAACGAGAAAGATCCGCTGGCCGATATTCGCGAATGCGTGGCGGTTGCCAGAGCAGGCATGAAGGCGGCAAAAAAAGGCTGATTGATTCCAGTGTGAGTCTTCTGCCCCAAAACCAACGGCGGCTCCCTTTGTGGGCCGCCGTTTTTTGCGCGCCTGCAGATCCCGGCATGACGTTGCCTGCCAGAGTCATGGGGTCTACAATCAGGGCGGCGGTGCGATCAATGATTCCCGGCAACTCAGCATGCCGGCGCGGTGGATGATTTCTGACAACTCAACATGTCGGAAAAAATGCGGCCTCGGAAACTTCGGGCCCATTGGTGGTGACCGAAAAAAGGCTGCACACAGGGGTAGTTATGCGAAGTTGTGGAAAGCAGTGTCTGTTTCTGTTGTTCAGTGCCTGTGTGTTCGGACTCGCCGGTTGCGGGCGTCCTCAGCCAGACAACTCGGCTTCTCAATCGGCCACTGAAGCGGCCAGGGCAGCGGAACAGCCTCCCCAGGCAAAAACCGAAATCACCGCTGGTAACTCCGGGGAGACCGCGGATGTAACGAAGCCGTTCTCCGACGAGGAACTCACCCGCCTTGTCGGGGCGATAGAAAGTGCGGTTGCCCATTTCAGTGAGAAGGAACTGGACGCACTTCTTTCTCCTGAGTCACTGACGCGAACGACTTTGGCGGGGCTGGCTCTGTCCGCCGAGGATCGCGCGGGCTTTCAGGAGGCGGTGGCGGATTCGTTTCGAAATGTGTTCCACACTGTTTTGGCGGGCTGCCGTGAAGGCGGAGATTACCGGTTTGTCCGAATCATTAACCGCAATGACCAGAAAACGCTGTTATTTCGTCTGACGCTGCCGGAGGCCGAGGGACTGAATTATCACGAGATGATTCTGGCACGCGGCAACGGCGAGGCACCACAGATTGCTGATTTGCTGGTTTGGAAAACCGGGCAGCGTCTTTCGGGGACATTCCGAATGGCCAATCTGGAATCTTTGGTGGAAGCAGCGGGGGAAACGGCCCGACTGTCCGAACAGGATCAGCTTTGTGTGCAGCAGATGAGCAAACTGCGAGAGATGCGGGAACTTACAGCAGCCGGCAAGTTTCGCGAGACGGAAGAAATTTATAACGCCTTTCCGGACGAGTTTCAAAAGCAAAAGGTGGCGCTCGACCTGCGATTGAATGCAGCCGAGGGCTCTGGTGGCGAAACGCTTCGGCAGGCCATTGGGGCCCTCCGCAGCAGTTTGCCGGACGACACGTCCCTGCCTTTTCGGTCACTGGCGTTCCATGCCAGCGTCGGTGAATGGACGCAGATGGTTTCCGCCGCGGACGCCATTCAGCAGGCCACTGGCGATCCCTATGCGGCAATTTTGAAAGTTCAGCCGCTGCTGGAAATGAAGCAAACCGACAGTGCGATGAACGCGATCCGCAGCGTGCGGGCCGTGGCGGAATCGGATCCCAACGTTTACTGGCTGGATCTGCACCTGCGGATGCAGCAGGGTGATAACGCAGGTACGGCTACGTTGCTGAAGGAAATGCAGACTCGGTTTGGCCTCGAGTTCAATCGCCTGGAACAGATCCCGGAGTACGCAGGATTTCTGCAGTCCGCGGAAGGCAAAGCGTGGCTGGAGGCACAAGCCGAGGCGTCTGCCGCCGCCAACAGTTCTGGCGACGCAGGAAATCCGCCAAAGCCATAGTGTTTCCGTGCCGTGATTGTTCTGAGGGGCATCCCCAGGCAATTCGCCATTCCCAAATCTTCAACGCCCGTTCTTTGCACAGGCCTGCAGATGGTGGCTGTCACAAGCGTCATGCACCGCAGGAACTTCAGGAGGTCCGCATGGACTGCTACGACTCACCCGCACTTTGGGATCTGGCGTTTTCTGATGAGACAAAACCGGAAGCTGACTTTCTTCAGCAGGTGCTGGCTCACTACCTCAAACGAACGACAGCGTCAGTCCTTGAGATTGGATGTGGGGGTGGTCGCCAGGTGGTCGAGATGGCCCGCCGCGGATTTGATGTCACCGCTTTTGACCTGAGCAGCGTGTGTGTCGCGGAAACTCGACGGCAGTTGAAAAGGCGAAAACTGGCGGCGACAGTACTGCAGGCGGACATGGCAGATTTTCAGCTGCCGCAACAATTTGATCTGGCCCATTGTCTTGTCAACACGTTTCGGCATTTGATCACGGAAGACGCAGCTCGCTTGCACCTGCAGAGTGTTGCACGGAGCTTACGTCCGGGCGGTCTTTATGTACTGGGCTTTCATTTGCTGCCGCCGGATGCCCTGGAACTGGATTGTGAACGCTGGACGATTTTACACGGTAAGCGACGGGTCACGACAACGGTTCGCGTGCTTGACTTTTCGCGGAAGACGCGTCTCGAGACCGTCCGATTTTCTCTGAAAGTCACGGCCCCGGCTGGGGTCGTTCGGTTGTCATCGGATCATCAGCTGCGGATTTATCGCGCGCACCAGTTTCGGACACTTCTCAGGACGGTCCCTGAGTTTCAGCTGCTGGACGTTTACGACTTCTGTTACGAACTGAGTGAGTCGTTTCCTTTGAACGATCAGTTGGGCGACGCGGTTTTTATTTTGCAGAAGCAGTAGCGGCTGAACAGCGGTTATTGAACCCGTAGGTTCTCCCCGCACCGCGAATCCCCAACCACCGGCCTTCCCTCGAATCAGGAACTGTACTCTCGTTTTGTTGCCTGCGGTCCCTCGTGCGATTCTTCGTGCGATTCTTCGTGCTCGTGCTCAGTCCGCCCTGGCGGACGGTACTCGTGCTCGTAATCGAAAAAGAATCCTGGCTGTCGCGCTGGAAGTTTTGGTACGAGTACGAGTACGAGTACGAGTTCGAGTTCGAGCACGAGCACGAGCACGAGCACGAGCACGAGCACGAGCACGATGTTGTGGCGTTCCCGGTACTCTGTCAACCCCTCGCCGGCGGGCCCCAGTGCGATTGCGATGACAGCAAACGGCGGCACTTGCGTTTCAACCCCCAGTCATTCCGTGTATTCCGTGTATTTCGTGGTTAAAAACATTTCTCTCACTTCGTTGCCGGCGGTCCCTCGTGCGATTCTTCGTGCTCGTGCTCAGTCCGCCCTGGCGGACGGTACTCGTGCTCGTAATCGAAAAAGAATCCTGGCTGTCGCGCTGGAACGCTTAGTTCGGTCGCGGTACGAGCACGAGTACGAGCACGAGCACGAGCACGAGAATTAGCACAAGAATGAGAACGGAGTTGACGCAACGAAAATTACGTACGGCATCGCCGCCACTCAATCCGCTGACACCAAACCTGCGCGCGTCAGTCCATGGCCCCCTTGACATGGAAAGCGAAGCAGGCGGAATCCACCGGGCTGCCGACGATCATTCCCGGCGAGCTGGGGTTCGCTGGGGTCTGACCGATGATCCTGCGTTGCGAGGATTCGTCATCGCCACTGCGTTGTGTTACCATCGAGAAATGGCAGCCGCAGGTGTCGTCGGGGTTGGCTTGAAAAGGTTGACAGCGAAGACGTCATGACGAGGGTGGTCGTTGGCCGGTGCTTGTTTCCTTGCGGGCGCTTCGGGCTGGTATACTGCAGGACCGCGCGGGCTGCGAAGTGAAAACGGCTGGCCAGCCTGTTGCGGCTGACAGCCATGACGTGGAAATCAGGCATTCCCACAGCCTAAAACTGTGGGGCAATCGTGCCGGCGACAGGTCGGAAATTTTCAACTGACGGAAGAGAAACTTGTGACGCTGGCTGACTACATTGCTCTGGAGGGAGTGCGTGTCAACAACCTTCAGAATTTGAATCTGCGGGTTCCCCATGACGCATTGGTGGTTGTTTGCGGAGTCAGCGGGTCGGGCAAGAGCAGTCTGGCGTTCGACACGCTGTATGCGGAGGGGCAACGGCGGTATGTGGAAACATTTTCCGCAGCGGCCCGGCAGTTTCTGGATCGAGTTGAGCGGCCGGCAGTCGACAGAATTACGGGACTGCCTCCCGCGGTGGCGATTCACCAGCAGGCACGAACGGACGCGTCAGGAAGTACGGTGGGGACGCGGACCGAGATCCTGGATATCCTCAGGATCTTTTTTGCTCGATTTGGTACCCCATGGTGTCCGGCGTGTCGCAGGCCAGTGCGAGCGGACACGGCGGAAGCCGCGGCGACGGCTGCGATTCAGGGAATTGCCGGTAGCCGGATCCTGATTGGCCTGCCAGTTTCCCGGGCGACGCTGAGGGATCCAACGGTCCCCGAGACATGGCTGCGTCATGGCGTAACCCGGGTTTTGCTGGGTGGAGAGATCAGACGAATCGATGAAGTCAAGGAAATTCCCAAATCTGAAAATTCGATTCTTGTACTTGAGCGACTCCGTGTTGCCCAGGACCAGAAAGAGCGGATTCGCGAAGCAATTTCGGCGGTTTATGGGGTCTCGGATCAGTGTGTGATACTTTCAGAAAGTGTCCCACCGTGGTCGGAGCCGAACGAGGTACGGATTGATGGGCAGCAGTGGTATCGCGGAGTATTCTCGAAGCGACTGTTGTGTGCGGGATGTGGGTTTGAGTGTCCCGACGTGACGCCGGAGCAGTTGAGCTTTACGTCGCCGTTGGGAGCCTGTGTGGAATGTGGTGGAACGGGAGAGCAGCGGCACGAAGTGAAACGCCTGGGCGCAGGCCGGGGCAACGCGGGCCGGAGTCTGCAGAACGCGGGCCCGACGATGTGTTCAGCGTGTCATGGAACACGTCTAAATCCCTTCGCAAAGCTTGTGCGCTGGAATGAGCAGACACTGCCCGGAGCGTGTGATCTGGAGATGGTCGCGTTTTCGGAGTGGTTTCGGGGGGCGCATGCGGGACTGTCCGAATCGCTGCAGCAAAAGACACAGCCTGCGTTTCAGCAGGCAGTGCGTCGCATTTCGCTGATGCTGGACTGTGGACTTGGGTATCTCAGTCTGTCGCGTGGGCTGCGGACTCTGTCTGGTGGTGAAGCGCGTCGCACGGCGTTGACCAGTGCGCTGGGATCGGGTCTGACGGGAACGTTGTACGTGCTTGATGAACCAACCCAGGGGCTTCATCCGGAAGACACGCAGCGTGTTTTGTCGGTGATTCGCAGGCTTCAGCAGGCGGGAAACAGTGTGGTGGTTGTGGAGCATGATCCGGCCGTGATGCTGGCGGCGGACCAGGTGCTGGAGATCGGTCCCGGAGCTGGCGACGACGGTGGTCGAATTGTCTTTCAGGGGACACCGGCGCAATTGCTGCAGCAGAGCACGCTGACCGCCGTATCGCTTCAGGAATATCTGAGTAATACAGACCACAGCAAAGGCAAGTGGGGGCGGGAAACCGACGGCAGCCTGCCGGCCGCTGCACTGGCCAGTCCATCGACGGGGGCACGGAGACTTCGTGAGCACCGGCAGCCGGAACGCTGGCTGCGGCTGGAGGGAATTGACTGCCATAACATCTCGAATCTGAATCTCGATTTGCCCCTCGGAGTGTTCTGTGTCGTGACGGGCGTGAGCGGCAGCGGGAAGAGTTCGCTGATTGCGGATGCGTTGTACCCGGAGTTGGCCGGACGTTTGCAGCCTGCGGAAGCCCGGCCGGCGGCTGAAGGAAAGATTCGTTCAATCACAGGGCAGGAACATCTGGAGCAGGTGCTGCTGATGGACCAGCAGCCCATTCGCAGAACAGCCAGAAGCATCCCTGCGACGTGGTTGGGAGTCTTTGACGAGATCCGGATTTTGCTTGCAGAGACTCATGAAGCCAAAAAACGCAATTATTCGCGGGCGATGTTCAGTTTTAACGCAAAGCAGGGTGGCCGTTGTCCGGTTTGTGAGGGGCGTGGTCTGGTGACAGTCGCCATGCAGTTCCTTGCGGACATCGAGACGGTGTGTGAGGAATGCGAGGGCAAACGTTTTCGGCCGGAAGTGATTGATGTTCGTTTCCGGGATCGCAGCATTCATGACATTCTGAACATGACATCTGAGCAGGCGTTTCGATTCTTCAACGGACATTATCGAATTCAGACTCGACTGAACGCGATGCGACAGGCCGGGCTGGGGTATCTGCGTCTGGGCCAGTCGCTCAGCACGCTGTCCGGAGGCGAAGTGCAGCGTCTGCGCATCGCGGCGATGCTGGCTGGCGTACCGATTGAGGAAACGGACACACCGGCCGGGAACCGGAAACCTGCGAAGCTGACGCAATCCGGTCGTACGCTGTTTTTGTTTGACGAACCATCCAGCGGGCTGCATCCGCACGACGTGGACGGTTTGATTCGATGCCTTGATTTTCTGCTTCAGACGGGGCATTCGGTGGTAGTGATCGACCATGACGCCAGCCTGATCCGGCATGCGGACTGGGTCGTGGAGATGGGGCCAGGGCCTGGTTCTCTGGGCGGGAAAGTCGTCCATTCCGCAGCCCGCGATCAAGTGGAACACGCAGGAGGTTGACGGGACGTCGGAGGTTCGTGCGATTCCTCGTGCGATTCCTCGTGCGATTCCTCGTGCGATTCCTCGTGCGATTCCTCGTGCGATTCCTCGTGCGATTCCTCGTGCGATTCCTCGTGCGATTCCTCGTGCTCGTGCTCAGTCCGCCCTGGCGGACGGTGCTCGTGCTCGTAATCGAAAAAGAATCCTGGCGGTCGCGCTGGAAATCTCAGTTCGAGTTCGAGTTCGAGTTCGAGTACGAGTACGAGTACGAGTACGAGTACGAGTACGAGTACGAGCACGAGCACGAGCACGAGCACGAGCACGAGCACGAGCACGAGCACGAGCACGATGTTGTGGCGTTCCCGGTACTCTGTCAACCCCTCGCCGGCGGGACCCCAGTGCGATTGCAATGACAGCAAACGGCGCAGCCTGTCTTCCGCTCCCAGTCATTTCGTGTATTTCGTGGTTAAAAACAGTCCCCTCGCATCGTTGCCTGCGGTCCCTCGTGCCGTTTCTTCGTGCTCGTGCTCAGTCCGCCCTGGCGGACGGTACTCGTGCTCGTAATCGAAAAAGAATCCTGGCGGTCGCGCTGGAACGCTTAGCTCGGTCGCGGTACGAGTACGAGTACGAGTACGAGTACGAGTACGAGTACGAGTACGAGCACGAGCACGAGCACGAGCAAGAGCACGAGCACGAGCAAGAGCAAGAGCAAGAGCAAGAGCAAAATTTTGCGGCGGTCCCCATGCAGTTGCAATGACTTCACACGGCGCCACCCGCCTTACGCCCCCCGTCATTTCGTGTGTTTCGTATCTTTCGTGGTTAAAACCCAGCACCAGCAAAGACTCCGATCCCCACCATCCGTGGCATCCGTGGATAAAAACGTTTCCCCAGTCTCTGTCATTCCCCCTGCATCGGGAATTGTGTCCTCGGTGTGTCGCCTGCGGCCTACGAATTTCGGCGGATTAGTGCGAGCAGAATGAGGGCGATTCCAGAGCAGTCCGGCCCAGAGCAATGCAGGGCAGGGCAGGGATTGGTTCAACGGACAGGCGTACTTTCGTGCGGAAGAGCGGGAGCATTGTGTGGCAAGCGACACGGGGCCTGAATTCGCCAAAGCGGTGCAGGCCGAAGCGATTTCAGAAATTGTTCTTTGACGACGGCCGAAATTGAAGGGTTTTCTGGTAAGATTCGAGGGGTGATCGGACGGACTCGCAGACCCTGCGGTTCAGAATCATGGGGATGGACGCGTCCACCGCGGCGGCTTGCCCCCCCCTTTTTCTTTTTGAGTGAACACCTCTTTGGACGACAGTCGCGATACGGAAGTACAGGGGGACGATGCGCGGGAGCAGTCGCGGCGACTGAGTCTTCACGGCAGTCGTCCGCCTGCAGAGATCGAAGGCTACACGATTGTCCGGCAACTGGGGACGGGGGCCTACGGTGTTGTGTGGCTGGCACGGGAAGACAGAACCGGGCGCATGGTGGCCATTAAGTTTTACCCGCACAAGCGCGGGTTGAACTGGTCGATGCTTAGTCGCGAAGTGGAAAAACTGGCGGCGGTCTACACGTCTCACAACATTGTTCGGCTGCTGGATGTGGGCTGGAATTCAGACCCGCCGTACTTCGTGATGGAATATGTCGAAAACGGCTCGCTGGGAAATTATTTGTCCCGGGGAGTGGTCGGGGTCGACGAATCCGTGCGAATCATTCGTGAGATCTGCTGCGCCCTGGTGGATGCGCACGGCGCTGGTGTTCTGCACTGTGATCTGAAGCCTGACAACGTACTTCTGGACAATCAGCTGCATGCGAGGCTTTGCGACTTTGGCCAGGCTCGGATGTCGCACGAGCAAAGTCCGGCGCTGGGGACGCTGTATTACATGGCTCCGGAGCAGGCGGATCTGGAAGCGCTCCCGGATGCCCGCTGGGATGTCTACGCGGTTGGCGCATTGCTGTACCATATGCTCACGGGGGCTCCTCCGTATCGAACAGAGACAATCCAGAAGCGGCTTCAGGCCGCACCGACACTGGAACAGCGGTTGTCCCTGTATCGCGTGATGGTGAGAGAATCCGGAGCAGCAGTGGCCCACCGCAATATCCAGCAGGTTGACACAAGGCTGGCAGAGATCATCGACAGATGTCTGTCCATGGTGCCGTCTGAGCGGTTTCCCAATGCCCAGGCGATTCTGGATGCCCTTGAGGCCCGGGACCGTCAGCGGGCCCGACGACCGTTTCTGGTGCTGGGATTCGTGGTCCCGTTAATTCTGACGGCAGCCCTGATACCGATTTTCGTCAGCGCGCTGGCTCGCAATCTGAAAATCACGGAAGAACAGATCACCCAGCGAGCACTGGAAAGTGACGCCTTATCAGCGAGACTCCAGGCTGCGGCACTGGAAGACGAACTCAATGATCGTCTGGAAGAGTTGCAGAATCTGATTTCCGGTGATGAAGTGCGTCGGGAGCTGGAAACCGTGATGCAGCGACCATCGGACAGCGTTGTCAGCGAAATGTATGATGCAGCAACAGTGTCTTTTGGCTCGCGGCCACGCTGGATGCAACTGCTGGATGCGGCATGGGAGCGTTCAAATGCCGCCTATGCAGCCCGCGAACGTGGGCTGGATACCAGTTGGTTTCTGACAGACGCCGAGGGGACTCAGCTTTGGCGTCGCGAATTCAGCGAGCGTACGCTGGGCGATAACTTTGCCTGGCGCGATTACTTCCACGGAAGGGGATTGGATTATCCCAGAGACAACGTACCGGCCGACATCGCACCATTGTCCTCCCCGCATGTCAGCGTCGCCTATAAAAGCACCACCACGGACCGACAAACTGTGGCCTTAAGCGTTCCCGTCCGCAATTCGACCGGACAAATCATTGGCGTGGTTGCCAGAACCGTCCACCTTGGAGACCTGCAGGCGCGACTGCGGGGGCAGATGGCAACCGAGGATAGCACAGAAGTCGAACGCGTGATCGCGCTGGCAGAAATCCGCGAAGGATCCCTGGTACGGCTGCTGGACCATCCCAGTCTGACCGAAGAATTTGTGCGATCTGTGGAAGTGGCGGCGCGGGATGAAGAACTATTTCAAACGCTGACGCTGGATGAAGAGGCCACAGCACAGATTGGAAAAGCAATCAGCACCGACGGGACTCGAAGCGAAGTCAGGCTGCAGGTTTATCGGGACCCAATCGGGCGTATTGACTCCGAGGGCGCTCGCATCTACGCCGGTGACTGGATGGCTGCATTGGCACCCGTGTCACAGACTGGGTGGATGGTCATTGTCCAGGAAAGGCGATCCGGAGTTCTTCAACCGGTGCAAACCATGGCTACGCGAGCCACCCAGCAGGCATGGCTGGCCGTCATAGTCGCGATGGCGATCGTCATTGCCGTCTGGTTCTTCGTCTGGAGGGCCTTTACACGGGCGGGAATTCCTGCGGACCGTCAGCGCCGCCAGGCGGACTAATCGGACTCGCTTTGAAATGGCCATTTTTGGCAACGCCCCCCACGGCATTGGATTATCTGAGTCTCAGAGAGTGAAACATTATGTGGACGAAGATCTGCGGGATTACTCGACCGGAAGATGCGGTATCCGCATGGCAGTCCGGAGTCAGTGCCATTGGGCTGAATTTCTTTCGCGGCTCAAAACGCTGTGTCACACCGGCGCAGGCGGCAATGATCATCGCTGAGCTGCGGCGAGCCATCGCGCAGTCGGACGGTGACCCGCTGCAGCCCCCGGATATTGTGGGAGTCTTTGTGAATGCCGAGTGCGAAGAGATCAAGGCAACCTTTCACGCAGCCGGACTGACGGCCGTACAGTGTCATGGCGATGAAACGGTGAAGATGCTGGCGCAGCTGCAGCAATGTTTACCGGAAACGGCCCTGATTCGCGCTTTCCGGGTTTCCGAGGATCGCATGATCCAGGTATCAGAGTATATCCGTGAGCTGCTTGCGGTGATCCCCCTGTCAGCATTGCTGCTGGACGCCTTTGTTCCCGGGGAATTCGGTGGAACCGGGACACTGGTTTCACCGGATCTTGTGAGGGCATTACGTTTGTCGACAGAAGTTCCGATCATACTGGCAGGCGGGTTGACCGCAGACAATGTGGGGCATGCGATTGTGGCAGCAGATCCGTGGGGAGTTGACACGGCCAGCGGTGTTGAAACATCACCAGGGATTAAGAATCCAGACCTGATGGCTGAATTTATTGCGGCATCAGGTGCCGGACACAGGTGCGTGACAAGACTGAAACCACCGGCGGATCGCACTGCATAAATCGTGTATGCGGGTTTCTCCGTTTCCCGAAAGTCTTCCCGCAAAGTTCAACCTGAACTAAAACACGGGCTGTATTGAAAACAGTTTTCCAACAAGGGAGTCGGTTTATGTTAAAACGGTTATTGGCCTCTGCCTGTCTGATTGGTGTCGCGATGAATTCAGCCATCGCCGATGACTGGCCGCAGTGGATGGGGCCGCAGCGGGATAATGTCTGGCGGGAAAAGGGGATCTTGAAAAAGTTTCCCGCTGGCGGCCCGAAAGTTCTCTGGAGCACACCGATCGCCGGCGGATACTCTGGTGCGGCAGTGGCTGACGGCAAGGTGTTTGTCACGGACTATGTCACTGCTGACAATGTCAAAGTGGATAACTTTGATCGCAAAGAGTATTCAGGAACCGAACGCATTCTGTGCCTGGAAGAGTCAACCGGCAAAGTGCTCTGGAAGCATGAATACCCTGTGAAATACTCCATTTCCTATCCCGCCGGGCCACGGTGTACGCCGGTGATCGAGGAAAATCGAGTCTACGCACTGGGAGCTGAGGGACATTTGTGCTGCTTTCAGACCGACGACGGGAACATTCTCTGGTCCAAAGATCTGAAAGCAGAATACAAAACGACGGCACCGTTGTGGGGGTATTCGGCCCATCCACTGATTGACGGCGACAACCTGCTGACACTGGCGGGCGGAGCGGGCAGTCACATCGTCGCCCTGAATAAACTCACTGGCAGTGAAGTCTGGAAAAGCACGACATCCACAGCACAGGGTCAGGGTTATTCACCGCCGACCATCATTCAGCATGGTGGTGTGCGGCAACTGGTGCTGTTGCGACCGGATGCCGTTTCTTCCGTTGATCCAGCCACTGGCAAAGAATACTGGTCGCTGCCTTACGAGGCGTCGAACGGATCGATCATCATGTCACCTGTTGTCTCGGGCAACTATCTGTATGTCGCCGGATACAGCAACAAGAGCCTGATGATCGAGTTGGATCCGGCGAAGCCGGCAGCAAAGGAAGTCTGGCGCGACCGACAGAATGTGATTTGCCCCGTGAATGTGCAGCCCTTTCTGATTGGCACCGTGCTTTACGGATTTGACCAGAAAGGCGTCATGCGGGCCATCTCGCTGCCGGATGGCAAAAGACTCTGGGAAACCGACGATGTGATTGGTAAGCGTCCCGCCGGGTCAGAGACCGCATTCATCGTCCAGCACGAAGATCGCTTTATTCTGTTCAATGAATTGGGAGAACTGGTTCTGGCGACACTGACGCCGGAAGGCTACGCCGAAATTGACAGAGCCAAAGTGATTGAGCCGAGTAACTTTGCCTTTGGACGTGAGGTTGTCTGGAGCATGCCTGCCTTCGCCAGCAAGCATGCCTATATCCGAAATGACAACAGAATCATCTGTGTGGACCTGTCGGCAGAATAGCCAGTTCTGCCGGTACTCGACCTGATACAACCATCGCAGCAGACACGCAGAAGTGCCGGAACTACAACTCCGGTACCTCTGCGTTTTTTTTATATCGGCGATTCAGGCAGACACTTTTGTGCGGTCCTGCGGGACATTGATTCCGGGTTTTATCGTGCTCAGAAATCACCGTACCATCGAGATCCGGTTCCTTCAGAAACTCAACACTAGTTCAAACTCGGTACGGCGTTTTTGAGATCAGCGAAGCGTCCAGGGTTCCGGATGCGACCGTAGTTGACAACCGGCATCTGATCATTCTGCCCCCCGATTTCGGACTCTGACAAGCTGCTCTGTGCAGCAAATGCGGAGTTTCGTCCATGGCTTCATGGCGCAAAAAAAAACGACATGCAGAAGTTCTACCGCATGTCGCTTTTGAATGTTCACTCACCAGAGACCCGTCATGCGTTTTCTACGCCGCGGCGATCTCCACTTTGACAATTTCCGGCATGTCATCATGGTCTGCGCCACGGCCCTGCGGTAATTTGTCCTTCACGTCATAGGCCTGACCAATTGCTCTTAAAAAGCAGATGGACCACCATGTCATATCCACTTCCCACCACTTGTGACCGGCGGGCGCCACTGCTGGATGGGCGTGATGATTGTTGTGCCAGCCTTCACCATAGGCCAGAATCGCCACCCACCAGAGATTGCGAGAATGGTCACGGGTGTCATAGTTGCGGTAGCCCCAAAGATGAGTCGCTGAATTGACAAACCATGTGCTGTGGTAAGCCGCCACCATTCGCACACACATGCCCCAGACCAGCCAGGAAACTCCCAACTGCCAGCCCCCTGTCATCCATCCAGCCGCCAGCAGCACCAGCCCACCGCCCCACAGCCACAGAGCAAATGTCTTTTCGAAAAACTGCATTACGGGACGATTGACAAGCTCAGGAACATACCGACTCATCAGAATTCGAGAAACATCCGTCGCTCGTTTGGGAAACAGCCACATGATATGCGCCCACCATCCGTCTTCACGAATCGGGGAATGCGGATCCCCTTCCTGATCAGACTTCTGGTGATGCAGACGATGGGTCGCTGCCCACGTCAGCGGTGAACCTTCGCCGGACAGACAGCCGCACATCATTGTGACAAACTCGGCCGGCGCCTTCAGCTTCATGGACTTATGTGCCAGGTAGCGATGGAACCCCAGACAAATTCCGATGCTGCAGGTGACCCAGTGCATCACCAAACAGATGGCGAGTCCCGACCAACTGAAGAATGCGGGTACGAAGGCCGCCAGGGCCCCCACATGCACGCCGATCAGAAAGAGGGTGACAACCCAATCCACGTTCGACAGCCGAAGCTGCTCTGAATGGAATGCTGCAACCAGCGAGCTGGTCTCACGCTGGAAGTTCAACTTCTTCGCTTCTGCCGCTGTCAGCTGACTCGATCCCCCAACAGGACCGGCCGTAACTGCGGAATTTACAACCGCGCTCAGGGTGCTCATGAAAATTTTGTCCGAAAGAACATCGCTACGTACAGAACAGGAAGACCAAACACGACCACTGGCAGGCAGTCACACAACCCAATAACGCTCAGTCAAAATGCCACACAACGTCGCACTTCTGCCTGAAACATGATTCGGCTACCTGCAGGTTGCCTCGACCTCCAGCCGAATGAGTGGTTGAAGGTTACGGTGGTTATCGTCCCCCTGCAACACGACCCTGTGTTAACGTGGTCACGACTTTGTCAAAGCTTTGTCAAAGCCGTAAAGTGTTTTCCGCAAACGACTTGCAGAACATGCTCAGACCGTTTTTCTCTCCCCGGTTTCGAGAATATCCCCTCACTGATGTTCTTGAGCCATGTTTCTATCTGCACTTCACCCCAGCAATGATCACACTGTCCACCCGCAATCCACAATAAATACGGCGGACGGAGCTGATATGAATTGGAACCGACGGTACCCACCGACGCGGCGCAGTTACTTGCGTGTGTATCGCAAGGCTCCTTTTCCCACAGATGCCTGGGATGTTTTCAGAGGATTTTGGGAAGCACGCATGCGGCCAGTCAGGCATTGAGCAGCCTCAGACAGAGCTGGCGACAGCGTCAATCCGAATCCATTCCGAATCCATTCCGAATCTCAGATCGTACCAGAGCGTTTTGGAACACAACCGGTACTTACTGCAGCAGACTGCGATCCAGTACTTCGCGAGCCTTTGAGAAGTAGTCCTTCCATTCGATTTCTGGTCGTCCGTCCCGCAGGCAGTCGCGAATTTTTTGCAGAGTATTCCGGGCCATATGCGGGCACCTATTGCAGGCGCACGTTTCACCACTTGCAGACATGATGCCTGGAACGGGAATGTAGGTGTGCTGCGGCGCCGCCTTCTGCAGCGGATGGATCATGCTCGCTTCCGTGGCCACAAGGAAAGTCGTCGGTGTCTGGAGTTTCATGACGTGCTGCCGCATCTTTTCCGTGCCGCCAATCACATCTGAGATCTCCAGAATATTTTGAGGACATTCCGGATGAGACATCACAACACTTCCGGGATGGCTGCGTTTGATTCGAATCAGATCCTGAATACTGAAGACCTCATGAACCATGCACGCACCTGGCCACAGAATCATCTTACGGCCAGTGACCTCCATCAGGTAACGGCCCAGATGCTGATCCGGAACAAACAGAATCTCTTTGTCTTTAGGGACACGACCGATAATTTCCTGTGCATTTCCACTGGTCACAATCCAATCGACAAGGCTTTTGACCGCTGCAGAGGTGTTGATGTAGGCCACCGTATGGAAATCGCGACCCATAGCACGCAGTTGCTGCTGAAATGCCGCAAGCTGCTCTGGCGGGCAACTATCCGCAAGCGAACACCCCGCAAGGAGATCGGGAATCAGCACCCGCTTTTGCGGATTCATGATTTTTGCGGATTCTCCCATAAAATGAACCCCGGCAAAGACGATCGTCGAGGTCGTCACGCGAGTTGCGTCCCTTGCGAGCTTAAGGCTGTCGCCGGTAAAGTCCGCGATGTCCTGAATTTCGCCATCGACGTAGAAGTGAGCCAGAATGGTGGCATCCTTTTCCCGTTTCAGGGCATCAATCTCTTCCATCAGGTCAAGCGGGTCTTCTTCGATCCGAGGACGTTCCTGCAGTACTGGCAATGTCATTTCTGTGGTCTTCCTGTGTTTGAATCCGGGGCCAGAGACTTACACCGTCTTCGCGTTCCGCCTTCACCCGGTAATTTAACGAATTTCCGATCAAAACGAATGAAGAAAAACGCCCCGGGAAAGGCATGGAATCCAAAAATAACGTTCCCGCATCGCTTATTCCGTGTTCTTTTGGCCACCGAAACCCACATCCGACACTCTAAAGTCTCTGCTGCCGGTCGCAAAAAAACGATGTTTTCGTCAGAAACGCTGATGTTTTCTGAAGAAAATGCCAGGGCGGTTCCATTGGCAGATGATTCACAGAACCATTCTTTCCCCGAACCCGTCCCGACCTTATACTGCAGGGACATTCGGCAACAGCAGATGTTCACCTGCTGACACTCGAATTTCCCTCGTCCACCTTATTCTTTGTTTTTGGATCTGCATCAGTGCTTAGAACTCATACATGCGGCGAACTTCGCAAAGACCATGCGGGTCAGACGGTCACCCTGTCAGGCTGGGTTCACAGCTATCGTGAACAGGGGCGAGAACTCGTGTTTGTTGACCTGCGGGATCGCTATGGAAAAACTCAGGTTGTCTTCAACTCCGATGACGACTCACGTATCGATTCCCTGGCACGACGTCTGCGTCGGGAAGACGTGATTCGCGTAATTGGCGAAGTACGCCTCCGCGGCGAAGGAATGTCCAATTCCAAACTGGCCACGGGCGAGATCGAAGTGCGTGTGCACCAATTGGTCCTGCTGTCGCGCAGCAAGACGCCGCCATTTGAAATTGAAGGTGGCGAACTTCCAAACGAAGAACTCCGCCTGAAATATCGCTTCCTGGACCTGCGCCGGCCGGAACTGCATCGCAATATCGTCCTGCGACATCAGTTGACACAGGCCGTTCGTGAATTCTTCAACGAACGCAGCTTTCTGGAAATCGAAACACCGATTCTTGGGCGAAGCACGCCGGAAGGGGCTCGTGATTATCTTGTCCCAAGCCGCGTGCACCCGGGCGCTTTTTACGCACTGCCACAGTCACCGCAGATTTACAAGCAAATCCTGATGGTGGCCGGTTTTGACCGTTATTACCAGATCGCCCGCTGTTTTCGCGACGAGGATCTTCGTGCTGATCGACAGCCCGAATTTACTCAGATTGACGTCGAAATGTCATTCGTTGAACGAAATGACATCCTCAGCACGATCGACGGGCTTGTTTCTTTCGTGATGAAAAAAGTCCGGAACATCGACGTCCCCACGCCTCTTGATCGCTACACCTACCGCGACGTCATGGAGCGTTTTGGTAATGACAAACCGGATCTGCGGTTCGGTATGGAAATCACGGATATCACCGATCTTGCAGCAATCTGCGAATTCGGCGTTTTCAAGGCAGTTTCCAGCTCCGGTGGTCGAGTCCGTGGCTTGAATGTGAAGGGCGGAGCGGAAAAGTACAGCCGACGCCTGCTGGACGTGGACCTCAAGAACTTCGTCGGTGAATACGGCGCCAAAGGACTCGCCTACATGAAGGTGGTCGCTGGCAAACTGGAATCCACCATCGCCAAGTTCTTCACAGAAGGACAACAACAGTCCATCATCAGTCGTATGCAGGGGGAAGAGGGTGACCTGCTGCTGTTCGTCGCTGACTCATGGAAGGTCACATGCGCGGCTCTGGCGGCCCTCAGAAATCGCATCGGCAAAGAGCAGAATCTCTATGACCCCACCTCCTTCAAATGCATCTGGGTTGTCGACTTTCCGCTTGTAACATGGAATGCTGACGAGGGACGATACGACGCAGAGCATCATCCGTTCTGTCAGCCAAATCCTGAGGATGCTGAATACCTCAAGACAGATCCCGGCAAGGTTCGAGCGGATAGCTACGATCTGGTCGTCAACGGATACGAGGCTGCCAGTGGAAGCGTCCGTATTCACGACTCTGAAGTGCAGCAAATGGTCTTTGATTTGCTCAAAATCAATTCGGAAGAAGCGGAACTGCGATTTGGCTTTCTGCTGGAGGCGTTGCGATTTGGAGCACCACCGCACGCGGGGATCGCTCTTGGACTTGACCGCTGGGTGATGCTTCTCGCCGGAAACGACAATATTCGCGAAGTCATTGCCTTCCCGAAAACACAGAAGGCCGCTGATATGCTTACGGGCGCCCCGTCGACCGTGGACGACCGCCAGCTTCGCGATCTTCATATCGAAGTCAGCGAACCACCAAAGACCTGACCGGGCTTGCGAAATCCTGAAAACCAACTTTACGGCCCGGTCCCAACCGGGCCGTTTTTTTTCGGGTCCCCAAAAGCTTGCCGTGTCTGCGGTCGCGACCAGTCAGCAATGACACCTGGGCATTGAATGTGGCTCGGACTTTGGGAGGCTCGGTACTGGCGATGCGCGGTCAGGATTTTCCGCGGTATTCCCAGCTCCCAGCATTCGTATGCGGCGAAATACTGAAGCCCCTGACCGGGCCTGCCATTCAGCCCGAGCCGCCACATCCATGACATCCACATCGAGCAGACACGATCTCTGGCTCAGACGCCGCATCGGTCGTTTCGGAACGACATCACGTTGAAACAACCGCCACGATTGGTCGAACCGCCATAAGTGTGTGACAACGCAGGATCGGGACCGGACGTGGTGTGTCCCCGGGTCCTCCCTTGCGTGACAAACACATTCTCACGCAAAGGCGCAAAGAAAACCAGGGCAAGGGATGACAGTTTCCGTCCGACTTGATCGTACTACACACGACGCGTGTGAACACATCGCCATTCTCCCTTTGCGACTTCGCGTCTTTGCGTGACAAACACATTCTCACGCAAAGGCGCAAAGAAAACCAGGGCAAGGGATGATAGTTTCCGTCCGACTTGATCGTACTACTCACGACGCGTGTGAACACATCGCCAT
>CAIQIE010000047.1 GCA_903871805.1 uncultured Planctomycetaceae bacterium | reverse complement strand
CGCGACAGGTGGCACACTTTCTTGACGGGAATCCGGCGACGCCCCAGCGGGGAATCCCCCAGGGCCTCAATTCAGGCTCCCGTCCCAGCTCGCAAATCCAGCACCGCAGTATTCCAGATTCCAGAATAAAGCCACAAACCCAATGACACGGCGAAAACGTCCACCCGAAGGCCGAACTTTTGCCGTGGCCACGTTTCGAGACCCCGGGTCATGGCTCACGGGCTTTCTCAACTATCTTGATGCCGAATGCGGCAAGGCCAAAAACACAGTCGATGCCTACCATCGGGATTTAGATCGCTTCTTCACATGGAACCGGAACAACGCCAAAGCCGGTATCCACGATGTGGGCGTGCCCGTCATTAACCAGAACAATCGACCGAACTCGGCAACGAATCTCACCCACGTTCCTTCATCAATCTCAAGTCGCTCGAAGAGCGGTGGAAGATCGGCAGGCGTCGCTCCCTGCTTATTGCCTCTGACCCAGCGCGCTGTCCAGTCCAGTAGTTCTGTATACACCGCCGTCGTCATCAGAAGGAAACCCCTGTCTCTGCACCTATGGCCGTCCTGACGAACGCACGCGCCCTTCTGACTGCTCCGTTCCTGAAGATCAACTGGGGCCAGAAAGCAGGCGACCTCCCGAAACTTTGCTGCCGTCTCATCAATCTCCGGGGAACCGGCAAGGGTTTAGTTACCCCCATGTCGTTCAACGGATTTCAGATCCTCAACCCGCCGTTTGGTCGGGGTGATTGGACTGCCTTCCAGGTTTTCGCGAGAGCTGCCCCTATCGGATTCAGATCCCCATACGCGGCACAGGCCCAGTGGAGAAGTCTCGTCCTGCAGCCGAGTCGCCTGGAAACGAGCCTCAAAGAACTTCCCTGTGGCCCTGTCTTCCAGATTCGCACACTGAGCGATGGGCTGATACAGCAGCTGCATCCCCCAGGAAGATGTCCGACAGTCGCTGCCGTATCTGCGCCACCATCATTTGGTCGTTCCAAATCGTATTGAGTTCCAGGTCCGCGGGTGGCAATGCATTCCCGTCTTCGTCCTTCTGTTTTGGACACAACGTCAGCCAAGGACGAGCGACCTCGGTGTCATCCCAATTGCTCACCACATCCGGCCGAGTGCAAATCCGGTGGAAATGGTTCGACTTAATCGTGTAGCACAGCAGGTCGATTCAAAACGTCGAAGCCAGCAGTTGCAAACGATTTTTGAACCAGCCGTTGCGATGGTCATAGTTCTTACCGGACAGCGGATGCCTGCCATTTAAAAAGCACCGCCTCGTCGTCCGGTTCATGACATGCACGATCGCAGTCTCATCCGGCGAAAACAAATCCCTTCCAATCGCCCGCGGCATGACCATCTCCCCTTGAGTCGTAGCCGGCAATAAGCTGAATCAAGGGCGTTAGACTACACAACCGCTACGCCTATTCAAGCAAGGACTTGGTCCAACCGAGCTGCAGGAGTGGTGCCAAAATGCAACATTATCTTCAAACCGGCACTGAAAAAATCATTGCCCGGAAGAGTGACCGCAATTGTTAGTTATGATTTTGGTCACGTGTCCCGAGGGTAATTTTCGTGTTGCATCCCCGGAGCAGGCTCCTGTCAATATTCGGATTGATGCACGCCGTTGCATGCAATTTTCAGGGATTACGGCTGATGTGTATCAGGGGCGATTTCATCCGATGGATTCCGAACACTGATTCCGTCGATCGCCGCTGTCAACAGTTCCGCTGAGGGCCGTGAAAACATCACATCTAACCAATAGCGACGAGGGTGGTAAAGGTCAACGGCTCGTTTTGCAAAAGGGAATTTGCGGCCACATTCGTCGGCACGCACAAAGAACGCATTGAGTCCCGAGATATTGCAACCAACCAGTTCGAAGCCGCATTCCGCGCCGTAATCTGCCATGGCCTGCAGTGAAGCGCCAAAGACGGCCGAACGACCATCCCAATGAAATGACGGATCATATGGCAGACTCCATCGAACTGGTGGAGCCAAATATGCATTGTACTCAATCACCACGACTCGTGGTTGAACGCAACGAACGGCCTTCCACAGTGCGAGATCGTTGCCGTCCACATCGATACTGAGCAGGTCAATTTCACCGCAAACACCTGCCGAGCTAATCACCGAATCAATATTATCCACCCTCAGGAAACTCTGAAGGCAGGACAAATTGCCTGAATCAATCCAGCGACGAAACACCTGCATTTGGTGCCGGTGTGCCTCGGTGCACCCGTCAATCCAGAGTCCGGACCAGCCGTCGATCAACAGGCTGACCGTATTGTTCTCCGTCCCATCTCCGGTTCCGAATTCAACGAACCTGCGACTCTTGGTGCCGATGCGGCGAAATATTTCAGAAATAATTCCATCTTCATCGTTCTGGGACAATCGCTTTCCGCCACAAAATTCAAGGCGATTCCTGTCGATTCCCCTGCACTCCGCGGCAATCCTGGAATACTCACCCTCTGCTGCAGCTCGCGACGCCCTTGCTACCTGGTCCCTGATCGAATCCACTTGTTCGCGAAGTCCCCGTAACTCCTGACTCACCAGTCGCAGAGAAGCGACGTCAGCGAGGACTCTTCCGATCTTCTTAATTGGCATACTCACCCTCTCGGAAATTGAAAAAACCACACTTGCCTGGGCGTCCAACAAATTTCGGCAATTTGCTTCCGCAAATCGAAGGATCGCGCTGAATTCCACCTATCGTATTCGCCATCTCTCCCACGCGTGGCTCTGTTCTGCATCCCGTAGGAAATCCAGCAGTCGCTTGTAGTGTCCCGCGTTCGCACCGGGGGACCGTTCCAGCGGTCATTCATAGCTGCAACCAGCGTGGCTCAGAAAGTACTTTCCCTCTTAATCACGGATTCCCGAGCTATCGAACCTACGAATCACCAACTCCGTACAGTACACCCTGTCACCAGTTTTTCTCCCGTAAAAGCATGAGTCAAACACCAGAAAATCGCATTCGACTGAACGGCGGCATCGTTCACTGTCGTATTCGTTCGTATCGGGAAGAACGACACGACCCACAGTGCCAACGACTTTCAGATTGCACGAAGAAAGCACGACTAAAACTCATTCAAGCAAACCACATGGACAAGTTTGCAAAAATCTCGGAAAATGCCTTAGAACTCCCTAAGAACTTGCGTATTACCGCCATCAACAACGAACCGTAAAACATCGCCGCAGGTAGGGTCTCAGGTAAAGCGAAAGTTCGCGAAGAAAGTTTCCGCACGCAAGCATCAAATACTTGAAAGACTTGAAAACGCCCGAGCAAGGCGATTCACTCGGGGATTGATTTCGACGACCGTCCTCGGTTCTAACGCCATCCGGTATGAATTCTTTGAACGAATTCATGAAATCCGCCCTGGTGTTATCGGCATGGCATGCCTATCTGGGAACACAGCACCTTGATCGCCCTCTTGGTCCGCATGGGAGGATCGTGTTGATTCGTGGGTTTTGGCGGCCTCGACACTCGGATGTGCCAATCCCACCCCACGCACATTAAGCCACACAAATACCAAGTCAAAACTGAATCGACCCACTCACCTCGTCAACCCAACGCAGTCGAGGCGGCCCGACGCCCCTTAATCTGCACCAGCAACTAACTTCCGTCAGGGATGCGATTTTCCCGCAAAAATCCTGCGACTTGCCCCTGTTTTCTCGCCGAAATCAACGGCATGGGACGCGACAGGTGGCACACTTTCTTGACGGGAATCCGGCGACGCCCCAGCGGGGAATCCCCCAGGGCCTCAATTCAGGCTCACGTCCCAGCTCGCAAATCCAGCACTGCAGTATTCCAGATTCCAGAATAAAGCCACAAACCCAATGACACGGCGAAAACGTCCACCCGAAGGCCGAACTTTTGCCGTAGCCACGTTTCGAGACCCCGGGTCATGGCTCACGGGCTTTCTCAGCTATCTCGATGCCGAATGCGGCATGGCCAAAAATACAGTCGATGCCTACCACAGGGATCTGGATCGCTTCTTCACATGGAACCGGAACAACGCCAAAGCCGGTGTCCACGATGTGGGCGTGCCCGTCATCACGTCATTCCTCGAATACCTGCAGTCCCTCAATCTGGCTGCCAGCAGCATCGGG
>CAIQIE010000046.1 GCA_903871805.1 uncultured Planctomycetaceae bacterium | reverse complement strand
GTCTCGCCGAGACGACTATCTGCAGCGACTTCCAGAGAAGCTTCGGCAGGCTTGCCATCTGTCGGAACTCTCCCGCGAATACACGCTGAATGAGATCGCCATCATTACGAGGGCGGCGCCGGCAAAAATGCTGGGGCTGACCTCCAAAGGGCACCTTGGACCAGGTGCAGACGCTGACGTCACGGTTTACAGTCGTCAGGACGACATCGAAGCCATGTTTCGCTTTCCGCGGTATGTGTTCAAGTCCGGACAGCTGATCATTGATGACGGAGAAATCCGGGCTGTAACGGAAGGTGAAACATTTATGGTTCGGCGACCAGAAAACACAGATGCGGAACCCGTGATTCGGGAATGGTTTGATCGCAATTCCACCGTTCAGTTTGCGAACTTTCCCGTGGATGCTCATGACGTGGGCGACCGGATCCAGGTTTTTGAAGCACCATAGTGTCCGCAGTCAGATCGACTGTGGGTGTCGAGATGTGTGCCCGGCTTCGTGTCGAATACATGGGTCAGAAAATTCTGGTCGAGGACGCCGTCATTCGGCCCATCCGCGCGAGCGCTCGAGGGCTTTGTTCCAGCCAGCCTTCAACGCATCGACCTGAGATTTTTTCAGCTGGGGTTCAAAGATACGGTCGATTTTCCACTGACTCGCCAGATCATCGGAAGACTTCCAGACGCCGGTTGCCAGTCCAGCGAGGCAGGCAGCTCCGAGTGCCGTGGTTTCAAACACGGCCGGACGAATGACCGGGACGCCAAGCAGATCTGCCTGAAACTGCATCAGGGTGTTGTTGACGGCAGCACCGCCGTCCACGCGGAGTGAAGAGATGCGAATGCCGGAGTCCAGTTTCATGGCTTCCAGAACGTCTGCCACCTGATACGCAATGGATTCCAGGGCGGCGCGGGCGATATGCCCGGAGTGACTTCCGCGGGTCAGTCCGGCAATCAGTCCGCGGGCCCAGGGGTCCCAATGCGGCGCCCCAAGTCCGGCGAAGGCGGGGACGACATAGACGCCGCCATTGTCCGGTACCGTGTTGGCCAGTGTTTCGACATCAGACGAACGTCGGATGATCTTCAAACCGTCGCGGAGCCATTGCACCAGGGCACCGGCAGTAAACACGCTGCCTTCGAGTGCGTATTCTGTCACATCACCAATTTTCCAGGCCACTGTTGTCAGCAGTTGTCGGGAGGAGGCTTTGGGGCGTGTTCCGGTATTCATCAGCATGAAGCAACCCGTGCCATAGGTGTTCTTGACCATTCCGGGTTTGGTGCAGTGTTGTCCAAACAGGGCGGCCTGCTGATCTCCGGCGATGCCGGCGACGGGGATTGAGGCACCAAGGAGTGACCGGTCAGTTTCTGCATAGATCTCGCTGGAACTTCGAATTTCCGGAAGGATCGAGGCTGGAATTCGCAGTGCCCTGAGCAGTTCTGTATCCCATGTACCCTCGTGGATGTTGCAAAGCATGGTGCGTGACGCATTTGTCAGATCGGTGGCATGCACGCGTCCGCCGGTCAATTTCCAGAGCAGCCAGGAATCCATGGTTCCGAAGGCAAGTTGCCCGGCTTTTGCCAGTTCCCGTGCCCCCGGAACATGCTTCAGCAGCCAGGCAATTTTGGTTGCGGAAAAGTAGCTGTCGATCACCAGTCCGGTGCGGTGACGAAATTCGGCGGCCTGATGACTGCGTTGCAGCGAAGCGCAGTGCTCTGCGGTTCGTCGATCCTGCCAGACGATGGCATTGTGGATCGGTTTTCCGGTACGACGATCCCACAGCAGGGTTGTTTCCCGCTGGTTGGTAATACCGATTCCCGCGATGTCCGACGCGGAGAGCTTCGCTTTTCGAAGTGCAGCCCGGGCAACAGCAAGTTGTGATGACCAGATTTCTTCGGCATCGTGTTCAACCCAGCCCGGTTGAGGAAAGTACTGCGGGAATTCTTTCTGAGCCACGGCGAGGATCCGCGCCTCGTCATCAAACACGATGGCGCGTGAGCTGGTGGTTCCCTGATCGAGGGCCAGAATTTTCGAAGGCATTTGAAGTCTCCCTGGACAGCGTGGCAGGCATGAGAACGTGTGGAACACTGTTGATGGGGAATTCTGTCGGCGGAATTTGCAACATCAGAAACGGCATCATCGCTGAGTTAATGCCAGTTCTTCAATCCAGAGTACCAGATCTGCATGGCCGGTCTGTTGAAGAGTCTGCAGGTTTTCCTTCCAGTCCGGCAGCGCCTGAAGCAGCAGCGCAAGGCTGCGCATCGTTCTGCTGGTGAGTACTTCTCGGGCCTCACGAATCACGGCGGCGGTAAACTGGCGGAGAGAGGCGTCGGTCAGGTGCCGACTGTGCTTCTCGATTTCGCAGCAAATGGGATCCCATGCATGCCACGATAGCCCATCACCCACGGCCACCTGTTCAAAATGCAGAAAGTCAGAGCTCTTCAGCACCGATCTGATGTAGGCAGAAAGGGCCGGATGAATAAAGTACCAGGGGGAAGACGGCAGATCCGTGCCGCGCGCACTGACCAGATCATCCGGGCGTCGAAAACGCTGGATCTGAAGATCGGATTCTGCGGCCGCCGTGACAATTCCCAGCAGTCCGGCCAGATACAGATCTTCGAAAGGATGAAAGATTTCGCTGGAATCTTCGCCGAAATCGATTACCACGGAATTCGGAACTCCGTTGAATCGGGCACAGATTTCCACCAGTTCACTGCGACTGAGAATGTTGGCCGTGAGGCATTTCAGAAAACGTTCCCGATGAGCCGGATCGCCAAGGCAATCCAGAAACACCCGCATTTCTTCAAACAGGCCCACAAGCAGATGCCGGGCACTGAAGCTGCGTACGATTTCACAGTACTTTGTCTCGGACAGCAGTCCGCGACGTGAGGAAAGTTCGGACGCTATGACAACAAGGTCGCGAGGTCGGCCGAAGGTATGGCGACGCAAAAAACGGAAGGCATCTTCCGGCGCAGATCTGCGGGAATGCAGCAGGACCCGCATCCCGATGAAGTCCCGAAAGCCCCGACTGGATTCATAACAGCTGGTCAGCCGATTCATCATCATTTCAAGATCTGCGTCCGTATAACGCAGGACCGTCGTGGCACCCAGCAAATTCGATTTTACGTCCGAGTAATAATTGGAGAAGGCTTCCTGGCGAATGGACGCGTAGATTCGAACGTGGCTGTTGGCATTCATAATTTCCCAGGCGGCTTCAATCAGTCCGGCCTGAATATTGATCCATGCATCCCGGCTTCTTTCCCGCACGGCCTGGTCGACTTTGTCCACAAAGAAACACGTGGCACTGTGGATGGATCGCAGCTTTTCATCCAGAAACGTTTCTGTGTCGTCCACAAGGCTGTTGGCCTGGCTGACTGACAGGTTGGTCAGTTCCTTGAAGACAACGGAAGGTGCGACCGCAGATCCACAGAGCCATCTGCGAAATCGCTGCGGAAATTCTTTCAGCTCAAATTCCTCATCACTCCCGAGACAGCCTTTGTGGTGTGAGATGGCAGAGATTCTCAGCGCTACGCTCCAGAATCGTTTGGTCACTGACAGATCAGCCAGACTTGTTTCGTAATTGGCCGAGACCGTCCGCATTTCGCTCATAAAGTCGAGGAATGGTCCGCCACTCGGAATAAAGCAGATACTGCCTTCTCCGCCACTTTCCACAGCCCGCTGAGCAATCAGATGCCGTTTGTAGCTCAGCAGCATCGTTTTCCCAAGGCCCTTGGTTCCGGACAGAAAAAACCGATTTCTGCGGTTCAGAAAGTCATCGACAAGAGCGTTGCGGAAGACAAGTTCGGGAAGATCGTGGACGTCAATCTGGCTGGAATCCGTGGCCCAGATCTGTCCATGTGTCGCGGAGGCCGTTGTCGGGCCGCCGGGCTGGCGGCTGAGAGTGGTGCGGTTGAGGTTTCTGGCTGCCACGGTGGGCTGCAATCCGGAATGTTCCAGCGCCTGCAAAATTCGCAAAAGCCCGGCCTGACGATCGACAGCTGTCAGATCCAGCACGGTCGCGGGACCCAGCAGAGATCTCCAGGAGGGGTGTCGCATTTCGAAGTCTTCCGCGACAAGCTCGGTAAGAACCGGCAGCAGTAAGCGACCTCGTTGTGTGGCCATCCGAATCTGCTGGCTGAATTCTTCGGAATTCAGTGCCGGTCCGGAAATCACCAGCAGCACAATTCGTGCTCTCTGGACAGCGTCCGTCGCCTGACGCAGAAACGAGAGATCCGGCAAGGCGTCTCTCTGGTAATACCACGTCGTCAGTCCTCGCTGTTCCAAAAATTCAGCAAGTTGTCTGGCGAAGAGCGAGTTGGCTGAAACATGACAGAGAAAGACATCAATCTGTTCTTCCGGAGGTACATTCAGCAGTGGCCGCATGGCAGGCTGCGTCTGAGGTTCTTCAAACAGTGCGTCGGCAAATTCCCGGCATGTCGCAAAGCGATCACCAGGCTTCGTGGCAAGGCCGCGATGTACCGCAGCTATGGTCGCCGACGAAAGTTCCGGACACAGCGTTCCCAGGGATTCCGGTGACTGGCTGCGATGCATCTGCAGCAATTGCAGCGGATCAGCCGAGGTGAAGGCCTGTCTGCCGGACAGCATTTCATAGACCAGTAGTCCCAGTGCATACTGATCTGTCCGGCCATCCGTGGCAGATCCTGCGGCCTGTTCGGGCGAGGCATACTGGGGCGTTCCACAGAATCCGCGGCTTTCAAAGTCGCGGCTGAGATCGCGTGCGACACCAAAGTCAAGGATTTTCGGCTGCCCGCTGTGCGTGATGCAGATGTTTTCAGGTTTCAGATCCTGGTGGATCACGCCACCTGCATGGGCGACGTCGAGCGCTTCTGCAAGTTCCCGGACCAGCGATCTGACGGTATCCCGGGGAAGCTTTCCGCATTCCTTCAGCATCTCACGCAACGTCTGGCCTTCGACATATTCGAAGACTGTGAAACTTTTTCCCGCGTGGTATCCAAAGTCATAGACCATGGCAATTCCGCGGTGATTCAACGACGCGGCAAGTCGAGCTTCGCGGGTCAGGGCGGCCTGCAGGTCATTGTCCGGCAGCAATTTTCGCGTCATGACAATCTTGACGGCCACATCGCGATGCAGCAGCTGATCACGAGCCAGCAGTACGCAGCCCATTCCTCCGCGTCCAAGGATATCTGTCAGCAGATAACGGTTCTGCAGCAGCGTTCCGATGCGAAAGTCTCTGTCGACAGCAGAGTTCCATTCCGGATTATCGGCAACAGAAAAGACTCCGTCCCCGGAAATAAAGCAGTACTCCGAGGCTGCAGGCTTACGTGCCGGATTCGGCAGCGGC